>NZ_CP108036.1:6926366-7240799 GCF_036170895.1 Streptomyces erythrochromogenes | reverse complement strand
CGGCAGTGAGGACCTTGACCGCGCCGTGCTCGGCGAGCACCGCGGCGGTGGCGTCGGCACCGGCGCCCAGGGCGACGGCGACGGGCTCGCCGATGCGGCGGGCCAGCGTCAGCAGCTCGAGGGTGGGCTTGCGGACGGCGCCGTCCACGTGGTCGACGTAGACGAGAACTTCAGCCATGGGACTGCTCTCCTGCGATTGCGAAGTGTCTGGGGGCTACTGAGGGGTGGCCGAAGTTCTTAGATGAACTTCTGGCCGGCCAGGAACTCGGCCAGCTGCTTGCCGCCCTCGCCCTCGTCCTTGACGATCGTGCCGGCAGTGCGGGCCGGGCGCTGCGCCGCGGAGTCGACCGCGGTCCAGGAGCCTTCCAGACCGACCTCGTCGGCCTCGATCTCCAGGTCCTCCAGGTCCCAGGACTCGACCGGCTTCTTCTTCGCGGCCATGATGCCCTTGAAGGACGGGTAGCGGGCCTCGCCCGACTGGTCCGTCACCGAGACGAGCGCGGGGAGGGAGGCCGCCAGCTGCTCGCTGGCGGTGTCGCCGTCACGGCGGCCGGTCACGGTGCCGTCCTCGACCTTGACCTCGGAGAGCAGGGTGGCCTGCGGGACGCCCAGGCGCTCGGCCAGGATCGCCGGGAGGACGCCCATGGTGCCGTCGGTCGACGCCATGCCCGTGATGACCAGGTCGTAGCCGGCCTTCTCGATGGCCTTGGCGAGCACCAGCGAGGTGCCCATGACGTCCGTGCCGTGCAGGTCGTCGTCCTCGACGTGGATGGCCTTGTCGGCGCCCATCGACAGCGCCTTGCGCAGCGCGTCCTTGGCGTCCTCGGGGCCCACCGTCAGAACGGTGATCTCGACGTCGTCGTCCGAGTTCTCGGAGATCTGCAGCGCCTGCTCGACGGCGTACTCGTCGAGCTCCGACAGCAGGCCGTCGACGTCGTCACGGTTGACGGTCAAGTCCTCGGTGAACTGCCGGTCGCCAGTGGCGTCGGGCACGTACTTCACACAGACAACGATCCTCAGGCTCACGCCGGCTCTCCTACCGCATCGTCTTTTCGTGTACCGCCTTATGCAGGCAGCATAGGCGCCTTGTCGGGCGGATCCCGATCGGGGCGGCCCGCGCCCCGAAGGGAATGTTACTCGTCAGTACACCGTGGGTCCCACCAAGTCGCAAGGTCGGCGAACTGTGATCTGCCCAACGCGGCCCGGCCCGCCCCAGCAGGGACGATTCAGTCGCGCAGCGCGTTGAAGCGCCCCTGGTGGTACAGCAGCGGACGGCCTTCTCCGGCCGGATCCCCCACGACCGCCTGGGCGATGATCACACGGTGCTCCCCGGCGGGCACCCTCGCCACCACCCGGCAGACCAGCCACGCCAGTACGCCGTCCAGCACCGGAATCCCGTGCGGGCCGACGGCCCAGCCGGTGTCCGGCCCGAAACGGTCGGCTCCGCTCCGCGCGAACAGGCCGGCCAGCTCCCGCTGGTGCTCGCCGAGTATGTGGACGCCGAGGAACTCGCTGTCGCGCACCGCGGGCCAGCTGGAGGCCCCGGTGCCGATCGTGAAGGACAGCAGCGGCGGATCGGCGGAGACGGAGTTCAGCGAGGTGGCGGTGAAGCCCACCGGCCGGCCGCCGTCCTGGGCGGTGATCACGGCGACCCCGGCGGCGTGCTGCCGGAAGACGGAGCGCAGGAGGTCGGGCGAGCCGGGACGGCCGGCACCGGAAAGAGGGGAAGCGGCCGTCGGGACCGTCGGGGCCGTCGGAGCACTCATCAGGGTTCTGCCTTCTGCCGCAGGACACGCGGGCACAGTCGGGATCAGGGACGGGGCGTTCAGTGATCCGGACAGCGCGCGCTCGCGTGGCGGACGAGGTCCACATGGAACCGTCCGTAGAGCAGGAGTTCATACCGCATACCGTCAGCCTGGCGATCTCCCGTGGACCCAGTCAAGCGGGATCGGGCAGATGTCAGGCGCGTCACGCGGTGTGCGGGCGTAAGCACCGGCGCGTCCGGTCCCCCGGACCCGGGCCCGCCCCCGCCTTCGGTCGCACCCCTCGTCATACGGCGGCGCCGAGCGCGGCTATCACGTCGACCTTGCGCGGCATGCCGGCCGCCCGCCGCACGATGCGGCCCGTGGCGTCCAGTACGAGCACGGTCGGGGTCTTCTCGATCCCCAGGGCCCGCACCAGGTCGAGCCGCTCCTCGGCGTCGATCTCGACGTGCGCGACGCCCTCGACCATCGCCGCGACCTCGGCGAGGATCCGCCGCGTGGCCCGGCAGGGCTGGCAGAAGGCGCTGGAGAACTGCACCAGGCTGGCCCGGCGCCCCGGCTCCGCACCCAGCTCCGCGGCGCCCAGGCGCGCCGGCCCGCCGCCGGTCCGGTCGTCGAACCCGTCGTCCCGCCCGTCTTCCCGCCCGAGCACCCGCACTCCCGTCACACCATCGCCTTCGTCTACGCACATGATCGTCGTACGCTCGTACGTGGATGGGACACCCGGCGGGCCCACGGCATTCCCGGCGTGACGAGAATCTCCCCGGGCACGGGCGTCTGGACTGGCCAGCGGCCCTCGTTTGGGGCACCATCCCCAATGGTCGCGTACCTACGCTTCCGTAACTTCCGGCCGGGAGCACCTCCCCAGGCAGAAAGCGGGTCTCCCCATGGCTGAGCTCGTCTACCCTCCGGTGATCGGCGCCGCGCACGGGCTGTTCCGCGCGCTCGACATCCGCATCGACATGAAGGGCACCGAGAACATCCCCCGCAAGGGCGGTGCGGTCCTGGTGTCGAACCACATCGGATACCTCGACTTCATCTTCGCCGGCCTGACGGCGCGGCCGCAGAAGCGCCTGGTGCGCTTCATGGCGAAGGAGTCGGTGTTCCGGCACAAGGTGTCCGGCCCGCTGATGCGCGCGATGAAGCACATCCCGGTGGACCGCAAGCAGGGTGAGACGGCGTACCAGCACGCGCTGGAGTCGCTGCGTTCCGGTGAGATCATCGGTGTCTTCCCCGAGGCGACGATCTCCCAGTCCTTCACCCTGAAGAGCTTCAAGTCGGGTGCGGCCCGCATGGCGCAGGAGGCCGGCGTCCCGCTGATCCCGGTGGCGCTGTGGGGCACGCAGCGGCTGTGGACCAAGGGCCGTCCGAAGAACCTCAAGCGCAGCCACATCCCCGTGACGATGCGGGTGGGCGAGCCGATCGAGGCTCCCACCGACCAGTACGCCGGGGCGATCACGCGGCGGCTGCGCGAGCGTGTGCAGGAGCTGCTGGACGCGGCCCAGCGCGCCTACCCGGAGAAGCCGCGGGGCGCCGAGGACTCCTGGTGGCTGCCGGCCCACCTGGGCGGTACGGCGCCGACCGCGGCCCAGGTGCGCGAAGCGGGCTGAGCCCCTCCCCGCAGCATGGTGCGGCTCCGCCCCCGAAGGGGAGCGGAGCCACGGCTCAGCCGGGATGGGTCCGGCCGTCCTCCGTGGTGGTGCGGGGCGGACCGCAAGGGGCGGTGATGCACTGCCACTCCGGGTCCTTCGGGACGTGCACCCCGTCGTCGGAGCCGCCCTTGCCCGGGCGCTTCTTGCCCCACTTGTCACCCTTCTTCCACGTGCCGTCGCTCCCCTTGCCCGACCGGTCCTTATCGGGGCCGATCTTGATGCGGCCGTCGCCGCTGGGCGAGGTCCACAGCAGGGTGGAGTCACCGCTCCGGTCACCGCTCCCGCCGTCCGTCAGGACCGCGTGCGGGGCGGCCGGGGTGGCGGCGAATGCGGTCGTCGGCACCACCACGGCTCCGGCGGCCAGGGCGCCCGCGGCCGCGAACAGGACCAGGCGGCGCGTTCGAAAGGGGTGGGTCATGGCGGTTCTCCTCCGGCGAGAGAGCGGAATGGACATCTCCAGTACGCCCCGCCCCTCGCCGCCCGTCACGCCCCTGCATCTCGTGGCTTGACAGCCCGTCGTGGCGTACCCGCTCGCCGCCCTCTGCTCGTACGAGGCCTTCCAGGGGCTGCCGGACGGCCTGCACCTGCGTACGGGTACGCACGGGGCCTTCCGGTTCGAGGGGTTCCGGTAGCCGGTAGGTAGGTAAGTAGCCATGCATATGCCAAGCCGACCAAGAGGTCTGACAAGAAGGTTTCCCATCAGCCCCTAGAGCTCGGTCGGCAGCCTCCGCCACAGCTCCTGCCGGTCGGCGGATTCGCGGAGGGCCGTGAGCACGGCCGGGTGCGGGGCCGCGTGCAGCCCGGGGTAGTCGGCCTCGCCCAGCTCCGGCCGGACGGGGAAGGCCAGGCGCTCTTCGGCGAGATCGAACCGCGCGTCCACCCCGGGCTTGTTGCCGCGCGGGTCGAGCCGGCTCCAGCGGTCCCCGCCGGGCAGGCGCAGGGCGATCAGTCCGTGGACGAGGGGGTTCGAGCCGTCGTCGTCGGCGAGGCGCTGGTAGCACAGCCCGGCCGGGATCCCCTGGGCGCGCAGCAGGGCGACGAGGGCGTGGGACTTGGCGTGGCAGATGCCGTTGCGCGTGTCCAGTACGTCGGAGGCGCGCCAGGAGACCCGCGGGTCCCCGGAGTCGGCCGAGTGCGGGACGGTGTCGCGAACGAACTCGAATGCCGCTTCGGCGTATGAGTATGCATCGCCGGTGGTGGACCAGAGGGCGTCCGCGGTTTCCTGCACGAGGGGATGCCAGTGGTCTATGGCTTCGTCCGAGGCCAAGTACGCGAAGACGTCAGGGTTTTGCCGGATCAGCTGCATGGTCCGGAGCATAGGCTTGCCACCCACCATTGATCAATAGATTTACGATGGGTGGCATAGCTATGCAATTGCGTGGGGAGGTCGACCGACTAGCGGGCGAGCTCCTCCTTGAGGGCCTGGAGGAAGCCGTCCACGTCCTCCTCCTGGGTGTCGAAGCCGCACATCCAGCGGACGTCGCCCGCGGCCTCGTCCCAGAAGTAGAAGCGGTAACGCTTCTGCAGGCGCCGCGACACCTCGTGCGGCAGCCGTGCGAACACCGCGTTCGCCTGCACCGGGTAGAGGATCTCCACGCCGTCGGTCTCGCGGACACCGGCGGCCAGCCGCTGCGCCATGTCGTTGGCGTGGCGGGCGTTGCGCAGCCACAGGTCCTTGGCGAGCAGCGCTTCCAGCTGCACCGACACGAAGCGCATCTTCGACGCGAGCTGCATCGACATCTTGCGGATGTGCTTCATCTGCCGGACCGCGTCCGGGTTGAGCACGACGATGGCCTCGCCGAACATCATGCCGTTCTTGGTGCCGCCGTAGGACAGCACGTCGACGCCGACCGTGTTCGTGAAGGTGCGCATCGGCACGTCGAGCGAGGCCGCCGCGTTGGCTATCCGGGCGCCGTCGAGGTGGACCTTCATGCCGAGCCCGTGGGCGTGGTCGCAGATGGCCTTGATCTCGTCCGGCGTGTAGACCGTGCCGAGCTCGGTGTTCTGGGTGATCGAGACGACCTGCGGCATCGCGCGGTGCTCGTCCTCGAAGCCCCAGGCCTCCTGGTCGATCAGCTCGGGCGTGAGCTTGCCGTCCGGGGTGGGCACGGCGAGCAGCTTGAGCCCGGCCATCCGCTCCGGCGCGCCGCCCTCGTCCACGTTGATGTGGGCGCTCTTGGCGCAGATCACGGCGCCCCAGCGGTCGGTCATCGCCTGGAGGGCGGTGACGTTCGCGCCGGTGCCGTTGAAGACCGGGAAGGCCTCCGCGTACGGGCCGAAGTGGCTGCGGATGATCTTCTGCAGGTATTCGGTGTACTCGTCCTCGCCGTAGGAGATCTGGTGACCTTCGTTGGCGAGGGCGAGGGCCTCCAGGATCTCCGGATGGACCCCCGCGTAGTTGTCGCTGGCGAAGCCGCGCACTGCCGGATCGTGGTGCCGGCGGGCATCGGTCTTCACGGTTGCGGAGTGAGCCACAGACGCTGTCCGTTCACATCGATGGCGGGCCGCTCCCACACGCCGGCGATGGCCTCGGCCAGCTCCTTCACGTCGGTGAAGCCCGCGAACTTCGCATTGGGACGCTCGGCGCGCATCGCGTCGTGCACCAGTGCCTTGATGACCAGGATCGCAGCTGCCGCGCCGGGACCCTCGTCACCCCCCGCCTTGCGGAAGGAGTCCGCCATGGCGAGGGTCCAGGCCTCGGCGGCCGCCTTGCCCGCGTTGTACGCGGCGTTGTTCGCGACCGGCTTGTGCGCGCCGGACTGGCTCACCAGGACGTAGCGCCCGCGGTCGCTGCGCAGCAGCCCGTCGTGGAAGGCCAGCGAGGTGTGCTGGACCGTGCGGATGAGGAGCTTCTCCAGGAAGGCCCAGTCGGCGAGGTCGACGTCGGTGAACGTCTTGCTGCCGCGCCAGCCGCCGACGAGGTGGACCAGCCCGTCGATCCGCCCGAACTCCTTCTCGGTGTGCTCGGCCCAGGCCTTGGTGGCGTCCAGGTCGAGCAGGTCCACGGTGTCACCGGTGATGGTGGCGCCGCCGTGGGCGTAGCGTGCCGCGTCCACGGCTTCCGCGAGCCGCGCCGGATCGGCGTCGGACGCGACGACCACCGCACCCGCCTCGGCGAGGCGGAGCAGGGCGGCGCGGCCGGCGGGCCCGCCGGCCCCGGCCACCGCCACCACCGCTCCGTGCAGCTTTCCGTTGCCGTTCCCGGAGCCGTTCATCTGTGCAGCCTCCTGAGGGCGAGTGCTCACGCGGCGACCCGCTCGGCGTGCTCGGCGTTCAGAGCGGTGATGCCCTTGGTCGAGGCGATGGTGCCCTTGAGCTTCTTGGCGAGCGCCTCAAAGAACATGCTGAGCGGAAACTCGTCCGGAAGCACGTCGTCGACGAGCTTGCGCGGCGGCTGCGTCAGGTCGAGCGCGTCGGCGCCCTTGGCCCACTTGGAACCCGGGTGCGGGGCGAGGTACGTCGAGACGAGCTCGTAGGCCTTGAACCAGTGGACCAGCTTCGGGCGGTCGATGCCGGCCCGGTAGAGGTCCTCGATCTCGGCGCAGAGCTGGTTGGTGACCTGCGGGGCACGCATCCAGTCGATCTTCAGCTTGTTGTCCGTCCAGCGCACGACGTCGTGCTTGTGGAGGTAGGCGAAGAGCAGCTGGCCGCCGAGGCCGTCGTAGTTGCGGTTGCGGTCGCCGGAGACCGGGAAGCGGAACATCCGGTCGAAGAGGACGGCGTACTGCACGTCACGGCCGTGCTCGTTGCCCTCGGACTCCAGCTTCACGGCCTCCTTGAAGGCGGTGAGGTCGCAGCGCAGCTCCTCCAGGCCGTACATCCAGAACGGCTGGCGCTGCTTGATCATGAAGGGGTCGAACGGCAGGTCGCCGTGGCTGTGGGTGCGGTCGTGGACCATGTCCCACAGGACGAAGGCCTTCTCGCAGCGCTCCTGGTCGTCGACCATGCGCGCGATGTCCTCGGGCAGGTCGATGCCCAGGATGTCGACGGCGGCCGCGGTCACCTTGCGGTAGCGGGCGGCCTCGCGGTCGCAGAAGATTCCGCCCCAGGTGAAGCGCTCGGGGGCCTCGCGCACGGCGATGGTCTCCGGGAACAGCACGGCGGAGTGCGTGTCGTAGCCGGGGGTGAAGTCCTCGAAGGTGATGCCGAGGAAGAGCGGGTTGTCGTAGCGGGTGCGCTCCAGCTCGGAGAGCCACTCGGGCCACACCATCTTCAGCACGACGGCCTCGAGGTTGCGGTCCGGGTTGCCGTTCTGCGTGTACATCGGGAAGACGACGAGGTGCTGCAGGCCGTCGGCGCGCTCGGCGGCCGGGTGGAAGGCCATCAGCGAGTCGAGGAAGTCCGGCACGCGGAAGTCGTCCGCGGCCCACTTGCGCAGGTCGGCGATGAGCGCCCGGTGGTACGCGGTGGCGTGCGGGAGCAGCGGGGACAGCGCCTCGACGGCGCCGATCACGCGCTCGACCGCGGCCAGGACGGTGGCGCGGGCGTGCGCGCCCTCCGCCTCGAAGTCGATGGAACCGTCGGTGGCCTGCCAGGGGCGGATCTCCTCCACGGCGGCCTTGAGCTCGGGCCACGCAGGGTGGTCTACCACCCGCGCCCCAGCGGATATCACGGCACCGCCGACGCCCGGCACAAGAGTTTCCGTCATGTCACTTCCTCCACAGGAGAACCTCACGTCCGCACAGCGTATGCGCGCGAGGCTCTCCTACTCAAGAGGCGATTCGGGAAATTATCCTGCGTCACCCCCCGCTTCACCGAAAGTCTTCCCGTTCGCCAGGGTGGAACTGATAGCTCCGCCCAGTCGCGCCAAGGCTTCACATGCCTGTGGCAGTACCCCGGCCAGCCCCAGGAAGCCGTGGAACATGCCGGGGTGACTGTCCAGAACCGAGCGGATCCCGGCCCGCGCCAGCCGGCGGTGGTACGCGCGGCCGTCGTCCCGCAACGGATCGCACCCGGCGACCACCAGGTGGGCGGGCGGCATACCGGTGAGGTCCGCACGCAGCGGGGAGGCCAGCGGGTGCCGGCCGTCGCCGCCGGGGCCGAGGTACTGCTCCCAGAACCAGCGCATGTGCGCGGCGGTCAGGAAGCAGCCCTCGGCGGCGGTCCGGTACGACGCCCGGTCCTGGGCCGCGTCCAGCGCGGGATAGACCAGCGCCTGGAGCGCGACGGCCGGCCCGCCGCGCTCCCGGGCGAGCAGCAGCGAGGCGGCGGCCAGGTTGCCGCCCGAGCTGTCCCCGGCCACGACCAGAGCGCCCGGATCGCCGCCCAGCTCGTCCAGGTGGTCGCCGGCCCAGCACAGCGCCGCGTGGGCGTCCTCCGCCGCCGCCGGGAAGCGGTGCTCGGGGGCCCGCCGGTACTCAACGGAGACCACGGCGGCGCCGGCCGCGCGCGACAGGTGGCGGGCGGTGGTGTCGTGGGTGTCCAGGTCGCACAGGACCCACCCGCCGCCGTGGATGAAGACGACGGTCGGACGGGGCCCGGGCCGGCGCTCGGGGTCGGGCAGGTAGATCCGCACGGGTACGGGCGGGGCCCCGGGCGGACCGGGGACGGTCCGGTCCCGGGTGGCTCCGACGCGCGGCCGGCCGACGGGCGGGCGGGCGGCGGCCGCCAGGATCCGCCGGGCCTCGTCGGCGCTGGTGACGCCGCGGCCGAGGTCGGGGAACGCGGCGGTGAGGGCGTCGACGTAGGGCACGGCGGCCGGGTCGAGGCGGTCCCGGGCCCGGCCCTGGCCCCTGCGCCCGCGCCGGCCCCGGTCCCGGGCGGTGGTCGCGGCAGGCTCCGGAGGCTCGGCCATCACCGGCTCCGGAAGTGCGGGATGACCTTCTCGCCCCACTGGCGCAGGGTCTCCATACAGGCTTCCTGCTCGACCGTGCCCATCTGGACCAGGCACATGATCTCGTCGGCCCCGGCATCCCGGAGCCGTTCCACGTAGGCGATGGCGTCGTCGGCGGTCCCGTAGGCGTGGTCGGCGTTGAAGGTGGCCGTCGAGGTCGGCCGGACCGGGATGTCCAGCTCGTGCAGCCGCGCCACCACCTGCTCGGCGGCCCTGCGCATCTCCCCCGCCTCGTCGGCGCCCGCGACCACGGCCTCGTCCGGGACGCCGGCGCCGCCGTACCAGTGGCCGATGGACTGGGCGAAGAAGCGCTGGCCCCGGATGCCGATCCGCCGCGCCTGTTCGCCGTCGTCGAGCACGATGGTCGGGCAGAGCACGGAGAAGTGGTCGTTCACCGCCGTCGACACGAACCGGCTCCCGTCCCGCCCGGCGATCGCCGCGTCGTAGACGGACCTCATCTGCGCGATCGAACCGGGCCCGGCGAAGCCCATCACCAGTGCCCCGATGCCCAGCTCGGCCGCCCGGACCAGGGTCTCGCCGCGGCTGCACGCCAGGAACAGCGGCGGGTGCGGGGTCTGCCGCGGCCGCGGCAGGATGGGGTGCGGATCGATGTCGATCAGTTCGCCGTGGTACTCCAGCTCCTCCTCCTGCCAGGCCCGGCCGATGATCCGCAGGGCCTCCTCGACCTCCGCCGCGGTCCGCTCCTTGTCCACGCCGCACAGCGAGGTCTCCTGCTCGGTGCCGCCGCGCCCGGCGCCGAGGTCGAGGCGGCCGCCGGAGAGCAGGTCGAGCATCGCGGCCCGCTCGGCGACCCGCACCGGGTGGTTGAAGTTGAAGGGCATGCACACCACGCCGTGCCCGATGCGTATGGTGTTCGTCCTGGCCGCGACCCACGTCAGGAAGACCTCCGGAGCGCTCATGTGGGCGTACCACTTCAAGGAGTGGTGCTCAACGGCCCAGATCCGGTCGAATCCCATGCGTTCGGCGAAGACGGCCTGCTCGACGCAGTCGCGGATGAGGCGGTGCTCCCGCTCCACCGTCGGGTCGGCCAGCTGGGCCTCGAAGATCACGGAGAATTTCACGGTGCCTCCAGGGTTGCCTCGCGTGCCCGGTGCTACTTCAATTCGGAATATGACTAGTAGTCATACGTCGAAGAAGCAAGAGATGAAGCAGGGCCTTCCGGCGACCGCGTGGGCCGTTCTCGGCCTGCTGTCCTTCCCCGGCGAGCGGACCGGCTACGAGCTGAAGAAGTGGGCGGACTCCTCGCTGCGCTTCTTCTACTGGTCGCCGGCCATCAGCCAGATCTACGCGGAGCTGCGCCGTCTGGAGGAACTCGGGTACGCGTCCTCCGCGCGCTCGGGGCCGGAGGAGCCGCGGGCCAAGCGCCGGTACGCCATCACCGGGGCCGGGCGCGAGGCCCTGTCCGGCTGGGCCGCCGACACCGCGGAGGCCGGCCCCCCGGTGCTCAAGCACGGGCTGCTGCTGCGGATCTGGCTCGGCCACCTGGCCGAACCGGCGCGGCTGCGCGCGATGGTAGGCGAGCACCTGGAGCGCACCCGGGGCGAACTGGCCGCCGTACGGGAGGCCGTCGCGCAGGCGGCCGATGTACCGGAATGGACCTTCCCGCGCCTCGCGCTGCGCTGGAGCGAGCGGCAGCACCTGGCCGAACTGGAGCTGGGGGAGGCCTTGTTGGCCGACCTGGAGGAACTCTCCCCGCAGCACGGGGCGGTCGGGCGTCAAGCCGGCGGGGACGCGCCCACGCCCGGGTGACGCGGCACGGCCGCGGGAGGCCTCCCGGGGGCGCACAACCCTGGCGGGAAGCGGTCGGTGGCGCTTCCGCGGGGCCGTGCACGGACGGTCCCTATCCACGGGCGGCGCACTAGCATGCGACCTCATCGCGCGCGGCCGGTAGGGACACCGCGACCGCGCGGGGAGCCGCCGTCGACGGAAGCGAGAGAACCTTGACTTTCCTCACCATCGGTCACCGCGGGGTCATGGGCGTCGAACCGGAGAACACCCTCCGGTCGTTCGTCCGAGCGGAACGTTCCGGCATGGACGCCATCGCCCTGGACCTCCGGCTGAGCAAGGACGGCGCCCTCGTCGCCGTGCACGACCCCGAGGTGGACCGGACCACCGACGGCTCGGGGGCCGTCGCCGACCTGACCCTGGCCGAGCTGCGCGGGCTGGACGCCGGCCAGGGCGAGCGCGTCCCGGTGTTCGAGGAGGTGCTGGACGCGGTCCGGTCACCGCTCCACGCGTTCGTCGGGGACCGGGCCGCGGTCGGCGTGCTCGCGGAGCTGATCCTGCGCCGCGACCTGGTCCCGCGGGTGGAGATCGCCTCGGCGCACGAGGCGGTGCTCACCGAGGCCGCCCGCCGGGTGCCGGGCGTGCGGACCACCCTGTTCGTGCGGTCCCCCGACGGCGACACCGAGGCGGTCGTGGGCCGGGCGGTGGCCGCGGGTGCGGCGGCGATCGCCCTGGACGTCCGCCGGATCGCGCTGGAGACGGTGGAGGCGGCGCACACGGCGGGCCTGCGGGTGACGGGCCTCGCGGTCAACACCCTCGACCAGCTGCGGCTGGCGCGGGCGCTCGGGCTGGACGGCGTGGCCACGGACTTCCCGGAGATCCGCAGCACGGGCCGCTTCACCGCCTGAGCGGACCAACGGGCGGGCGGCTCACGGCTGGAGCGGCTTGACCAGCAGTTCGAAGGCGAGGTCGTCGCGGAGCGGGATGCCGAAGCGCTCGTCGCCGTACGGGAAGGGGCTCAGCTCGCCGGTGCGCCGGTAGCCGCGGCGCACGTAGTAGGCGATGAGCTCCTCCCGCACGTTCACCACCGTCATCCGCATCTCCCGGGCACCCCACGTCTCGCGGGCGCGGCGCTCCGCCTCGGCGAGGATCTCCTTGCCGAGGCCGCCGCCCTGGAGCCCCGGACGGACGGCGAACATGCCGAAGTAGGCGTGGTCGCCGCGGTGTTCGATGTGGCAGCAGGCGACGAGCTCGCCCGAGCGCTCGACGACGAGCAGGACCCCGTCCTCGCTGTCGATGACGGCGCGGACCCCGTCCGGGTCGGTGCGCTGTCCGTCCAGGTAGTCCGCCTCGGTGGTCCAGCCGGCCCGACTGGCGTCCCCGCGGTACGCGGACTCCACGAGCACCACCAGTTCCGGTACGTCCGCCTCGACGGCGCTGCGGAAGCTGAGGGCTGCGGGCTGGGCGGTCGACATGGGCGCTCCGTTCGATGCGGCGGCATATGACAAGCCTGGGACGGCAGGGAGAGCCTATCCCGGAGCCGAGTGGGGGCCGCGTGAGAAGGGCATCTCTCCCCGTGACGCCGACGAACCGGGAGGTTCCGCCGTGCACGGATCCGCCTCGCCCCTCTCCGCCTCCGTCTCCTCCTGGCTGCTAATGATCCTGTGTGCGGTGAGCGGTGCGTACTGCCTGCGGCGGGCGCGCGGACGGGGCGGGGCCGCCGCCGGGGAGGCGGTGATGGGGTTCGGCATGGCGCTGATGGCGGTGCCCCTCGGGGACGGCGGCGCGTGGCGGCCGCCCGTGCTGGGCGCGGTCTTCTGCGCCGCGGCCGTGCACGCCCTGTGGCTGCTGCGGGGCGGGGCGCACCACGCGCACCACCTGGTGGGTTCGCTGACGATGGTCTACATGGCAGCCGCAGCGGGTCCCGGCGGCGGGCACGGACACGGGCAGGGCGCGGGGCTGCCGCTGCTGACCGGGGCGCTCCTGCTCTACTACGCCGGCTACGTGGTGCTCGGCGGCACTCGGCTGATCACCGCGGGCGGTGCGGTCCCCGCGCCCTCGTCCGCCCTCCCGTCCGTGCCGCCCGCGCCCGTGCACGTCATGTCCACGGAGCTCGTCAGGGCCTGCCGACTCGCCATGGGAATGGGGATGTTGGCGATGCTGCTGTCGATGTGACCGCCTCCGGCAAACGTGTCCTGCGTCACCAATGCCCCCGTCTCATACCCGCAGGTAGGCCGGCGCTCATAGGCTGGTGGCCATGATGGTCCCCGCCGCCCTCCTTGTGCTCGGCGCCCTGACCGCGGTGCTCGCCCCCCGCCTGCTGGCCCGGGCCCAGTGGCCCGAACGAGAACCGGTCGTGGCCCTGTGGGTGTGGCAGTGCGTCGTCGGCGCGGTGCTGCTGTGCTTCGGGCTGTCCATGCTGCTGAGCGCCGCCGCGGCCTGGCAGGCGGTCCGGGGCCGGCTCTTCGCCGCCGCCCCGCACGGGGTGGTCGACGCGTACGCGCTGGGCGCTTCCGGCGGCCCGTGGGCCGCCGCCACCGCGCTCGCCCTCGCGGGCGGCGGCCTGTGGACCGGGGCGATGCTGACCGGGGAGGTGCTGCGGGCCCGGGCCCGGCGGCGTGCGCAGGGCAGCGAACTGCTGGAGCGGGCCCCGCTGCTGCCCGGGGAGGACCCGGTGGGCGCGCGGCTCGTCGTACTGGAGGGTCCGCGACCGGAAGCCTGGTGGCTGCCGGGTGCGGCCCCGCAGCTGGTGGTCACGACGGCGGCGCTGGGCCGGCTCAAGGGCAGCCAGCTGGATGCCGTGATGGCGCACGAGCAGGGGCACGCGACGGCCCGCCACGACTGGCTGCTGCACTGTTCGCGGGCGCTGGCCCGGGGGTTCCCTCAGGTGCCGGTCTTCGCGGCCTTCGAGGCGGAGATGCACCGGCTGGTGGAGCTGGCCGCCGACGACATGGCCTCGCGGCGGTTCGGGCGGCTGACGGTCGCGCTGGCGCTCGTCGGACTCAACGAGGACCGCGGGGTGTTCGCGGCCTCCTCGGCGCCGGAGGCGCACGTCCCGCAGCGAGTGCGCAGGCTGCTGTCGGCCGCGCCCCGGCTCTCCCCCGGCCGCCGGCTGCGGCTGACCGCGCTGGCCACGCTGGTACCGGCGATCCCCCTGCTGGTGGCCTTCGTACCGGGACTGAGCGCGCTCACGTAGCGCGAGCCCGGCTCCGCCCGGCCGCCGCCGGTGCGAGGATCCCCTTATGCGGAACGATCTATTTCGGTGGATGGGGATCGGCTGCGCGCTGCTCGGGGCGGTGCTGACCGCCCTGGTGGTCGCGGGCTGGCAGCCCCTGCTCGCCTGGGACGAACGGGTCGCGCGGGACCTGCACGCCCATGCCGTCGCCCACTCCGGGGTCACGCAGTCCATGCGGGTGCTGTCCGACTGGGTCTGGGACCCGTGGACGATGAGGGTGCTGGCGACCGCGGCCTGCTTCCTGCTGTGGTGGCGGGGCGACCGGGAGCGGGCACTGCGGGTGGCGCTCGCCGCGGTGGTGGCCACGCTGGTGCAGCAGGGGCTGAAGGCGGCGGTGGGGCGGGAGCGCCCGGTGTGGTCGGACCCGGTGGACTCGGCGCACTACGCGGCCTACCCGTCGGGCCACGCCCTGACGGCGACGGTGGTGTGCGGGATGCTGCTGTGGCTGATCCCCGGCCCGGCTCCGAAGTGGGCCCCGGCCGCCTGGGCCGCGGCGGCCGTGACGGTCCTCGGCGTCGGCTTCACCCGGCTCTACCTCGGCGTGCACTGGTTCTCGGACGTCCTGGCGGGCTGGCTCCTGGGCGCGGCCCTGGTGGTCCTCGCGGCATCGGTCTCCGTCGGCGGCCGCAGACCTGCCCCGCGCCCGCAGGAGCGGTGAGGGGTCGTCCGGGGGGGGCGGCCGCCCGGGGGCCGATCGGCGTAGTTGCCACATCGTTTCTCCGGTGAACCTCGTCGGCCGGCCGAGCGAGTTGCCGTGCAGGCGCGCCCGGCTCCTGCCGACCCTCGTCGTGCAGCCGTGACGTGAGCGAGGGAGGCCCGATGGCGGACGCGAAGGATGGGCCACCGGTCGACAAGGGGTGGCTGAGGCAGACGAAAGGGTGGCTCCGCGTCCGGTTGCCGTTCAGCGCCTCCCGCGGAGAGATGGGCCCGTGGGAGCAGAAGGAGGGGCTGCACGCGAGGATCTCCGAGCTGGAGGCCATCCTGGACGCCCTGTTGACACGGGCGCTGGCCGACCCGGAGCGACGCGACCTGGCACCGGCCTACGCCGAGAAGGCCGTCGAGGGGCTCCGGCAGGCCCGGTCCGTGCTGGAACACCACTCGCATCCGCGCGTACGGCGGGCAGCGCACCTCGGGGTCGCCCAGTCACACGTCGACACGACCTTGAACCTCATGGTCTGGATGGCCTCCGGCGAGGACATCAAGGCCCTGCTCCCCCAGATGCTGGCGCTGATCGACGAGCACTTCGCCGCCGACGACCCGCGTCGCATCCGTGCGGCGGAGCTCGCGCGCAAGATCCAGCACGACGAGCTCGATCCGGGCGCGACCGCCGTCAGCCTCACGCCGAGCGAGCGTGCCTTCCTCGCCGAGACGGTCAGCCATGCCAGACGACTCCTGCGGAGGGAGACCCTCCGCGTCCGCAGCTTCGTGTGGATCGTCGCCTCCGTGACCGGAGCCCTGTTCCTGGCCGCGGTCCTGGTCGCGGTCCTGACCTTCGCGTGGAAGAACGCGATTCCGCTGTGTTTCACCCCGGAGAGCGGCGGCGAGTACGAGGTGGTGTGCCCGTCGAACAGCAGGGACACCGGGACGACTCCACCGACCACCGCCATGCTCGCCGCGACCGCTCAGAAGTACGACTACATCGTCGTCGAGACCGTGGGTGTCGTGGCCGCGGCCATTGCGTCCGCTGCGACCCTGCGGCGGATCAGGGGGACCGCACTGCCCTACAACGTGCCGGTCGTCCTGGCCCTCCTGAAGCTGCCGACGGGCGCCCTCACGGCTCCGCTGGGGCTGCTCCTCATGCGCGGCGGCTTCGTGCCCGGCCTCAGCGCTCTCGACTCCACGGCTCAGATCATCGCGTGGGCGGTCATCTTCGGGTACTCCCAGCAGCTGTTCACCAAGTTCGTGGACAGCCAGGGGCAGGCCGTCCTGGACGCCGTCCGCGGGCCGAACGGTATGCCGGCGACTCCCCAACCCTGACACCGGGCCTGATGCGCGACGCCCTGCCGAGCCCCTGGAACCGAGGCCGGCCGCGAGTGGCGTGGCCTGCCCTGGATGATCCCCCGTGTCACCCAGAGCAGGCGACCCCGTGCGCTGAGTATATTGGCTGTGAGCCAGTCAACGCAGGAGTAAGCATGTCCCCGCGCAGCGCATCGGTCAATGAAGAATTGCGCAGACGTTCCCGGGAGCGGCTGCTGCAGTCCACGGTGGAGCTCGTCGCCGAGCGCGGCTACGAGGCCACGACCCTCGGCGACATCGCCGACCGGGCGGGCGCTGCGCGCGGCCTGGTCTCGTACTACTTCCCGGGCAAACGCCAGTTGCTGCAGTCGGCCGTGCACCGGCTGATGCACCTCACCCTGGGCGCCGCGCTGGAGCGGGAGCCCCGCAGCGAGGACGGGCGGGAGCTGCTGGCGCGCGCCATCGACGCGATCCTGGGGCTCGCCCGGGACGAACCGCTGCTGATGCGGACGCACATGGCCGGCATCCTCACCGCCGACGGGTTCGTGCAGTGCCCGGAGCAGCGGCGGCTGGCCGAGCTGCTGCGGGACACCGTCGCCCGGTACGGCTCGGCGGACGTGGACGCGGACTACCCGCTGCTGCGCGCCCTGCTGATGGGCGCGGTCGTGGCGGTGCTGCTGCCCGGGGCCCCGATGCCGGCCGTGCGGCTGCGGGCGGAGCTGTTCCAGCGCTACGGGCTGGACTGGGAGCTCGGTGTTCCGCCGGACGGCGGGCTGCCGCCCGGCGGAACGTTTCCCTCACACCCCTGACCTCACTCGGTTCAGCGGTACTCGGGCTGGGTCTGTACGTTGAGCCGGTCCATGCGGACCCGCTTGGCGCTGTCCGTCCGCCGGTCGTCGAGCCGCAGCACGTCGAGGCCCTTGGCGATGTCGTTCGAGTAGATGTGCCCGTTGTAGTAGTACGCCGACCAGGAACCGCCGAGGCCCAGCCGGTCCGTCGTCAGCGGTCCGCGCTCGAAGTAGGCGATCTCCCTGGGCCGGGCCGAGTCGGTGAACTCCCACACCGAGACGCCGCCCTGGTACCAGGCCTGCACCATGATGTCGCGGCCGCCGCCGACCGGGACCAGCGAGCCGTTGTGCGCCACGCAGTTCTCGGTGTCGGCCTGGTGGCGCGGGATCTTGAAGTAGCTGCGGAAGGCGAGTTTGCGCTGGTCCCCGCGGCCGGTGATGTCGTAGATCCCGTCGGCGCCCCGGTTGGGGCCGGTGGCCTCGTTGCAGGTGGCGCCGCCACCGCCGCCGAGTTCGTCGGTGAACACCACCTTGTTCGCGCGCTCGTTGAAGGTGGCCGAGTGCCAGAACGCGAAGTTCACGTTGTCCTGCACCCGGTCGATGACGCGCGGCTGCTCGGGCCTGCTGATGTCGAAGAGGATGCCGTCGCCCATGCAGGCTCCGGCGGCCAGGTCCTTCGACGGCAGCACGGTGATGTCGTGGCAGCCCGTGGTCTTGGAGACGCCGGGGTTGGTGGGCGCGCCCGGGTTGCCGCCGTCGGGGAAGAGCACCGGGAAGGCCACGACCGCGGCATTCGTCGGGCTCTTCTTCGGGACCTTCACCACGGAGATGCCGTCGTGCGGCGGCTTGCAGTCGGGGAAGGCCTCGTTCGGGGAGTAGGAGGAGACGTAGAGGTAGATGTCCTTGCGGCCCGGGACCAGGGTGTGGGTGTGGGAGCCGCAGGCCGTCTCGACGGACTTGATGTACCGGGGGTTCTTCTTGTCCTTGATGTCGAAGATCTTGATGCCCTCCCACGAGGACTTCTCCGTCGCGGGCTGCGAGACGCTGTTGCAGGAGTCGTCGCTGCGGGAGGAGTCGGTGGAGAGGAAGAGCAGGTCGCCGTCGACGGAGATGTCGTTCTGCCCGCCGGGGCAGAGCACCTCGGTGACCTTCTTCGGAGCCTTGGGGTTGGCTATGTCGTAGATCGTGAAGCCGTTGTAGTTGCCCGCGTAGGCGTACCTGCCCTGGAACGCGAGGTCCGAGTTGATCACTGTGGGGTCGGTGGAGGGGATGTTGGCCAGGGGTTTGATGTTGGCGCTGTGCACGATCTCGTCCTGGCCGGGGATGGTGCCCGGGGCGAGTTCACCGCCCTCCAGGATGCCCGCGCTCTGATGGTTGCCGTGGCCGGGCGTCAGGTCGCCCGGGTCGGGGGTGGCCGCGGCCGGTCCGGCCGCGAGGAGGGTCGTGAGGAGTCCGGCCGCCGCGACGACCACCCCCACCCTCCTGTTGCCCGCTCTCCTGGTGTGTAGCGAGGTCACTGTGCCTCCCATGGGAGCCCGATCGGTTCCGTCCGCAGGGGAACGGAACCAGGACCCCGGCAGTATCTTCCCTTCATGGACATGGCAAAAGACCTCCGGGGCCGCAAGGCCTTGACCGCGCGGCCCCTCCGGCTCGCCGCGGCGACGGCCACCGCCGGCCTCCTGCTGACGCTCGCCGCCTGCCAGGACGGCGGTGCGGACCGGGCCGACGACGGGCAGGCCTCGATCGTCGCGCCGGGCAGGCCGGGCGAGAAGTCCCGCACGCTCACCCCCGAACAGGCCGCCAAGGCCAAACCCGACGACAGCCCGAACGCCGCCGACCAGTCCTACGTGCAGCGGATGATCGAACACCACCGGCAGGCGCTGACGATGAGCGCCTTGGCTCCCGAGCGCGCGGCGGCGGACCCGGTCAAACGGCTCGCGGAGCGGATCTCGGCCGCCCAGAAGCCCGAGATCGGCGCGATGCAGAAGTGGCTGGCCCTCCATCCGGCGCCGACGGCGGGCTCCGGCACGACCGCCCCCGGGCACGGACACGACCACGACCACGGATCGATGCCGGGCATGGCGACCGAGCAGCAGCTCAAGGAGCTGGCCGACGCCAGGGGCGCCGACTTCGACCGGCTCTTCCTGAAGCTGATGACCGCCCACCACGAGGGGGCTCTGACGATGGCGGGCGAGGCGCTGGCCGGCGGGAACAACCCGGCCGTCGAGGAGATGGCCAACGAGGTGGTGGCCACGCAGAGCGCCGAGATCCACCGGATGCGCGCGATGGGCTGACTCCGCAAGGAGCCGGTGTCATGCTGGGACCACCTGCGGGAGGAGCTCCGCCGTGCTTCGTGTCGCCGTCGTCGGATCGGGCCCCAGCGGGGTCTACGCGGCCCAGACGCTGGTCCAGCAGCGCGAGGTGCCCGGGGTGCGGGTCGACGTACTGGACCGGCTGCCCGCCCCCTACGGGCTCGTGCGCTACGGGGTCGCACCGGACCACGAGAAGATCAAGTCGCTGCAGGGCAGTCTGCGCACCGTGCTGGAGGACGAGCGGATCCGCTTCCTCGGGAACGTCGAGGTCGGCGGGGCGGCCCTGCCGGCGCAACGGCTGCTGGAGCTGTACCACGCGGTCGTGTACTGCGTGGGCGCGGCGCGGGACCGGCTGCTGGGGATCCCCGGCGAGGAACTGCCCGGGGTGCACTCCGCGACGGCCTTCGTGTCCTGGTACAGCGGGCACCCGGATGCCGCCGCCGAGGTCTTCGACCTGCCCGGGGTCGATTCGGCGGTGGTGGTCGGGGCGGGCAACGTCGCGGTGGACGTGACCCGGATCCTGGCCCGCGGCACGGCCGAGCTGGCACCGACGGACATGCCGCAGCCGGCGCTCGGCGCGCTCGCGGACAGCGGGGTGCGCAGGGTGTCGATGGTGGCCCGACGCGGCCCCTCCCAGGGCAAGTTCACCACCAAGGAGCTACGGGAGCTGGGCACGCTGCCGGGTGTGGACGCCTGGGCGGACCCGGCCGAGCTGGCGCTGGACCCCCTGTACACCGATCCGGGCGCGGCCGCCGCGCTGCCGGCGGTGGCGCGGCGCAACCTGGAGGTCCTGCGCGGCTGGGCCGGTGAGGCCCCGGGCGCCGGGCCGCGCCGGATCGCGCTGCGGTTCTACCTGCGCCCGGTGGAGGTCCTGGGCGGGCCCGACGGCCGGGTCGCCGGGATGCGCTTCGAGCGGACCGCTCCGGACGGCCTCGGCGGGGTCACCGGGACGGGCGTCCACGAGGACGTCGAGGCGCAGCTGGTGCTGCGCTCGGTCGGGTACATGGGCGTGCCCCTGGCCGGGCTGCCCTTCGACCCGGCGAAGGGCACGGTTCCGCACGCGGCGGGACGGGTGCTGCGCGCGGGCCGGGCCTCGGTCGGCGAGTACGTGGCGGGCTGGATCAAGCGGGGCCCGACCGGGGTGATCGGCACGAACCGGCCGTGCGCCAAGGAGACCGCGTCCTCGCTGCTCCAGGACGCGGGGGCGCTGGCCCGGCGCGAACTGCCCGGCGATCCGCTGGACGCCCTGCGGGCGGCGGGCCTGCACCCGGTGGAGTGGCCGGGCTGGCTGGCCATCGAGTCGGCCGAGGCGGACCTGGGACGCTCCCTGGGCCGACGCTCCGTCAAGATCCCGGATTGGACGGGCCTGTTGGGCGCGGCGGACGTGGGGCAGGCGTAGCCGGCCCGCTTCGGCGCGGGACGGATCCGGGCCGGGCACTGGCAGGCGCGGGCCGGTGCCCGACGGTGCGCACGGCCGCCCTGTGCGCGTCCACCGGCCTCGCGGCGGCCGTCCCGCCCGGTGGGCGAGCGGTGCCCTCCAGGAAACACGGATGCAGCCCTTCGCACCCGTACCCGCTCGCGCCGGCCGTGGCGCTTCCGGGTGGTCGTCCCGGCGGACCGCCCCCGTGCGGGAGTGTCGCCGCTCCGGGCCGCGTACGCGGCCCGATCATGTGGCGGGAGCGGAACCCCGGAGCGGCAGCGGATGGAGCGGCATGGCACCGAACGAATTGCGCCGGTCACGGGCCGGCTGGCGGCCCTGGGTCCTCGGGACGGCGACCACGGCGCTGGTGCTCTCGGTACCCGCGGTCGCCGCGGGGGCCGAGGCGGGCGCTGTCGTCCGCGACCGGCCGGCCGTCGCTGAGCAGGCCGCCGGGAGCGCCGCCCCATGCCCGGACCACGCCGTGGCCGCCGGGTGGGAATGGTGCCCGCCGCCCCGCTGCGACACGGGACCTCCTGGGTGCGAGGGGCCCGGTGTGCCCCTCGGTGACGCCCGGGTGGTCAAGGAGGACGCGGCGACGGGCAACCTCCTCGGCGGAGCCGTCTTCCAGCTCTGGGAGGAGACCAACGGCATCCCGGGACTCCAGAACACCGGCAGCGACCCCGACACCCGGATCGGCGACACCTGCACCACCGCGGCCGACGGCACCTGCACCCGCACCCTGCCGACCGGCGTCTACTACTGGCAGGAGACCCAGGCCCCGCCGGGCTACGACCTGCCCTTGAACCCCGTGTTCGGCCCCCTGGTCCTGACCGAGGAGAACATCACCGAGGGCGTGACCGTGACCGCCGAGAACACACCCACGCCCCCCGCCACCGGGGACGTCACCGTGGTCAAGCAGGACGGGCCGACCGGTGCGCCACTGGAGGGCGCCGTCTTCCAGCCCTGGGAGGAGACCAACGGCATCCCCGGGCTCCAGACCACCAGTGGCAACCCGGACACCCCGATCGGCGGCCCCTGCACCACCGCGAACGACGGGACGTGCACCCGCACCCTGCCGACCGGCGTCTACTACTGGCAGGAGACCCAGGCCCCGCCCGGCTACGACCTGCCCTCGAACCCCGTGTTCGGCCCCCTGGTCCTGACCGAGGAGAACATCACCGAGGGCGTGACCGTGACCGCCGAGAACACACCCGCGCCCGTCTCCCCGTAGTCCGACGGGGGCGCCGGCGGCTGGAGCGGCTCAGGACGTGAGGCGGGCCGCCTCGGCCGCGGCCGCCCTCAGGACGCTGTCGAGCAGGCCCGGGAACAGGGCCTCCAGGTCGTCGCGGCGCAGGGCGTTGAGCTTGGTGGTGCCGCGGTAGGCCTGGCGTACGACACCGCTCTCGCGCAGGACGCGGAAGTGGTGCGTGGTCGTGGACTTGGTGACCGGCAGGTCGAAGTGCGAGCAGGCCAGGTCGTCCGCCGAGCCGGCCAGGTCCAGGACGATGGAGAGCCGCACCGGGTCGGAGAGGGCGTGCAGCACGCCCTCCAGGCGGATCTCGGCCGTCTCCGGGTGGGCCAGGGTGCGGGAGGTGTCCCGATCCGTCATGTCCCTGCTCCGCTCACTCGGCTTGGTCCGGGCCCCCATGGTACGAGAGTCGTCGAAGGAGGCGTGGGGGTCGCCGGCATCGGCGGGGACGGGGGTGCGGCCGCGGCCCGGTGGCCGCGGCCGCACCGCCGTCACCAGGACCGGTGGTACTGCTCGGGCGTCCGGATCGACGCGCCCAGCTCGTCGGCCGCGCGGCGGGCCCAGAACGGGTCGCGCAGCAGCTCGCGGCCCAGCAGGACCGCGTCGGCCTCCCCGTTGGCCAGGATCTTCTCGGCCTGCTCCGGCTCGGTGATCAGGCCGACCGCGGCCACGGGGAGGGTCGTCTCGGCCTTCACCCGGGCGGCGAACGGCACCTGGTAGCCGGGGCCGACCGGGATCGTCACGCCGGGCGCGAGGCCTCCGGTGGAGACGTCGAGGAGGTCCACGCCGTGCTCCTGGAGGAGTTGGGCGAGGCGCACGGTCTCGTCGGCGGTCCAGCCCTCCTCCTCCAGCCAGTCGGTGGCGGAGATCCGGAAGAGGAGCGGGAGCTCCTCGGGCCACGCCGCCCGTACGGCGTCGACGACCTCCAGGGCGAAGCGGGTCCGGTTCTCGAAGGATCCGCCGTAGGCGTCGGTGCGCTTGTTGCTGTGCGGGGAGAGGAACTCCCCGATGAGGTAGCCGTGGGCGCCGTGGATCTCGACGACCTCGTAGCCCGCCGCGAGCGCCCGCCCGGCCGCGGCCGCGAACTGGCCGGTGATCTCGGCGATCTCATCGGCCGTCAGCTCGTGCGGCACCGGGTGGCCCTCGGCGAACGGCACGGCGCTGGGCGCGACCGGCTGCCAGCCGTGCGCGTCGGCGCCGACCGGTCCGCCGCCGTTCCAGGTCCGGTCGGTGGACGCCTTGCGGCCGGCGTGGGCGATCTGGATGCCGGGGACGGTCCCCCGGGCCTTGAGGAAGCCGGTGATCCGGCGCAGGGCCTCGACTTGGGTGTCGTTCCAGATGCCGAGGTCGTACGGGGAGATCCGGCCCTCCGGGGAGACCGCGGTGGCCTCCTGGACGATCAGGCCGGTGCCGCCGGTCGCGCGGGCGGCGTAGTGGGCGAAGTGCCAGTCGGTGGCCACGCCCGCGTTCGGACCGAAGGCCTCGGCGCTGTACTGGCACATCGCGGCCATCCAGACGCGGTTCGGGACGGTGACCGATCGCAGGGTGTACGGCTCGAACAGGGCGGCGAAGGCGGCGGGTACGGCGGGGGCAGCACTCATCGGGGCTCTCCAGAGGTCACCGGGCGCGCCGGGATCGGCGGCTAAGTACGAGAATCACCATACTACGAATCTCCTCGTACTACGAGACTTCTCGTACAAGTGCGTCGAGCTCCGCGCGCAGCGCCCCGGCCAGTGCCGCCAGGTCCGGGACGGCGGCCCCGTCGGCGACCAGGCCGTAGTGGACCGTCCCCTTGTAGGTGGAGACGGCGACGGCCAGCGACTGGCCGCGGGCCAGCGGGGCGAGCGGGTAGACCTCGTGGACCCGGCTGCCGCCGAGGGAGAAGGTCAGACCGGGCAGCGGGACGCTGGTGACGAGGATGTCGTAGAGCAGCCGGGCCGCCTGGGCGACGAGGGGGCCGCCGAGCCGGTGGCCGAGCGGGTGGACGTGGTCCGCGAGCAGGGCCACGGCCCCCGCGCCGCGGGCGGGCCCGGCGTCCTTGTTGCGGTCCATGCCGGCGCGTACGCGGTCCAGCCGGCGCAGCGGATCGGGCTCGGCGAGCGGCAGCCGGAGCAGGTAGCCCGAGAGCCGGTTCCCGGCGCCTTCGCCGCCCCGGGGCCCGCGGCGGCGGGACACGGGGATCAGGGCCCGCGGACCGGCGCCCAGGGGCTCGGGGTCGCCGCGCTCGGCCAGCCAGCGCCGCAGCGCGCCCGCGACCAGGGTGATCAGCACGTCGTTGACGGTGCCGCCGGCCCCCTTGCGGATCAGGTTGACCTCGTCCAGGTCGAGCGCGAGACCGGCGACAGTACGGCCGCCCGCGCCGGCCGGACCGGCCGTGAGCGCGGCCGGAACCCCGAGCGGCAGCCCGCCGCGGGCCACGGCGGCACCGATCTCCAGGGCTTGGCCGACACCCTGGACCCGGGCGGCCAGGGCTCCCGGGAGCCGGCTCAGGACGGTGCCGGCCCGCTGGCCCGGGACCGGGCGCACGGGGGCCCGCGGACCCGGGACCTCGTCGAAGAGCGCGGCCGCGAGGGCGAGGGCGCCCAGGCCGTCGGCGAGGGCGTGGTGGAACTTGAAGAGCACGGCGAAGGAGTCCGGGTCCGGGCCGGCCAGGACGTGCGCCTCCCAGGGCGGCAGCTCCCGGTCCAGGGGGCGGGCCATCAGCGGCCCGGCGGCGTCGAACACGCAGGTGCGGTCCGTGCGGACGAGGAAGACGTGCCGCGCCGGGTCGAAGCCGGGGTCCGTCGACCAGGCGGCGGCACCGAGGGGCAGCAGCACGTCCCGGATCCGGCGGCGCAGGCCCGGCACGGACGCGCAGCGCGCGGTGAGGAGGGCGGCGGCGCGCTCGGCCGCGTGCCCGTCGCCGGAGCCGCGGGGTGCGGCGGCGGCGCGGAAGACGGCGAGGGCACCGAGGTGCATGGGGTGGTCGGCGGTTTCCATCCGCCAGAAAGCGAGGTCGAGCGGAGACAGGTGCTCGGTGGCCACATACGTCCTCTCACGTGCGGCAAGCAGTGGCTTGAAGTCAACCCACTGCGAACACCCCCATGCAAGGCGCAATCATTTCCGGGCGGTAAATGATCGGTATAGATCATCCGATGTGAGGTGCGCGGCGCCCACCGGGCCCCTGTCGGTGGTGGGGTGCAGACTGGCCGGAAAGACGCTCTGCAAGGAACGAACCGCGCAAGGACGACGAGGTCCGGAGGTGCCGGCCATGGCCGACGTACTGCTGCTCGTGGGAACCCGCAAGGGACTGTTCATCGGCCGCCGCCGGGGGGACGGGCCGTGGGAGTTCAGCGAGCCCCACTTCAACGCCCAGGCCGTCTACGCCGTCGCCGTGGACCGGCGCGGACCGGCTCCCCGGCTGCTGGTCGGCGGGGACAGTACCCACTGGGGGCCGTCCGTCTTCAGCTCCGACGATCTGGGAGCCACCTGGCGGGAACCGGCCCGGGCCGCCGTGAAGTTCCCCCAGGACACCGGCGCCTCGCTGGAACGGGTCTGGCAGCTGCAGCCGGCCGGGCCGGAGGCCCCGGACGTGGTCTACGCCGGGACGGAGCCGGCCGCGCTCTTCCGCTCGACGGACCGGGGCGAGTCCTTCGAACTGGTCCGGCCCCTGTGGGAGCACCCGACCCGCGGGAAATGGGTCCCCGGCGGAGGCGGCGAGGGCCTGCACACGGTGCTCACCGATCCCCGCGACCCGGACACGGTGACGGTGGCCGTCTCCACCGCCGGGGTGTTCCGGACCGAGGACGGCGGCGCGAGCTGGAAGCCGTCCAACCACGGCGTCTCGGCGGTGTTCCTGCCCGACCCGAACCCCGAGTTCGGCCAGTGCGTCCACAAGATCGCCCGGGACGCCGGGGACACGGACCGGCTGTACCTGCAGAACCACTGGGGCGTCTACCGCAGCGACGACGCGGGAGGCCGCTGGACCGACATCGGCGGCGGGCTGCCCTCCGACTTCGGCTTCGCGGTGGCGGCCCATCCGCACCGGCCGGACACCGCCTACGTCTTCCCGCTGAACGCCGACTCCGACCGGGTCCCTGCCGAGCACCGGTGCCGGGTCTTCCGCACCGAGGACGCGGGCGCCACCTGGGAGCCCCTGACGCACGGACTGCCCGACTCCGACCACTACGGCACGGTGCTCCGGGACGCACTCTGCACGGACGACGCGGACCCGGCGGGGATCTACTTCGGCAACCGCAACGGCGAGCTGTACGCCAGCCACGACGACGGCGACAGCTGGCAGTTGCTGGCCGAGCACCTGCCGGACGTCCTCTGCGTGCGGGCGGCGACGATCGGCCAGTAGAGTGATCCACCGTGGCAGCACGACCGTTGAACGAGATCGTCGAGCCGGGCTGGGCCCGTGCTCTGGAGCCGGTGGCGACGCAGATCGCCGCGATGGGCGACTTCCTGCGAGCCGAGATCGCGGCGGGGAGGACGTACGTCCCCGCCGGGGCCAATGTGCTGCGCGCATTCCAGCAGCCCTTCGACGAGGTCAAGGTCCTCATCGTGGGGCAGGACCCGTACCCCACCCCGGGACACGCGGTGGGCCTGTCCTTCTCGGTGGCCCCCGACGTACAGCCGGTGCCGCCGAGCCTGGACAACATCTTCCTGGAGATGCACCGGGACATAGGGACCGGCCGGCCCGCGAACGGCGACCTGACCCCGTGGACCCGGCAGGGCGTGCTGTTGCTCAACCGCTCGCTCACGACCGCGCCCCGCCGGTCGAACGCGCACCAGGGCAAGGGCTGGGAGGCCGTCACCGACCAGGCCATCCGTGCGCTGGCCGCCCGCGGCAAGCCGCTGGTCTCCATCCTGTGGGGCCGCGCGGCGCGGAACCTGCGGCCGCTGCTCGGCGACCTGCCCGTGGTGGAGTCCTCACACCCCTCTCCCAAGTCGGCCGATTACGGATTCTTCGGGTCCCGGCCGTTCAGCAGGACGAACGAGCTGCTGGTGGGCCAGGGTTCACAGCCTGTGGACTGGCGCTTGCCGTCAGTCAGTTGAGCGTATCTGCAATTCACCGGATAAATACGGACAGATGCGGCACCAGAAGGCCCTGCCCGAACACCTTGTTCCGATAAGCCAGTAGCATGCGGCGCCATGAGCTCCCCCACTGGCCCCGCAAATGGCCTGCCCGTACGAATGCCGCGACCCCGCCCGACCGGACGGCACCGCCGGCCCGAGCCCGCGGCTGCGCCCGAGGGCGCGCCCGCGCTGGTACTCGCCGTGCCCGGTGCGCCGTCGGCCGCCTCGCGGGGGCTCGCGGAAGAGATCATCAGCATCGGCCGCTCCGAGCTGCCGGGCCTCGACGCCCGCATCGGCTTCCTCGAGGGTGACGACGCCACGGAGTTCCCGTCCCTGTCGGGCGTGCTGAGCGCCGTCGCGGCCGACCGGACCGCGCGCGCGGAGTTCGCCCGCGCCGCCGGCCACGAGGTGCCCGAGCAGTCCGGCCCGGACGCCGTTGTCGTCCCGCTGCTGGCCGGCCCGGACAGCGACCTGCTGCGCCGGATGCGCCAGGCGCTGATGGACTCCTCCGCCGCCGCCGAGCTGGCCGACGTCCTCGGCCCGCACCCGCTGCTGGCCGAGGGCCTGCACGTGCGCCTCTCCGAGGCCGGCCTGGCCCGCGCCGACCGCGCCCGCCTCTTCACCGTGACCACCGCCGCCGACGGCATCGTCCTGGCGACCACCGGTGGCGAGGAGGCCGTGCAGGCCGCCGGGATCACGGGCATGCTGCTCGCCGCCCGCCTCGCCGTGCCCGTCCAGGCCGCCGCGCTGGACCAGGAGGGCTCGGTGGCCGCGGTCGCCGAGCAGCTGCGCCGCGAGGGTTCCACTCAGCTCGCGCTCGCCCCGTACCTGATCGGCCCGGAGGCCGCCGACGGGCTGCTGGACACCGCCTGCAAGGAAGCCGACTGCGCCACCGCCGAGGTGCTCGGCGCCTACCCGGCACTCGGCAAGCTGGCCGTCGCGCAGTACACCGCGGCCCTGGGGATCCCCCAGGGCTCGCCCGCGCACTGACCCGCCCGACACGTCACGAAGGCCCCCGCCGCACCGGTGCTGCCCGCCGGCGGGGGCCTTCGCGCGGTTACGGCTGCCGGCCGAGGACCACGCAGGTGGCGGCGGGCACGGCCAGCGAACCCGCCCTGTGCGGCTGCCCGGTCAGCGGGTCCACGTCGAACCAGGTGACGTCGCCCGAGTGCTCGTTGGCCGCGTAGAGGCGGCTCCCGGCGGCGGCCAGGGCGAGGTCCCGCGGCCAGGCTCCGCCGCAGTCGACGGTGCCGGTGAGCCGCGGCCTGCCCGGTCCGTCGGCGAGCGACAGCGTGACCAGGACGTCGGCCCCGCGGACGGCCGCCCAGACGAACCGTCCGTCGGGTGAGGCCACGACCGCCGAGGGGTACGCCCGTACGGCCCCTGAAGCCCCCGCGGAGGCCACCGGAACCTCGCCGACCGGTTCCAGGTGTCCGGAAGTGCCGTTCCAGCGGCAGACGGTCACCTGCGGCTCCAGCTCGTGCAGGACGTAGACCGTGCCGCCCTCAGGGTGGAAGACCAGGTGGCGGGGTCCGGTCCCGGCGCGCAGCGCCGTCTCGGCGTGCACCCGCAGCTCCCCCGTGACCGGGTCGGGGGCGCAGACCCGTACCGAGTCGGTGCCGAGGTCCACGCTGAGCACCCAGCGGCCGGTCGGGTCGGGCAGCACCTGGTGGGCGTGCGGACCCTCCTGCCGGGCGGTGTCGGGTCCGGAGCCGCGGTGTGCGAGCACGCGGGCGGGGCCGTGCGGGCGGCCGTCGGCGGCCAGCGCGAGGCTGCTGACGCTGCCCGAGGTGTAGTTGGCGGTGAACAGGCGGCGTCCGGCCACGCTGACGTGGGTGGGGCCGGAGCCCCCGACGCGCACGGGTGCACCGAGCGGGGCGAGGCCGCCGGCGGTGGGCCGGAAGGCCGCCACCCCGCCCCGCTCGGTCTCGCTCACCGCGTAGAGGACGCCGGCGTCCCGGGCGAGGGCGAGGTACGACGGATCCTCGGCGGTGGCGACCGAGAGCGGGGTCAGCGCCCCGGTCTTCGGATCCACGGCCGCGATGGTCACACCGCGGCCGCCCCCCGAGGTGAAGGAGCCGATGTAGGCCCGGTGTTCGCCGCTTCGGTCCGTGCTGTCCGCGCCGCCCACAGGAAACCCCTCTCACCGCTGTCGGATCCGTCCGGAGCCGACGGTAACAGAAGGTCTAGACCAAATCCCGTCCCTGGGCCCGTTCCTGCGCGCCGGGGTGGTGGACGTAGGCCGTGCTGCTGGGGCGGTCCTCGTAGGTGCGGTGGAAGACCGGGGTCGCGGCGCCGGAGATCGGCGGCACGATCCAGGACCAGTCCGCGCCGACCTCGCGGCCCTTGCGCTCCTCCCGTTCCATGTGGGAGAGGAAGCGCCGGGACTCGCTGTGGTGGTCGGCGATCGTGACCCCGGCACGGTCGAAGGAGTGCAGGACCGCCCGGTTGAGCTCGACGAGAGCACGGTCCTTCCACAGGGAGCGGTCGCTGGAGGTGTCCAGGCCCAGGCGGCGGGCGACGGCCGGCAGGAGGTTGTAGCGGTCGGTGTCGGCGAGGTTGCGGGCTCCTATCTCGGTGCCCATGTACCAGCCGTTGAAGGGCGCGGCCGGGTAGTGGATGCCGCCGATCTCCAGACACATGTTGGAGATGGCGGGTACGGCGTGCCAGCGCAGGCCCCAGTCCGCCCAGCCGTCGCCGTCGGGGTGGCCGATCGGCACCTCCAGGACGGCGTCCGCGGGTGTGTCGAACCACCGGGGTTTGTCGTCGACGCCCTGGACCACCAGCGGGAGGAGGTCGAAGGGGGTGCCGGCGCCGCCGGACCAGCCGAGCCGGAGCAGGGCCTCGGTCAGCGGGGCGTTGCGGGAGTCGCCGACCGTTATCGAGGGGTGGTCGCCGTAGCCGGCGTACCGGACGAGCTGCTCGCTCCAGATCACCGGCCCCGGGCGGTCCGGGGCCTCCGGGGCGAACACCGTGATGGTGGGCCTGACCCGGCCGCCGTTCGTCGCCTCGCGCAGGTGGTCGAAGCACTCGGCGGCGATGGTGTCCGCGTCGGTGAGTCCGCGGCGGTCGCGGACCCGCAGCGAGTTCCAGTAGAGCCTGCCTATGCAGCGGTTGCTGTTGCGCCAGGCGACGCGCGCCCCGTGGACCAGCTCCTCCTGCGTGTGCACATAGGTACCGGTGTCCGCGAGTTCCGCCCTCACGGCGGCGAGCCGGGCGCGCGGATCACCCGCGCCGGCGTTCTCCCTGTGGAAGAGTCGGATGAACTCCTCGGCCGCCTGCCACACCTGAGCGGTGGTGGAGCGCTGTTGAAGAATTTCCATTCCGGCGGGTTACCCCCTGTCCGACCAGATCCACCCTGTACGTGCCGGATGAATGTGCAGTAAACAATTACCCGTTGTACCTGCCGCAGGTCAGCGGCGTGTGGCATGAGCTCCCGGAACACTCCTCCGGGTGATCCTCATGGATCGGGCTGCGGACGGGGGGCGCGCAGGCGTAAAATCCGGCACACCGGGCGACTTGACGGCCCGTCAGAAGCTTTTCGCGCGCCGGCGCGCGCGGGTCCTGCGAGACGGCCGGCGGGTCGAGACGGGTCAGCGGCAGGGCCGGCTCATGAAGAGCGCCCGCTCGCCCGCGGAGGGAGTGCCCCCGTAGAGGGCGGTGTCGAGGCCGCAGAAGCCGAACCCCATGCGCCGGTAGGCGTGCACGGCGGGGGCGTTGACCGAGCTGACCTCCAGCCAGAGGTGGTCCGCGCCCCGTTCGCGGGCGAACTCCGCGGCGCGCTCCATCAGGGCGCTGCCGATCCCGCGGCCCCGGTGGCCGGGCGCGACCTCGATGTCCTCGATCGTCAACCGCCGGTTCCACGCGGCGTAGCCGACGGCGGCGAACCCGCAGAGCTCGCCGCCGTCGAGGGCCACGAAGGTGCGCGCGTCCGCGTCCACATCGGGGCCCCTGGAGCCGGCGAACCCCTGCTCGTCGTGCTCCTCGGGCGGGAACGCCTTGTATACGGGCGGGTCCACGGGGACCTCGCGGAGCAGGAAGCCGAAGCCGTCGGCGGAGGCGGCCACCTCGAAGACGGTGGGGGTGGTGAAGGAGCTGTCCAGGGCCTCGATGGCGCCAGCGTCCTCGGGGCGGGCGAGGCGGTAGACGATTCCGTCGGCGGGGCCGTGTGCGGTGGTCATGGGATCCACCGTACGCAAAAAATCCCCCGGCCGAATTCGGCTCCGAGGGAGGAGAAGGCGTATATTAAATATTTCGCGACTTCACCTTGAGTGATGACGCAAGAAAGCTTACGAGGACACTGTAGCGCGGCAGGAGTGCAATTGTCAACCGAGGAATTCCGGAAAGAGCAGCAATTCGTCACCGATCTCTATCGGCGCCTCGACGACCTGCGCGACCAGGCCGAACAGGCGGTCGAAGGGGCATTGCGCGACGTCGGAACCGGATTTCAGGCGCGCCTGGAGCGCGACGTCCTGGTGGCCGAGCAGTCCGGTCTGCTCTCCGCCCTGAATGCCGGTGAGAACGGCCTCTGTTTCGGGCGTCTGGAGTTCTCCGACGGCCGCGACCACCACATCGGCCGCATCGGGATCCGCGCCGACGACGCGGAACGCACTCCCCTGGTCCTGGACTGGCGGGCCGAGGTCGCCCGCCCCTTCTACCTCGCCACCGGGCACACCCCGATGGGGCTGCGCCGCCGCCGGCACATCAGCAGCCGGGGCCGGGTCGTCACCGCCCTGCACGACGAGATCCTCGACCTGACCGACGCGGAGCGCACCGGCCACGAGGGCGCCGACGCGGACGCCGTGCTGCTGGCGGCGCTCGACGCCGCCCGGACCGGCCGCATGCACGACATCGTGCGGACCATCCAGGCCGAGCAGGACCGGGTCATCCGCTCCACGCACCGGGGGGTGCTGGTCGTCGAGGGCGGACCCGGCACCGGCAAGACCGCGGTGGCCCTGCACCGCGCCGCCTACCTGCTGTACGCCCACCGCGAGCTGCTCGCCAAGCGCGGGGTGCTGATCGTCGGACCGGGTCCGGCCTTCCTGGGCTACATCGGCGGGGTGCTCCCCGCGCTCGGGGAGACGGGCGTACTGCTGTCCACCCCGGGCGAGCTGTTCCCCGGGGTCCACGCCACCGGGACCGACCGCCCCGGAGCCGCCGCCGTGAAGGGCCGCGCCGCGATGGCGCAGGTCCTCGCCCGGGTGGTGGCCGACCGGCAGTCCCTGCCGGAACACGTGCCGACGGGCACCGGAGAGGAGTACGACACCGTCCCCGAACCCGCGCTGGAGATCGACCACGACGACTACGGGACCCTGCTGCTGGACCGCACGATGGCCCACGAGGCGCGCGACCGCGCCCGGGCCACCGGGCTGCCGCACAACCAGGCGCGGCCGACGTTCGCCTTCCGGATCATCGACGCGCTCACCGCGCAGCTCGCCGACCGCCTGGGCGCCGATCCGTACGGCGGGCCGAACCTGCTCGGCCCCGACGACGTCGCCCAGCTCGGCAAGGAGATCGCGACGAGCCGCGCCGTGCACGCGGCGATCGACTCGCTGTGGCCCTCGCTCACCCCGCAGCGGCTGGTCGCCGACTTCCTGGCCGAACCCACGCACCTGCCCGCGGACGAGGCCCGGCTCATCCGGCGGGCGCCGTCGGCCCGGCCCGACTGGACCCCGGCCGACGTGCCGCTCCTGGACGAGGCGGCGGAGCTGCTCGGGGAGGACGACAGTGCGCTGCGCGCCGCCGAGGAGCGGCAGCGGCAGCGGCGCATCGCGTACGCGCAGGGCGTGCTGGACGTGTCCGCGGGTTCGCAGTCGTACGAGTTCGAGGACGAGGAGAACGAGTACCTCGCGGCGCACGACATCATCGACGCCGAGCGGATGGCGGAGCGCCACGAGGAGGCCGACCACCGCAGCGCCGCCGAGCGCGCCGCGGCCGACCGCACGTGGGCCTTCGGGCACGTCATCGTGGACGAGGCGCAGGAGCTGTCGGAGATGGCGTGGCGGCTGCTGATGCGGCGTTGCCCGACCCGCTCGATGACGCTGGTCGGCGATCCGGCGCAGACCGGTGACGAGGCGGGCTGCGGGTCCTGGGAGCGGATCCTCTCGCCGTACGTCGGCGAGCGCTGGGAGCTGGTCCGGCTCGGGGTCAACTACCGTACGCCGGCCGAGATCATGGAGGTGGCGGCGGCCGTGCTGCGCGAGCGCGATCCCGGTTTCGAACCGCCGCGGTCGGTACGGGCCACCGGGGTACGGCCGTGGGCGCGGGCGTCCGACGACCTCGCCGGGGCGGTCGCGGAGGCCGTGGAGCGGGAGCGGCCGGCCGAGGGGCGGCTCGCGGTGATCGCGCCCCGGGATCTGCACGGGGCGCTGGCCGGCGTACTGCCGGGGGTGCGGGAGGGCGCCGAGCCCGATCTGACGCGGGAGGTCGTCCTGCTGGATCCGCGCCAGGCCAAGGGGCTGGAGTTCGACACGGTGATCGTGGTGGAACCGGCCGACTTCGAGCCCAGCGACCTGTACGTGGCGCTGACCCGGGCCACCCAGGCCCTGGGGGTCGTGCACTCCCCCGGCCGGCCGCCCTCGGGGCGGGCGCCGGCCTGGGGCGGGCTGCTCAGGCGCTGATGACGAACGGCGCCTTCGGGTCGCTGCCGAGCGGGGTGGCCAGTTCGGCGAGGGCCCGCTCCAGGCCCTGGAGGTGGGCGAGCGCGGGCTCGGCGGTGGCGGCGGGCGACGCGGTGGCGCCCGCCGCGGCGGGCTCTTCGAGCTCCCGCTCGCCGGCGGTCAGCGCCTGCACCGCCGCCTCGACGCGCCAGCATGCGGCGGCGAGGCGGGCGTCGTGTCCGGCGTCCGGGTCGGCGGCGACGGTCACCAGTCCGCGCACCTCGCGGGCGCAGTCGTCCAGCAGGGCGATGACCTGGCCGGCGCGGGCCTTGCGGGCGCGGAACGGGCTGAGCGGGTGGACCAGCGGCGCGAGCGCCATCCGGACCCGGGCCAGCAGGGTCTCCAGCTCGGCGGCGTGCGGGGCGGGGTCGGCCGTCGGGGAGCCGGCGAGGCGGGCGGTGGCCTGGGCGGTGGCGGCGTGCACGCAGCGCAGGGCGCGCTGGATCCAGGCGTCGTTCGTGGCGTGGGTGGTGACCGGCAGGACGAGCACCACGGCCAGCGCGGCGCACACGGCCCCGACGGCCGTCTCCTCCAGGCGGAGCACGAGCAGGCCGGGGTCCAGCACGCCGAGGAGGCCGTAGAGCAGCCCCGCCATCAGCGTGACCGCGAGGATCATCCAGCTGTACGAGACGGCGGCCGTGTAGAAGATCCCGAAGACGCAGACCGCGACCAGGAGGGCGGTGGGTACGGGCGCGCCGTCCAGCGGGATGGCGATCAGTACGCCGGCGGCCACGCCGACGACGGTGCCGAGCACCCGGCGGAAGCCGCGGACGAGCGTTTCGCCGCGGGAGGCGGTGTTGACGAAGATCCACCAGGCGGTGCCGACGGCCCAGTACCAGCGGTCCTCGGAGAGCACTTGGCCGACGGAGAGGGCGACGGCGCACGCGGCGGTCGCCTGGAAGGCCTGGCGGGTCGTGTGCCGGGCCAGGCCGCGGCCGGGCAGCGGCGCGGGGGCGGCGGACGGCGGGGTGCGCCGCTCGATGGGCCACAGCAGGAAGCGCACGGCCGCGGCGGCGCCGAGGGCGAGGCCCACGGCGGCGTACAGCTCGGGGAGCTGGGCGGGGAGGGCGTGCAGGAACTGCGTGATGAAGAAGTTCATGAACGCGAAGATCCCGAGCGCGTGCCCGCGGGGGCCCCAGCGGCGGGCGTAGACCCCGCAGAAGACGACGAGGACGAAGGCGGCGTCCCGGAGCGGGGTCACGCCGTGCAGGGCCGTGGCGAGGGCCAGGACCGGGAATCCGGCGGCGGGCAGCAGGGCGGTGGTGACGGCCTGGCGGCGCACGGTCGGGTCGGTGACGGTGAAGAGCGCGAGCAGGGCCGCGAGTCCGCCGGTGATGGAGGCGGTCAGGGAGAGACCGCACATTTCGGCGAGGGCGACGGCGGCGCCGACGCCGATCACGGCGCGGGCCGAGGTCCTGAGCCTCAGACGCCCCGGATCCGGAGCTACGAACATCCTCTTCACAGCGGTGTGCCGCCCCCCTGCAGTGGTGCGCGCCGGCCCGGCGCCGCCCGGGGGTGGTGGGCTGCGGACGGGCACAGCGAAGGCGCCGCGCTCCGGAACCGGCCTCGTTGCCGTCCGGCGCTGCGCGGCGCCGTAAGTACATGGATACGACACAGATAAGCACCTGGGGGCCCACTGGCTCAACTCGCGCGCGGTGGGCAGGGCCATTGGCAGGGTTACCCATGGGTTCTGTCGGCCACAGGGCTGCCAACGGACCAGTCACGGCCGAGTGCCTCCGCCCCGGGCGTGCACGGCTCTCGTCCGTGCGACCACGCGCTGTTATCGTGCAGCGACCCGGAAGACGTACGGAAGGGGACCGGCGTTGACGCGTACAGCGGAGTCCGGGGAGGCCGAGGCGTTCAGCCGGGCCGCCGTGGCGGTCTTCCGGCTGAACGGGCGGTTCACCGCCGCCGTCGACAGGCTGGCGCTGTCGTTCGGGCTCAGTGCGGCACGCTGGCAGATCCTCAGCACGGTGACGGGCGAGTCCCTGTCGGTCTCCGAGGTGGCCCGGCGGGTGGGGACCACCCGGCAGAGCGTGCAGCGCATAGCGGACCTGCTCGTGTCCCAGGGGCTCGCGGTCTACCTGGACAATCCGGCGCACCGGCGGGCGAAACTGCTCGCCGCCACCGAGCGGGGCGCGGCGGTGAAACGGGAGATCGACTCCTGTCTGGCCGAGCTGGCCCGGCACCTGTGCGAGAGCCTGGGCGGCGAGGAGGAGGTGCACCGAACGGCCGAGATGCTTCGGGGACTGTCGGGCGCGCTGTCCTCGGTCGGCACCGGCGACTCTCCGTGAGGACCCCGCTCGCCCCTCTACCGCTATACGGACAAGGTGGCCTGAAACAGCCGCTGCTTTTCCCAAAGGTTGACTGCACCGAGGAATCTTCTTTGCGGTACCGTTCGCGCCTGACGCGGGGTTTCAAAGGCGGGGGACCTGTTGAATCGGTTTGTCTTCAGACTGCTGGGGCCACTGCTCGTCCAGGCCGAGGACGGCCCCTTGCGCATCAACGGCCGGCGCCAGGCGACGGTCCTCGCGATGTTGGTGCTCTATGCCGACCGCGTCGTCTCGGTGGACACCCTGGTGGACGCCGTGTGGCCGGATTCGCCTCCTGCGACGGCACGGAACCAGATCGCGATCTGCGTGGCCACCCTGCGCAAGACCTTCAAGCAGGCCGGGGTGACCGATCTGCTGATCACCTCTCCCCCGGGCTACCTGCTGGCCAAGGGTGAGCACCGCGTCGACGTCCAGGAGTTCCTGGAGCGCGCCGACCAGGGCCGCGACGCCGCCCGGCACGGCCGCACCGAGGAAGCCTGCACGCTGTTCGAGGAGGCGCTGAGCATCTGGCGGGGCGCGGCGCTCGAGGAGACGCCCGGTTCCCGGCTGGAGGCCGAGGCGACGCGGCTGGAGCAGATGAGGCTCACGCTCATCGAGGAGCGCGCGGGGCTGATGCTCCAGCTGGGCCGCCACCGCGCGCTCATCGGCGAGCTCACCGAGCTGGTGGCACGGCACCCGCTGCGCGAGCAGTGCCGCGAGCACCTCATGCTGGCCCTGTACCGGTCGGGCCAGCGGGCCGAGGCCCTCGACGTGTTCCTGCACGGCCGCCGGTTACTGACCGAGCAGCTCGGGATCGAACCCGGTCCGGGGCTGCGGCAGTTGCACGACCTGATCCTGCGGGACTCGCCGGAACTGACCCGGCCCCCGGCCGTGGTGGCCCCCGCGCCGGCCTCCGTGCACACGATCCCGGCGCAACTCCCCGCGGGGGTCATGGCGTTCACCGGTCGGCAGCGCGAGATGGCCTCGCTGGACCGGCTGCTGAAGGAACCGTACAACCCCCACACCCCCGCACTGGCGACGATCGTCGGCGTGGGCGGGGTGGGCAAGACGGCACTGGCGGTGCACTGGGCGAGCCAGGTCGCCGACCAGTTCCCCGACGGCCAGCTCTTCGCCGATCTGCGGGGCTACGACGAGGAGCAGGCGCCGGTGTCCCCCGCCGCCGTGCTCGACCGCTTCCTGCGCGCCCTCGGGATCGCCGCACCCCAGGTGCCGGCCGACCCCGACGAGCGGGCCTCGCTGCTGCGGAGCCTGCTCCGCACCCGCAAGACGCTGATCGTCCTGGACAACGTACGCTCCTTCCACCAGCTCAGACCCCTGCTGCCCGGCGGCGGGCGGAGCGTGGTGCTGGCCACCAGCCGGGAGAACCTGGGCGACCTGACCGGCGACTACACGGCGCTCAGCATCCGGCTGCGGATGCTGGAGCCGACCGAGGCGACGGCCCTGCTGATCAAACTGGCCGGGGCGGACCGGTTCGGCAGCGACCCGGTGGCCGTGGAGCAGCTCGGCGCGCTGTGCGACTGCCTGCCGCTGGCGCTGCGGATCGCCGGGGCACGGCTGGCGGCCAAGCCCAACCTGAGCGTGCGGAGCCTCGTGGAGCGGCTGCGCGACCACCGGTCCCGGCTCGACGTGCTGAGCCCGGGCGAGGGCGGGGTCCGGGCGGGCTTCCGGCTCACCTACCGGGACCTGCCGCCGGAGGCGGCCCGGATGTACCGGCGCCTCGGGCTGCTGCGCACGGCGGACTTCGCCGCCTGGGCGGGGGCGGCCGTACTGGACACCAGCGTGTGGCACGCGGAGGAGCTGATCGACCACCTGGTCGACGCCCAGCTGCTGGAGGTGGCGGAGGCGGCGCCGGGCCGGGCTGCCCGCTACCGGTTCCAGGACCTGCTGCGGCTGTTCGCCCGGGAGCGGGCGGAGTCGGACGAGCCGGAGGGGGAGACGGACGCGGCGCTGGAGCGTGCCTTCGGCGCCTGGCTGTGGCTGGCCGAGGAGGCGCACCGGCGGATCGACGGGCGGGAGTTCCCGGTGGGCCGTCCGGCGGCGGCCGCCCCCGGCTTCCTGGGCGAGCTCGCCGACGAGCTGCTGGGCTCGCCGATGGACTGGTTCGAGTCGGAGCGCACCGCGGTGACCGACGTGGTGGCCCAGGCGGCGGAGACGGGCCGGGCCGGTTACGCCTGGATGCTGACCGAGAGCGCGGTGCCGCACTTCGAGACGAAGAACTACCTGGAGGACTGGCAGCGCAGCGCCGAACAGGCCCTGGCCTCGGCCCGGCGGGCCGGCGACGAGCCGGGCGAGGCGACGATGCTGCGGCTGCTGGGGTCGCTGGCGATCTACCAGCGGCGCTACGAGCAGGCCGAGGGCTGGAACATGGCCGCGCTGCGGCTGCTGCGCACCACCGGCGATCTGGGCGGGGCGGCGCTCGCGCAGCGGAACCTGGCCATGTGCGCGCGGTTCCAGGGCGACTGGGAGCGGGCGCTGGAGTACTGCGAGGCGGCGCTCAGCGGTTTCCACGACTCCGGGGACATCGGGAACGAGGCCCATCTGCTGGGTTTCCAGGCGCAGATCGAGCTGGACCGGGGCAACGTGGGCGGCGCGCTGCCGCTCGCCGAGCAGGCGGTGGCGCTCAGCCGGCGCACCGGATCGGTACGGGCCGAGGCACAGAGCGTGTACCGGCTGGCCGAGGTGCGGCTGCGCGCGGGGGACCTCGGGGAGGCCGCCGAGGCGTTCGGCGCCGTACTGCGGCTGACCCGCGGTGAGGGCGACCGGGTCGGCGAGGCGCACGCGCTGCGGGGCCTCGGCCAGACGCAGTGGAGCCAGGGCCTGCTGCAGGCGGCGGGGGACACGCTGCAGCAGGCCCTGGAGATCACTGATGAACTGGCGGACCGGTTCCTGTACGCCCGGGTGGAGACGGACCTCGGGTGCGTGGACGCGCTCGGGGGCCGCTGTGCGGAGGCGGCGGAGAGGTTCCGGCGGGCCTGTGCCGGCTTCGGCGAGGTCGGCGCGCAGCCCTGGCGGGCGCAGGCGGGCCGGCTGCTGGCGGCCGTGCAGGATGCGGGGGGTGAGCCGGGCGGTGGGGGGCCCGGAGGGCTGCCGCATCGTTCCTTCACTCCGGAGGAACTGACGGCCCTGTTGGCGCATCCGGCGAACTGACGCCCGTCCGTAGGACTCGGGCCGCGGCGGCGGCATGCGCGCAAGTGCGGTGGTGCGGTTTCACGTGGTGCGGTTTCGCGGGTCGTTGCGGGGTGCGAGATCGCGGTGGTGCGGGGCGCGGCCCGCAGGAGGGGCACCGCGAGGCGGTCAGCCCCAGGGCATGTCGCCGTTCGTGCCGGCGGAGCCCGGGTGCGAGGGGTGCAGCGGCTTGACGACCCCCCAGGGCATGTCGTCCGCCTGGACGCTGGTGCCCGCCTGCGCCGTGCCGGCCGAGGCGGCCCCGCTGCCCACGAACATCCCCGCAAGAACGACCAGGCAAGCGGCCGTCGTCTTCGCCGTCCGGGTGCTGCGCATCTCGGATTCCCCTCTCGGTGGATCATCTCTGCGCCGCTCGCTGCGGCACGAATGGAACAGTAGGGACGTCTCCTTTCTCTTCCGTGTTCCATCGATTTCGCGACCCGAGCCCCCCGCGAAATCGACACGATATCGAGGGGACAACGCCCTCCTCTAGCTTCGTTCGAAGATTCTTCTCAGGAATCACGGATGGGGCGGTACATGGAATTCCGAGTGCTCGGGCCAGTAGAGGTACGGCGGGACGGCCACCGGGTCGCGTTCTCCGGGGCGAAGCTGCACACCGTGCTCGCGGCGCTCCTCCTGGCCCGCGAAGAGGTCGTGTCGGACGAGCGGCTGTGCCGGCTGCTGTGGGGCTGGGCGCCCCCGGCCACCGTCAGCGCACAGCTCTACACCTATATTTCGCGCCTGCGCAAGATTCTCGGCGACGAAGTCGTGATCGATCGCAGACCGCCGGGATATGCCATGAGCATCGGTAATGCGACCGTGGACCTGAACGAATTCGAGAAGCTGGCGCTCGGCGGCCGCGAGGCATTGATCAAAGAGGACTTCGAGCGCGCCGGTGAGCTGCTGCGCGACGCCCTCGCGCGGTGGAACGGGCAGCCCTTCGCGAACGCCACGGAATACCTGGCCGACGCCGAGGCCCCGCGGCTGGCGGAGGCACGCGCCGTGACCCTGGAGCACCGCATCGCCGCGGACCTCGCCCTCGGTCGGCACGAGCAGATCACCGGTGAGCTCACCGGGCTCGTCGCCGAGTTCCCGTTGCGCGAGCGCATCCGGTGCCAGCTGATGACCGCCCTGTGCCGGTCCGGGCGGCAGGCGGACGCCATCCACCTCTACCACCACGGCCGGGCGGTGCTCGCGGACGAGCTCGGGGTCAATCCCGGCGAGGAGCTCCAGGCCACCTACCGGGCGCTGCTCGACGGCACGCTCGACCGGTGGCCGGGAGCCGCCCCCGCCGTACGCGCGGGCGCCCGGCCGCGGCCTTCCGGCCCGTCGGCCGCGGCTCCGGCGATGCTGCCCCCGGACACCGTCGACTTCACGGGCAGGGGCCCCGAACTGGATCTGGTGTGCCGCGCCCTGACCCCCGACGGCCAGGGTGCCGGGCGGCCCCGCCGGGTCCTGGTCACCGGGATGGCGGGGCTGGGGAAGACCGCCCTGGCCGTGCACGCGGCCCACCGCTGCCAGCGGCACTTCCCCGACGGGCAGTTGTACGCCGACCTGCGCGCCGCGGACGGCACCCCGCGGCACCCGGCCCGGGTGCTGCGCCGTCTGCTGCGGGCGCTGGGCCCGATGGACGACGTACCGGCCGCCGACGACCAGGACCAGCTGGTGCGCCTCTACCGGGAGCGGACCCGGGGCAGGCAGCTGCTCATCGTGCTGGACAACGCCTCGGGGGCCGCCCAGTTGGGGCCGCTGCTGCCCAACACCCCGGAGCCGGCGGTGCTGGTGACCGGGCGTACGGCCCTGCCCACCGTGGCCGGGGCGCACACCGTGGCCCTCGCCCCCCTGGAGCCGCGGGACTCGCTGGAGCTGCTCGCCGCGGCGGCCGGCCCCGCCCGGGTGGCGGCCGCGCCCTGCGCCGCGTCCGCGATCGTCGAGCACTGCGCCGGTCTGCCGCTGGCGCTGCGGATCGTCGGCACCCGGATCGCGGCCCGGCCGCACTGCACCCCGGACCGGCTCGCCCGCAGACTGGCCGATCCCGCCACCCGGCTGCGGGAGCTGCACTCGGGCGACCTGGACGTGCACACCTCCCTGCTGCCGTCCTGGCGTGCGCTGGAGCCCGAGGTGCGGGCGGTGTTCCCGGCGCTGGCGGCGCTGGGGGCGCAGCCGTTCCCGGCCGCCGAGGCGGCGACGGCGCTGGACCTGCCGGAGGCCGAGGCCGAGCGGCTGCTGGAGGCGCTCGCCGACGCGGCCCTGCTGGAGGTCAGCGGCGCGGACGAGTGGGGCCAGCCCTGCTACCTGTTCCACCCGCTCGTACGGCTCTTCGCGCTCTCCCTGGAGGAGGGGCGGGCGCCGGTGCCCGGCGGCCCGGTCGGCCGAACGGAGCATAACCGGCGGCTAACTCACCGCCCCTAGCCTCGCCCTGCCCCGCAGCAGGGCGTCCCGGCCCGGATCCACCCGTGCACGCAACAGCCAACGGCCCGTAACACCGAATGGAGTTGGACCATGACCGAGCTCCTGCCCGCTCGCGCGGACAGTGCCGCGTCCTTCCCGATGACCGAGACGCAGCAGGCACTGATGATCGGGCGAGGCGAAGCCGTCGAGATGGGCGGCATCGGCTGCTACGGATACTTCGAGTGGGAGCGCGCGGACCTCGACCCGGAGCGGTTCGCCACCGCCTGGCGCAAGGTGGTCGCCCGTCACGACATGCTCCGCGCGATCGGCAGCACCGACGGCACCCAGTGGGTGCCGTCCGACCCGCTGCCGTTCGGCATACCGGTCGTGGACCTGCGCGACCTGTCCGCCGACGCCGCCCGGGAGCACCTCGCCGCGCTGCGCGAGGAGATGAGCCACGTGGTCTTCCCGGTGGGCAGCTGGCCGCTGTTCGACCTGCGGATCATCCGGCTGGGCGGTCCGGAGGACCTCGGCCGGGTCCACCTGGGGATCGACCTGCAGGTGCTGGACGCCTCCAGCGCCTTCCAGGTCCTCTTCCCCGAGCTGGTCGACCTGTACGAGAACCCGGACGCGGAGCTCCCGGAGCCGGGCATCGGCTTCGCCGAGTACGCCCGCTGGCGCGCCGAAGCCCTGCCGCACACCGAGGCCTTCCGCACCGCCCGCGACTACTGGGTGCAGCGCGTGCCCACCCTGCCGCCGGCCCCGTCGCTGCCCACGGGCGGCTCCGGCGGAGACGCCGGCGAGGTCCGCTTCGACCGGCGCGAGCACCGCCTCTCCCCCACCGACTGGCAGCGGTTCACGGAGCGGGCGCACGGGGCGGGCCTGACCCCGTCGGTGCTGCTCACCGCGGCGTTCGCCGAGGTGGTCCGGGCGTGGGCGGAGGAGTCGGACTTCACGATCAACTACCCGGTCTTCCAGCGCCCGGCGGTGCACCCGGACATCACCGGCGTGCTCGGTGACTTCACCAACGCCGTGATGCTCGCCGCCGACGGCTCGGGCGCGACCTTCCTCGACCGTGCGCACGCCCTGCGCGACCAGCTCGCCCGCGACATGGAGCACGGCTCCTTCAACGGCGTGCGCGTCCTGCGCGAGCTGACGCGCCTGCACGGTGTGGGCGCACAGGCCGGGATGCCCGTGGTCGTCACCAGCCTGCTCGACTATCCGGTGCGCCGGCCCGTCACGGACCTGGGCCGGGAGGTGTACTCGATCTCGCAGACCCCGCAGGTGACGCTCGACGTGCAGCTGCGCGAGCTGGCCGGCGAGCTGCGCGTCATCTGGGACTTCGTCGACGGGGCGTTCGCGCCCGGTTTCGTCGACGCGGCCTTCGGCGTGTACGTGGACCTCCTGGAGAAGCTCACCGACGACCCGGACAGCCTGCACACCGCCCGCTTCGACCTGGTACCGCCGGCCGAGCGGGAGCTGCGCCGGCAGGTCAACGACACCGCCGGGCAGATCCCGTACACCACCCTGCACGAGCTGTTCGCCCGGCAGGCCGAGCTCACGCCCGACGCCGAGGCCGTGGTGGACGCCTCCGGGCGGCGGCTCAGCTACGCCGAACTGGCTTCGTACGCTTGGCGGATCGGACACACGCTGCGCGAGCACGGGGCGGCCCCGGGCGAGCTGGTCGCCGTCGTGATGGAGAAGGGCTGGGAGCAGTACGCCGCGGTCTACGGGATCCTCGCCTCCGGTGCGGCCTACCTGCCGCTGGACGCGTCCGTTCCGCCGGAGCGGCTGCGCAGGCTGCTGGCCGAGGCCAAGGTCGACCGGATCCTCACGCAGTCCTCGCTGGAGTCCCGGATCAGCTGGCCGCCCACGGCCCGCCGCTACCGGGTGGACAAGGACTTCGAGACCGGCACGGCCACCCGGCCCGACACCGCGCAGACCCCCGCGGACCTCGCGTACACGATCTTCACCTCGGGCTCCACGGGCGAACCGAAGGGCGTGATGGTCGACCACATCGGCGTGGTCAACCTGATCCGCGACGTCGCGGCACGCTTCGAGGTCGGTGCGCGGGACCGGCTGCTGGCCATCTCGGGACTCCACTTCGACGCCTCGATCTACGACGTCTTCGGGGTGCTCACGCAGGGCGGGACCGTGGTGGTGCCGCCGCCGTTCGAGCACGCCGAGCCCGATGTCTGGGCCGATCTGGTGCAGGCGGAACGGGTCACGCTGTGGAACTCGGTGCCGGTCCTGATGGAGCTGCTCGTCGGCGAGGCCGAGGTGCGCGAGCGGCGCGGCGGCGGCCGGCCGCTGGAGTCGCTGCGGCTGTCGGTGCTCTCCGGCGACTGGATCCCGCTGACCCTGCCGGACCGGCTGCGGGCCCAGAGCCCGAAGATCCAGGTGGTGGGCTCGGGCGGTCCCACCGAGACGATCTGCTGGTCGCTGTTCCAGCCGATCGGCGAGGTCGACCCGTCCTGGACGAGCATCCCGTACGGCAAGCCGATCACCAACCAGCGCTACTACATCGTCGACGGAGCGGCGTACGAGCGCCCGCTCGGCGTCGTCGGCGAGATGGCCGTGGCCAGCGACGTCGGTCTCGCGCTCGGCTACTGGAACGACGCCGAGCGCACCGAGAGCCGCTTCGTGCGCCTGCCGGAGACCGGCGAACGCGCCTATCTGACCGGTGACCTGGGCCGGTACCTGCCGGACGGCAGCATCGAGATCCTGGGCCGGGACGACTTCCAGGTGAAGATCCAGGGGCACCGGATCGAGCTGGGCGAGATCGAGGCCGTGCTGCGCCAGGACGACGAGGTCGAGGCGGCCGTGGTGGTGGCCCCCGCCAGCGCCCACGGGGTGCGGAGACTGCACGCCTTCGTGGTGGCCGGTGCCGGCTGCGACGCCGGCGCGGCCGACCGGGTGCTGGGGCGGCTCGCCGCGCAGCTTCCCGGCTACATGGTGCCGGCCGCGCTGACCGCGCTGGACGAGCTGCCGCTGACCCGCAACGGCAAGGTCGACCGGCTGCTGCTGGCCTCCTCCGCCGGGAGCCGGCAGTCCGCCGACGACGCGGCCGTGCGCGACGGCGGGGACGGGACGGGCAGCGCGCTGGAGCTCGTGCTGTGCGCGGCGGTCGCCGACATCCTCGGCCTGGACGGGGTGGCGCCCGGCGACAACTTCTTCACCCTGGGCGGCGATTCGCTCAGCGGGACCCGGCTCGCGGGGCTGCTCAAGGAGCTGCTCGGGGTGCCGGTGCCGGTCAAGACCGTGTTCCAGAACCCGGTCGTCTCCGAGCTCGCCGCGAAGATCGCCGCGGACGAGCAGCACGGCGCGGAGGCCGTCGCGGCCGCCGAGGCCTTCGGCGAGCTGGAGGCCGACGAGACGGACACCGCCGATGCGGCCGGCTGAGGACACGAGCCGGTTCAGCACGGCCATCACGGACGATTCCGAGAGGGGACAGTCATGAGCCTCACCCTGCCCGCGCCCGTCACCGATCCGCTGGACGAGGACGGGCTCCGGGGCGGCGCGCCACAGGCGCCCGCGCCCGACCTGGTCGATTTCGCCGCGCACGCCAACAACCGCCTGAGAGAGCGAGATTCCGTCCTGTACGACCTGCTGTCCCGGGAGTCGGCGCGCCAGCGCGACACCCTGATGATGGTCGCGGCGTCCAGCGTCGCGGACCCGTCCGTGCTGGCCTGCGAGGGCAGCACGCTCGGGAACCTGACCGCCGAGGGCTTTCCCGGCAACCGCTACCATGCGGGCTGCGGCGTCGCCGACGAGATCGAGCGCCTCGCGATCGAGCGGGCGTGCGCGGCCTTCGGCGCGCAGGACGCGATCGTGCAGCCGCACTCGGGGTCGTCCGCGAACCTCGCCGTGATCACCGCACTGCTGAGCCCGGGCGACTCCCTGCTGGGTCTCGACCTGGACTGCGGCGGCCACCTCACCCACGGCTCCCCCGCCTCGGTGACCGGCCGGTACTACCGCGCCCACGGCTACCGGGTGACGCCGGAGGGGCTGCTCGACTACGACCAGATCCGCGAACTGGCCCTGGAGCACCGGCCGAAGCTCATCGTGTGCGGTGCGAGCGCGTACCCCCGCAGCATCGACTTCGCCCGGTTCCGGGAGATCGCGGACGAGGCCAACGCCTATCTCCTGGCCGACATCTCGCACATCGCGGGACTGGTCGCGGCCGGCCTCCACCAGAGCCCCGTCGACCACGCCCACGTGACCACCACCAGCACCTACAAGCAGCTCTACGGTCCGCGCGGCGGGCTGATCCTGCTGGGCCGCGAGGCCCGCAGGGCCGGGCCGGAGCGGGGAACCCTGGCCGCAACCCTGCGCCGCGCCGTGTTCCCCTTCACCCAGGGCACCCCCGACCTGGCGTCCGTGGCGGCCAAGGCGCGCGCGCTGGACTTCGTGGCGAGCCCGGACTTCGCGGAGGTCGCCAAGCGGCTGGCGGACGGCGCGCAAGCGATCGCCGAGCGGCTCCTGGACCGGGGCTTCCGCCTGGTCACGGGTGGTACGGACACCCACATGGTGCTGCTCGACCTGCGCGGCACCGGTGTCACCGGGGACGTGGCCGAGGAGGCCCTGGAGTCCTGCGGGATCGTCGTCAACCGCAACCGGGTCCCCGGGGACACCACCCCGGTCCGGGTGACGGGGGGCTTGCGGCTGGGCACCAACACGCTGGCCGCGCGCGGGATGGACCGGACGGTGGCCGCCGAGTGCGCCGACCTGGTCGCGGACGTCCTGACGGCGCTCGCCGCACCCGGCGGAGTCCTGCCGGACGCGCTGCGCGACCGGGTCCGCACCCGGGTCTCCCAGCTGTGCGCCGCCCACCCCCTTCCGGGGTACCTGCCGTGACCTTCAGCGGCTTCCCGCCCTCGGCACTGCGCCTGTACGAGGACCTCGCGGCCGACAACAGCAAGGAGGCGTGGCGGCTGCGCCACCGCGAGCGGTACGAGCGTGACGTGCGTGCGCCGATGGACGAGCTGGCCGCTGAACTGGGCACGTTCTTCGAGGAGTGGGCCGGGCCGGGCGGAGTGCAGGTGCTCGGCCCGGTCCGGGACACCCGGATGTCCCACGACAAGTCCCCGTACAAGACCTACCAGGGCGCCTACCTGGACCTGCTGCCCTGCCTGGGCCTGTGGGTGCACCTGGACCGGGACGGGCTGTACGCCTCCGGCCGCTGGTACCCGTACGCCGGGGCCGAGGTCGCCCGCTACCGTGCCGCCGTCGAGGAGGAGGACGGCGGCGCGGAGCTGGCGGCGATCACCGGCCGGCTGGCGGAGCAGGGCTTCGTCCTCGGCGGGGACCGGCTCAAGTCCCGGCCGCGGGGGGTGCCCGCGGACCACCCGCGGCTGGACCTGCTGCGCCATCGCAAGATCGACGCGGGGCGCCGCCACGGTCCGGCCGCGGGCCTGCACACGGCGCGCGCCGGGGAACTCGTACGGGAGACCTGGCTGCTGGTACGGCCGCTGCTGGACTGGATGGCGGCGCGCGAACTCACCCCGAAGCCCCGCGAACGAGGAGTTGACGACCCGTCATGACCATGGGCTTTTCCGGCACCGCCGATCTGCGCAGCGACACGGTGACCCGGCCGGGTCCCGGGATGCGGGCCGCGATGGCCGGCGCGGAGGTCGGCGACGACCTCTTCGGGGAGGATCCGACGGTCCGCGCCCTGGAGGAGCGCCTGGCCGGGCTCTTCGGCTTCCCGGCGGCCCTGTTCACGCCGTCGGGGGTGATGGCCAACCAGATCGCGCTGCAGCTCCTCGTCGCCCCCGGCGAGGAGCTGGTGTGCGACGCCGAGGCGCACGTCCTGGCCCACGAGGAGGCCTCCCCGGCCCGTTACGGCGGGATCCAGACGCGTACGGTGGCGGCGGAGCGCGGGGTGGTCACCGCGGCGCTGCTGGCCGGCGCGGTCCGGCGGGGGAACGCGTACACCCTGGGCACGCGGGCGGTGGAGGTGGAGCAGACCCACACCCGGGCCGGCGGTACGGTCCACCCGCTGGACACGCTGCGGGAGGTGCGCGAGCTGACGTCCGGCGCGGGCGTGGCGGTCCACATGGACGGCGCCCGGATCTGGAACGCGATGGCCGCGACCGGGACTTCGGCGGCGCAGTACGGGGAGACGGCCGATTCGCTGTCCGTGTGCCTGTCGAAGGGGCTGGGCGCGCCGGTCGGTTCGGTGCTCCTGCTCCGGTCCGAACACCTGCCCAGGGCGAGGAAGTTGCGGCACGGCCTGGGCGGGAGCATGCGGCAGTCGGGCATCCTGGCGGCTGCGGGGCTGTACGCCCTGGACCACCACGTGGAGCGGATCGCCGAGGACCACGACCACGCCCGGCTGCTGGCGGCGGGGCTGCGGGACGCGGGTTTCACCGTGCGCCCGCCCGAGACCAACATCGTCCTCGTCGCGGTGCCGGGCGCCGGCGAGGTCGTCGCACGGGCCGCGCAGGAAGGAGTGCTGGTGACCGCACCGGACCCGGACACCGTCCGGCTGGTCACCCATCTGGACGTAGGACACAAGGCGTGTCGGCACGCCCTCGGGGTGCTGACCGCCGTGATGACCGATGTCGTCGCCGGGGCGCGGAAGACCGTGCCCGCGGGACGCTCGTAAGAAGCGGAAGAGAGCGAAGTAGCAGCATGAGTTTAGAAGTCCGGCCCGCCACGGCGGATCTGTGGGACGACGTCCGCCAGGTGCTCCAGCCGAAGAAGAGCGCGCACACGTGCTGGTGCATGGCGTGGCGGCTGACCACCGGCGACTACGGGCGGATGACCGCGGAGGAGCGGGGCGAGCACCTGCGCACCCTCACGGAGAAGGCGGACCCGCCGCCCGGGGTCCTCGGGTTCCTGGACGGCGAGGTGGCCGGCTGGTGCAACGTGGCGCCGCGCCGCCAGCTCGACCGGCTGACCTCCTCGAAGACGATCACGCCGGTGGACGACGTGCCCGTGTGGTCGGTGACCTGTTTCGTCGTGCGCAAGGAGTTCCGCGGCAAGGGGGTCGCCTCGGGCCTGCTGGAGGGGGCCGTCGAGCACGCGCGGGCGAACGGCGCGCCCGCCGTCGAGGGATATCCGGTCGACCCGGAGGGCGGCCGGGTGAACCCGACCCTCGCCTATGTCGGGACGATGGACATGTTCGAGCGGGCCGGCTTCCGCCGGATCCAGCGCACCGAGGCGAAGAGCGACAAGCGGCACCGCTGGATCGTGCGCCGCGACCTGGTCTGAGGGTCGGTACGGCGGTACAGGGGAAGGGGCTCCCGCAGTGCGGGGGCCCCTTCCTCGCGCCGGCCGGTCAGGGGGTGTGCGCCGCGGTGTCCCACAGGTGGGCGGGGCGTCCGCAGCGCAGGGCCTCCCAGGCCGCGCGCCGGTAGCAGCCGGCCACGAGGCCGTCCCGTACGAGACCGGAGGCGCCGTGCAGGTGCACGGCGTCACGTGTCACATCCAGGGTGGTCTCGGCCGTGAGCGCGATGAGCCCGGCGGCCTCCCCCGGGGTGAGCCGGCCCTCGTCGAGGTCGCGGGCCGCGTCGCCGACGGCCCAGCGCACGGCGTCGAGCCGGGCCAGGAGCCCGGCCACCCGCAGCCGGGGTCCCTGGTGCTTGACCAGGGCCTGGCCGAACTGCTGCCGTCCGCGGATCCGGGAGACGACCGCGGTCAGGGCCGCCGCGGTGATGCCGGCCAGCAGGGACGCCTGGTGGACGGCGGCGCGCAGGCCGACGCGGGCGAGGGCCTGTTCGGCGGCGAGCCCTCGCAGCAGTACCGACCCGGCCGGGATCCGTGCCTCGTCGAAGACGGCGCCGGCGACCGCGCCCCCGCCGTGGTCGCGCAGCGGGCGTACGGTCACACCCGCCGCGGGCAGGTCGACGAGGGCGACGCAGGGGCCGTCGGGGCCGCTCGCGAGGACCAGCAGGCCGTCCGGCCCGACGCCGGCGGCGAACGGGCCGCCGGTGCCGGTGAGGAGGACGCCCGCGCCGTCGCCGTCCGGTTTCCAGGCGATGCCCGGCGGTACGGTGCCGCGCGGGTCGGGCAGCCGGCCCGGGACGGCGAGCTGGAGTTCCCCTGCACGCACCCGGTCCAGCAGGTCGTCGGTGCCCTCGGGCGCGAGGGGGCCGAGGGCGGAGAGCACGTCGAGCGCGAGGAGGGTGTCGGCGAGCGGGACGGGCTGCATCGCGTTGCCGGCCTCCTCGCAGACCATGGCGAGCACGGCCTGGCCGAGGTCGAGGCCCTCCTTCTCGATGGGGAGGGCGAACTCCCAGGCCCCGACCTGGGTCAGCGCCTCCCAGGCGCCCGCGGGAGTGTCCCCGTCGACCTCCAGTCCCTGCCGCACGGTGAGCCTGAGCTGCCGGAAGAGCGAGTCCTCGTCCTCCCGCTCCCGCCACCGCTCGGGCGCCTGGCCGGCCGCCCCTTCCGTACCGCTCCCGTTGACCGCCTGGGTCGTCACGGCCGTACCTCCGCCCCTGAGTCGAGACGCAGCCGGGCCAGCGTCTCCAGCATCATTTCGGCGGTGCCGCCGGATATCCGCATCCCCGGGGCTTCGCGCATCGCCGAATCGAGTGGGTGTGCCACCCCGTCGACCTCCGGGTCGTCGAGGGTCATGCTCGTGTCGCCGTCGAGTTCGGCGGCCCACCAGGCCACCTCCGCGGCGAGTTCGGTGGTGTACCACTTCGCGGCGGCGGCCTCGTCCTCGTTGAGCTCGCCCCGGTCGAGGCGGGTGAGGACGCGGCGGACCAGGGTGCCGGCCGCGAGCAGCCGGGCGTTGAGCTTGGCCAGGCCGATCTGGTCGTGCTGGCCGGCCTCCAGCCGGTCGGTGTGGGCCTCCAGCCGTTCGACGGCGGCCCGGTACCAGCGCAGCGCCTTGACGTAGTAGTCGAGGCCGGTGCGTTCGAAGGCCAGGGTCTTGACGACGATCGCCCAGCCCTGGCCGATGGTGCCGACGACATCGTCGGCGGTGACGGACACTCCGTCGAGGGCGACCTCGTGGAAGGCGTCGTCGCCGATGCCCGGGATCTGCCGGATGGTGACGCCGGGCTGGGCCAGGGGCACGAGGAAGAGGCTGAAGGCGTCGTCCTCGCCGCGGGCCAGGCACAGGCCGTAGTCGGCGAAGCGGGCGAAGAGCGAGTGGACCTTGGTGCCGTAGAGCTTGTAGCCGCCCTTGCCGTCGGAGACGGCGCGGGTGGAGAGGATGTTGAGGTCGGAGCCGGCCTGCGGTTCGCTGAAGAGCACGCAGCCGAAGGAGGTGCCGGCGGCGAAGCCGGGCAGGTGGCGCGCCTTCATCTGCGGGCTCGCGACGTTGAGCAGGGTGGAGCCGACGATCTGCACGGTGAGCGTGTGCAGCAGGTCGGGGACGTCGTGCATGGCCAGTTCCTCGACCAGCACGGCCGCCGCGACCTGGCTGACGCCGCGGCCCCCGTACTCCTCGGGCCACTGGGGTGCGAGCAGGCCCTTCTCGCCGAGGGCCCGGTGGATGGGCCGGGGGTCCCGGGTGCGCCGGGCCTCGGCGACGGGGGCGGACACCAGGATGTCGTGGATGTCCTCGCGCAGGGCCCGCATGGGGGTGCGGGGCACGTCGGCCCCGCTCCGTACGAGCCCGCAGTCCGCGGGCGCGCGGTAGAACTCGGTGGTGAGCACGGGCAACTCCCTAGGCGGGTCTGGGTGGGTCCGGTGGGGGATCGAGCGGGGGGGCCGGGGCCGCGGGCCCCGGCCCCGCTCAGTGCCGGGTGGTGGTGAGTGGGGAGGCGGGCGCGGCGACGGCCCGGTCCAGCACCTCCTCGATGCCGGTGAGCAGGCCCCGCACGTCCTCGGGCGTGGCCGCGTGCCGGTTGTACTCGGCGGTGCCGCCGATCTCGCCGTCCCGCTCCACCAGGCCGACGCAGGCCAGGGCCGCGGCCGGGTCGGGGCTGTAGAGCTCCAGGTGGCGGGCGGGCGGCCCGGGCAGCTGGCCGACCTCGATGCCGGGCAGGTCCAGCGGTACGGCCGGGTAGTTGTGGAGGGCGAACAGGACGTTGTACGGCGGTGGCGTGCCGTCGCCGAACAGCACGTCCACGGGCAGGCGTTGGTGGGCCAGGGCGTCGGCCACCGCGGTGCGGGTGCGGTGCAGGAGCTCGCGGAAGGCGGGCCCGCCCGCGAGGTCGAGCCGGATCGACACGACGGTGGTGTACTGCCCGACCGCACCCTCCAGCGGTGCGGCGAACCGGCCGGCGGCCGGGGTGCCGATCACCACGGAGGTGCGGCCGTCCCTGCGGGCCAGTACGACGGCGAGCGCGGCGAGCAGGGTCATGAACGGGGTGGCCCCCTCGGCCGCGCCCAGCTCCAGCCCGGCGTCGACGGGACCGCGGGCCAGCCGTACGGGCAGGTGTCCGCGCTCGAAGCCGCCGGGGGCCCGGGGGGCGGGCGGGTCGGCGGCGAACACGGCCCGGCGGCGGGTGAGTTCGGCGGTGCCGTCCGGCCCGGCGAGCCAGCGGTGCTGCCAGTCGGCGTAGTCGGGGAACTGGAGTTCGGGCGGGGTCAGGCTCTCGGGGCCCTCGCGGTAGCCGGCGGCGAGGTCCGCGAGGAAGACCCCGGAGGACCAGCCGTCGAAGACCGCGAGGTGGGAGGCGAGGATCAGGACGTGCTCGTCGGGGCCGGTCCGCAGCAGCCGGAACGCGCTGGTGCGGCCGCTCTCCAGGTCCAGGACGGTGGAGGCGCTCTCGGTGAGCTGCAGGGCGGTCCGCTCGGCCGCGGCCTGCGGGGTGAAGCCCGACAGGTCGGCCCGGGTGAGCCGCAGGACCGGTTCCTCGTCCACGTGCAGCCGCGGCTGGTCCGCGGTGGAGCGCACCAGCCGGGTGCGCAGTGCCTCGTGGCGGCGCAGCACCCCGGTGAGGGCCTCGTTCAGCCGCTGCGGGTCGAGGGGGCCGGTCAGCCGGAGGGCGTGCGAGCCGGTGGCGACGGCCGGGTGGGTGCGCTCCCGACGCCACAGCCGGGTCTGGAGTGCGGTCGGCGGGACGGGCCCCGCGCCGGAGCGCGGGGCCGGGTGTGCGGGTACGGGCCGGCGGGCGGCCAGCATCAGGCGGGCGAGCTCGCGCTTGGCCTCGGGGAGCGCGGCGAGCGCTCCCTCCAGCCCGGCCGGTCCGGCCATCAGGGCCCCTCCGGCTGCTGGAGGGAGCCGAGGAGGGCCGCGGCCTCTTCGTCGCTCATGTTCTCGATCTGCTCGAAGACCGCGAGCAGCCGGTCCTGTTCGCCGGCGGCCTCGGCCTTCGCCGCGCGGACGAGTTCGGCCAGGCCCGAGACGGTCGGGCGGCCGAAGAAGTCGGCGAGGGCGATGTCGATGCCGAAGAGGGCCCGGACCCGGGAGACCACGATGGTGGCCTGGAGGGAGCTGCCGCCCAGGGCGAAGAAGTCGCCCTCCACGTCCGGGTTCTGCCATTCCAGGAGCGGGGTGAGGATGTCGCGGCAGATCTGCTCCTCGACGGCGTCGCGCGGCGGGGTCCCGCCCTGTGCCGACTGCTCGGTGGGCAGCGGCAGGGCGGCGGTGTCGACCTTCCCGTGCGGGGTCAGCGGCAGCTCGTCCAGGACGACGACGACCGGGACCATGTAGCCGGGGAGCCGGACGGCCGTGTAGGCGCGCAGTCCCTCGGCGTCGGCGACCTCCGAGGCGTACGAGCCGACCTGCTCGACGGTGACGTAGGCGGCCAGCATGCGCTCGCCGCCCGCGGCGGGCTGGGCCACCACGACGGCCTGCTGCACGGAGGGGTGCCCGGTCAGGACGGCCTCGACCTCGCCCGGCTCGATCCGGTGGCCGCGCACCTTGAGCTGGCGGTCGGTGCGGCCGAGGAAGTCGAGGTTGCCGCCGGGCAGCCAGCGGACGAGGTCGCCGGTGCGGTAGAGGCGCGCGGTCTCGGGGCCGTCGGCGTAGGGGTTGTCCGCGAAGCGTTCGGCGGTGAGGTCGGGGCGGCCCAGGTAGCCGCGGGCCACGCCCGGGCCGGCCACGCACAGTTCGCCGGGGACGCCGGGCGGGACCGGCCGCAGCCGCTCGTCGAGCACGAAGGCCTGGTGGCCCGGCATGGGGCGGCCGATGGGCGGGTTGCGGTCGTAGCTGCCGGTGCAGTCCATCAGCGTCACCGCGACGGTGGCCTCGGTCGGGCCGTAGCCGTTGACGAACCGGCGCTCCCCCGCGGTCCATTCGGCGACCAGCCTGCCGGGGAAGGCCTCGCCGCCGACCGAGACCAGGCGCAGGTCCGGCAGGGCCGCCTGGTCGAGCAGCGGCAGGAGTGCGGGCGGGAGTTCGGCGACGGTCACCGCGTCCTCGCGCATCCGGGCCTGGAGCAGGGCGGGGTCGCGGCGTTCGTCGTCGGTGGCGATGACGAGCGAGCCGCCCGCGAGCAGGGTGGTGAAGATCTCGAAGACGGAGACGTCGAAGGTGAGGGGGGCGAAGTGCAGGACCCGGTCCTCGGCCTTGATCTCGTAGGCCTTGGCGATGGTGCGGGAGAAGTGGGTGACCGAGCGGTGCTCGATCATGACCCCCTTCGGGGTTCCGCTGCTGCCGGAGGTGTAGAGCACGTAGGCCAGGTCGGCGGGGGTGGAGCTGAGGGCGAGGGAGGGGACCTCGCGGACGGGGGCCGCGGTCCCGGTGTTCACGAGCTCCAGCGGTACGGGCAGCTGCGCGCTCTCGTCGACGAGGGCGTGGCGGACCTTGGCGTCGGCCAGGACGGTGCGGGTGCGCTCGGCCGGGGCGGCCGGGTCGACGGGGATGTAGTGGGCGCCCGCCTTGAGGACGCCGAGCACTCCGGCGACGGCGGCCGGGCCGCGGGCCACGCACAGGGCGACCGGGTCGCCGTGTCCGACGCCGCGGTCGCGCAGCCGGTGGGCGATGGCCTCGGACCAGCGGTCGAGGGCGGCGTAGTCCAGCCGTGTGGCGCCGTGGCGGACGGCGACGGCGTCGGGGTGGATGGTGGCCCGCTCGCGGAAGGCGCGGTCGAGGGTGGTGGTCCAGGCGCTCTCGTCGACCGGGCCGCCGCGGGACAGCTCGCGGGCGTGCCGGGAGGCGGCCGGCTCCTCGACCAGGCTGATGTCGCCGACCCGGAGGTCGGGGTTCTCGGCGACCTGCTCCAGGACCTGCTTGAAGGCGGTGAGGAGGGCGCTGGCCGTGCCGTGCCGGTAGAGGGAGGTGTTGTATTCGAGGGAGAGTTCCAGGCCGTCGTTCTCGCCGACGAGGAAGCTCATGTCGAACTTGGCTGCGCCGTCGTGCAGTTGGTCCATGGTGAACTCGACGTCCGCGGCCTGCGCCCGGTGGGTGCCCCAGCGGCCGAGCGAGGTGAACTCGATCTGGAAGAGCGGGTGGCGCAGTGGGTCGCGGACCGGCCGGACGGCCTCCACTACCTGCTCGAAGGGCAGTTCGCTGCTGGTGAAGGAGTCCATCACGGAGGCGGCGGTGCGGGTGACGAGCTCGCGGAAGGTGAGTGCGTCGGTGACCTCGGTCCGCAGGGTGATCATCTGGACGAAGCAGCCGATGACCTGTTCCAGGTCGGGGTGCGGGCGGGAGGCGCTGGCCGTGCCGACGACGACGTCCTCGGTCCGGGTCCAGTGCCGCAGCAGCGCGTTGAAGGCGGCCAGCAGGGTGGTGAAGACGGTGGTGCTGCCCGCGTCGGCGAGCTCGGTGAGCCGGTCCAGCAGCTTCTGGTCGAGGGTCAGTTTCAGGCCGCGTCCGTCGCCGCGGGTCTCGGGACCGCGCGGATGGTCGGGCATGACCTCGGTGGCGACGGCGCCGGCGAGGATCTGGCGCCATTTGGCGGCGAGCGCCCGGCCGTGCTCGTCGTTCTCCAGCTTGGCCCGCTGCCAGGCCGCGAAGTCGGCGTACTCGACGGCGAGTCTGGGGGCTTCGGGTCGCTTGCCCGCGGCGGCCGCGGCGTAGCTGGCGGTCAGTTCCTCGGTGAAGATCCGGGTCGAGCCGGGGTCCCAGGCGATGTGGTGGACGACCCAGAGCAGGACGTGCCGGTCCTCGGCGAGGCGTACGAGGTGGGCGCGCACGGGCGGGGCGGCGGCCAGGTCGAAGGGGGCCGCCGCGCAGGTGGTGGTGAGCTCGGCGAGTTCGCGGTCGGCGTCCTCGCTGCCCGACAGGTCGGTGCTCTGGACGCCGAGCACGAAGGAGGGGACGGGCTCCTGCCAGGGGACTCCGTCGATCTCGACGAGTTTGCTGTGGAGCACCTGGTGGCGGGTGACCACGGCGTTGAGGGCCTCGTGCAGGGCGGCCCGGTCCAGGGGACCGCCCAGGGCTATGGAGAGGGCTATGTTGTTGCGGGCCTTGCCGGCGCCGAGCTTGTCGACGAACCACATCTGCTCCTGCTGGAAGGAGGAGCGGGAGCGCGGTCCGTGGTCGGCGCGCCCCAGTTCGACGCGGCGGCCCACGCCGGCCGTCATCTGGTTGCGCATCCTGCCCAGCAGCCGGGAGCGCTGTCCCTGGGGCAGGCGGCCGAGCCGTTCGGCGAGATCAGACATGGTTTCCTCCGTTGCGGTGCAGGTCTGCGAGCAGGGCGGCGAGCCGGTCGGGCAGGTGCTTGGCGAAGTAGTGGCGGCCACCGGGGATCACGGCGAGCGACACGTCGGCGGCGTACCGGCCCCAGGCGCGGTAGCCGTCCTCGTAGCCCTCGGTGGCGTCGTCGGCGTCGCCGATGATGCAGGTGAGCGGGGTGGTCAGGGGCTGTTCGTAGCCGGCGGGGGTACGGGCGAAGAAGCGGGCGGCCTCGGTCATGTCGTGCCGCACCATCCGCAGGACGGCGGTGAGGTCGCGGTCGTCGAGGACGCCGTCGAAGCCGTCCATGGTGGTCAGGTAGGCGACGAGGTCGTCGTCGCCGGAGACGCGCTCCATCTCCAGTGCGTACTCGGGGTCCTCCTCGGGGAGGGCGGCGGCGAGGTCCAGGGCGATCGGCCGCTGTCCCATGCGTTCGAGGACGTGGGTGGTCTCCAGCGCGGTGACGACTCCGGCGCAGTGGCCGTAGACCGCGTACGGGCCCTGCACGGTGCGGGCGATCTCCTGGGCGGCGAGTTCTGCGAACTCGGGGACCGGCAGCATCGGGCCGGGGCGCAGCGGGTCGTGACCGGGCGGGGAGACGGCCAGGAGCTCGATGTGCGGCGGGAGCTGGGCCGCGAGGGGCTGGTAGGCGATGGCGTCGCCGCCGCCGTGCGGGAAGCAGACCAGGGTCAGGGCGGTGGTACCGGCGGGGCGTTCGGGGGTGAGCCGGTGCAGCAGGCGGTGCGCCTGTGTCCCGCTGCCGCCGAGTTCGGCGCTGCGGGCGGCGAGGCCGGCCGGGGTCGGGTTGCTGAAGAGGTCGACGACGCGCAGGGCGGCGGCCCCGGCGTCCGGCAGGGCGGCGGCGACGGCCCGTACGGCGCGCACGGCGGCGAAGGAGTCCCCGCCGAGGGCGAAGAAGTCGTCGCCGGGGGCCACTTCGGCCACGCCGAGGACCTCGGCCCAGACGGCGGCGATCCGCAGTGCGACGGGATCACCGCCGGCCGGTGCGGCGGCGGGCCGGTCCGGGGCGGGGGCGGCGGGGCGCGGGTCGGGCAGGGCGCCCCGGTCCACCTTGCCGTTGGGGCTCAGCGGCAGCCGTTCCAGCAGCACCAGTTCCGCGGGGACGCAGTGCGGGGGCAGGACCGCGCCGAGCGCGGTCCGCAGGGCGGCGGTGTCGAGGTCGGCGCCGTCCTCGGGGACGACGTAGCCGACGAGGCGGTCGGAGCCGGCGGCGGAGCGGCGGGCGGCGACGACGGCTTCGCGGACGCCGGGGCGGTCGCGCAGCGCGCTCTCCACCTCGCCGGGCTCGATGCGGAGCCCGTTCAGCTTGATCCGGAAGTCGGTGCGGCCGAGGAGCTCGATGGTGCCGTCCGTGCCGTAGCGGGCCAGGTCGCCGGTGCGGTAGAGGCGTTCGGTGCGGCCGGGTGCCAGCTCGACGTGGACGAACTTCTCCTCGGTGAGCTCGGGCCGGTTGAGGTAGCCGCGGGCCAGTCCGACCCCGCCGAGGTGGAGTTCGCCGGGGACACCGACGGGGACGAGGCGGTCGTGCGGGTCGAGGATGTAGGTGAGCTGGTTGGCCATGGGTCGTCCGTACGGGAGCTTCGTCCACTGCGGATCGACCCGGCCGACGCGGAACTCCACCGAGTGGATGGAGGCCTCGGTCGCCCCGCCGAGTGCCGCGAAGGACAGCTCCGGCGCGAAGGCGCGGATCCGGTCGGGCTGGGTGACGGGGATCCAGTCGCCGCCGAGGAACGCCGTGCGCAGTTTGGGCAGTCGGGGGCCGCCGGCGTGTTCGAGCTGGTCGACGAGGAGGCCGAGGAGGGCGGGAGCGGAGTTCCAGACGGTGACGCCGTGCCGCTCGACGAGGTCGGCCCAGTGCGCCGGGTCCTTGGCGGCGGCGGGGTCGGGCAGGACGAGCGTGCCGCCCGCCGCCAGGATGCCGAGGGTCTCGTAGACGCTCATGTCGAAGCTGGGCGAGGACAGGGCGAGTACGGAGTCGGCGGGGCCGATGCCGTAGGAGCGGTTGAGGTCGAGGAGGTTGTTGACGACGCCGCGGTGTTCCAGGGCGATGCCCTTGGGGGTGCCCGTGGAGCCCGAGGTGAAGATGACGTAGGCGAGGTCCCGGGCGGTGACGGGGACCTCGGGCCGGGTCGCGGGCAGCTCGGCGAGGGCGGCGCGGTCGGTGTCCAGGAGCACCCGTGCGGTGCCGTCGGGGACGGGCAGCCGGCCGATGAGTTCGGCGTCGGAGACGACGATGGGCGGCGCGGAGTCCTTCAGCAGCAGGGCCAGGCGTTCGGCGGGGTAGTCCGGGTCGAGGGGTACGTAGGCCCCGCCGGCCTTGAGGACGGCGAGGATCGCGGTGACCAGTCCGGGGCCGCGGCGCAGGCACAGGGCCGTGGTCCGGCCGGGGCCCGCACCCGACTCGACGAGCCGGTGGGCGAGCCGGTTGGCGCGCTCCTCCAGCTCGCGGTAGGTGACGCTCCAGCCGCCGACTCCGCCGAGGACCACGGCCGGCGCGTCGGGCCGGCGGTCGGCGTGCTGCTCGAAGAGGTGGTGCAGGCAGGCGTCCTGGGGGAAGGGGGCGCGGGTGGCGTTCCACTCGTCCAGGGCGGCCGTCCGCTCGGCGTCGGTGAGCAGCGGCAGGGCGGACAGCGGGGCGTCCGGGCGGTCGACGGCGCCTTCGAGGGTGGTGAGGAAGTGGCCGAGCAGCCGGTCCACGGTCGAGGCGTCGAACAGGTCGGTGGGGTACTCCACGAGGGCGCGGACCGCGGTGCCGGTGTCGTGGACGCTGATCATGAGGTCGTACTTGGTGGCGTGCGAGGAGAAGTCGATGGGCTCGGTGGCGAGGCCGGCCAGGCCGGGGGCGGTGTCCGGGGTCTCGTCGAGGAGGAACATCACGGAGGTCAGCGGCGGCCGGCTCGGGTCGCGGGGCAGTCCGAGCGCGTCGACGATGAGGTCGAAGGGCAGTTCCTGGTGCGCGTACGCCTGGAGGGTGGTGTGGCGGGTGGCCCGGACCAGTTCGGCGAACCCGGGGTCCCCGCCGGTTCTGATGCGCAGCGGCAGGGTGTTGACGAAGAAGCCGATGAGCTCGCTGAAGGCCGGGTGGTCGCGGCCGGAGACGGAGGTGCCGACGACGATGTCCTCCTGGCCGGTCCAGCGGCGCAGGGTGGCGGCGAAACCGGCCAGCATCGTCATGTAGAGGGTGGCGCCCTCGGACTTGCCGAACTCCCTGAGCCGGCCGATGAGCCGGGGCGGGAGGTCGATGTAGCGGGAGGCTCCGGCGTGCCCGAAGACGGGGGGCCGGGGCCGGTCGGTGGGCAGGTCCACGGGTGCGGCCCCGCCGAGCTCCTCCTGCCAGAAGGAGGTGAGCGCCTCCAGCCGGTCGCCGCTGACGCGGCGGCGCTGCCAGGTGGCGAAGTCGGCGTACTGGAGGTTGAGCGGGGCGTTCGCGTCGGCCGGGGCGCCGGTGCGGGCCGCGTAGGCGCGCTCCAGTTCGGTGTAGAGGATCCGCATCGACCAGCCGTCGGTGACGATGTGGTGGAGGTTGAGCACGAGGACGTGGTCCTCGGCGCCGAGGCGGCCGAGCCGGGCCCGCAGCGGGACGGCGCCGGCCAGGTCGAAGGGGGCGCCGGCGTCCGCGTCGTAGAACGGCCGGACGGATTCCTCGTCGGGCAGCTCGGTCAGCGGCAGGGGCAGCCGGAAGCCGTCCACCACGCGGGGCAGGGCCTCGGAGGCGCCCTCCTGGTACGTGTAGACGGTGCGCAGGACCTCGTGGCGGTCGACGATGTCCTGGAGCGCCGCGTGCAGGGCGGGGACGTCGAGCGGGCCGCGGATGCGGGTGGCCACCGGCACGTTGTAGGCGGGGCTGCCGGGCTGGAGCTGGTCGATGAACCAGAGCCGGCGCTGCGCGAAGGAGAGCACCGGCGGGTCGGCGGGGTCACGGGGTGCCGGCTCAGGGTCCTCCCGTACGGCGGCGCGCCCGCCGTTGCGGCCCGTCAGGGCCTGGAACAGTGCCCTGCGGGACTTCGGCAGTGCGGCTATGCGTTCGGCGAGGGACTCGCTCACCTTGAGCCTCCGTGCGTCTTCGGGAGAGGGAGTACGGCAGGGCGCGCCGCGGGAGCGCGGCGCGGGCGTGCGGGTACGAGGTGCGGGCGTGCGGGTACGAGGTGCGGGCGTGGGTGCGGGTGTCGGGAGCGGGTGCCGCTGGGCGGGCACCCGCTCCCGTGGGGCCGGGCCGGACCGTCAGGCGGTGATCTTGGCCTCGTCCGCGGCCGGAGATCCCTCCTCGGCGGTGTCGTCGCCGCCGGGCATTTCCTTGATCTTGGCGACCGGCCCGCTGAGCAGGGTCAGGCCGCCGATGATGGTGACGGCGCCGGCCACCGCGAGGCCGCCGGTCAGGCCGATCGCCTCGCCGAGCGCACCGCCGGCGAAGTAGCCGAGGGACAGGGCGCCGTACACCGCGGAGAGCGCGGTGCCGCTGACGCGGCCCATCTGCTCGTTCGGGGTGACACCCTGCACGAGGCTGAGGACGTGGATGTCGAACATCGGGGAGACGAAGCCGATGATGGCCTGGACCACGATCAGTCCGACGAAGCCGCCGACCGCGCCGCCCGTCGGGACGAGGATGTAGCCGGCGCCGAGCACGACCGCGGTGATCACGAGCAGGCGGCCCACCGAGAGGCTCTTGGAGACGACCTCGGAGAGCACGGCGCCGACGATGACGAAGACCGACATGACGGCGAAGGCGGCACCGACCTGGCCGGGGCTGAGGTTCAGCTCCTTGTACGCGTAGACGATCAGGATGGCGTCACCCATCGCGGCACCGAGGTTGACCACGACGTTGGCGGTGAACAGGCCGCGCAGGACCGGGTTGCCGAAGAGGGTCTTCATGCCCTCCTTCATCTCCGCCTTCGCGGAGGCCTTCCGCTCCTCGGTCCGCTCGCGCACGTCCCGGTGACGGATGATCAGCAGGGCGATGAGCGAGACGAGGAAGGTGAACGCGTCGGCGGTGATGGCGCGTGCGGCGCCGAGCAGCTGGATGAGTGCGCCACCGGCGCCGGCGCCGACCGCCTCGGCGACGCTGCGGCTGATCTGCAGCTTGGTATTGCCTTCGATGAGGTTCTCGGTGCCGATGAGCTGGGGCAGCCAGGACTGGTACGAGACCTCGAAGAAGGTGGTGAGGCAGCCGGTGACGCCGGCGACGATGAAGATGTGCGTCATGGTGACGGAGTCGAGCGCGAACGCCAGCGGGATCGTGGCCAGGGCCAGGAAGCGGCCCAGGTCGGCGACGATCATGACGGTGCGCCTCGAGACCCGGTCGGCCACCAGCCCTGCGATGGGGGCGAGCAGCAGGAAGGGGAGGAAGCGCAGCGCGCCGAGCACGCCGACCTCCAAGGCTCCGCCGTCCAGCACCACGACCGCGAGGGTCGGCAGCGCGAGAAGGGAGATCTTGTCGCCGAAGTTGCTGACGGTCTGCCCGAACCACAGGCGATTGAAATCGGAATGCCGACCGAGTGCCATGTCGACGCCCTTTTCTGATTGGGTACGGAATTGTCGGACGGCACTGACGCTATGGACCGCGAGTTAGACCCCGGTTATGAATTCCGGGACTATAGAACGCTTGTAGACATGCGATGAGTTCAGCTGGAGAAGCGTGCGATGTCGGCGCTCTCGCGGGCGATTCCGGCGGCCACGGCGGGGCTCGGCGGCTCGGTCCCGGGGAAGGGCTCGACCTTGACCGGCGCCCCGCGGCGGCCGCCCGACCAGGTGCCGACGGCCAGGCCGTCGACGACCACGGTGGCCCGGATCTGCCCGCCGCCCGGCCACACCCGCCGTTCGTGCTCGGCGGGCACCGACAGGTCCCGGCTGCGGTAGCCGACGAGGTAGTTGTCGTAGGCCGGCAGCAGCCGTACGTCGGGTTCGCCGGGGGCGGCCGGGGCCTCGGGAGCGGTGTCCCGTACGGCAGCCCAGGCATTCTTTCCCGTCGTGGTCTTCAGCCCCGACCAGTGGACGAAGTCCAGTGCGTCGGAGGGCCCGTGGGCCGCGCGGTAGCGCCGCGCGAGCTCCCTTACGGCCGCTTCCCCGGTGTACGGCAGGGGTCCGGTTGCGGGCAGCCAGTCGTCGAGGAGGACGTAGGTTGCGTCGCCGCCCTGCTGCGGCCCGTGGCAGATGAGGCCGGCCAGGGCCGCGCGGCGGATGAGGTGGAAGGCGGACTGCCCCTTCGGCTCGACGCCGAGGGTGGTGAGCCGGTCGGTGAGCCGGGCGCGGGTCAGGGGGCCCTCCGCGGCGATCGCGTCGGTGATGAGGCGCTCCGAGCGCGTGCACAGGGCCTCGTCCAGGCCGAGTTCGCGCAGGCGCCGGGCGGCGAGCGCGAGGTAGACGGGGCCGAAGAGGTTCAGCAGCCAGCGGGCGTCGGCGGCGGGCACCAGTTGGAGGGTGCCGCGCATGAACCAGCCGCGGACGGCGGTGCGTTCGGTGTCGGTGGCCCTGCGCACCGCTTCCTGGGTCAGTCCGCGGGCCCGTACCCGCAGCCCGAGCTCCGCCGCGGGCAGGTCCTGGGCCTGGACGGCCAGCACCCGGTCCAGGACTGCGGCGACGGAGTCCTCCCGGACCCCGCCCCCGATCGCCTGTGCGCGCGCCCTGAGCAGCCGTTCGGTCGTACGTCGTTCCACGTGTCCAGTCTTTCAGCCGAGCAGCCGCAGCCGCATCTCCTCGCGGGCCGCCACACATCCGACGGCCTGCGCACCGCCCCAGTCCAGCAGCCGCCAGCCGTGCCAGCGCGGCGGCTCCTGCCCGTACACGGGAACGTCGAGGCGGGCCGGCTCGTCGAGCGTGCCCGCCCCGACCTTGACCAGGGACTCCTTTCGTACCCACTGGCGCAGGAAGGCGCGCCGCGGGTGGGTGTCCGACCGCAGGGCGGCCAGTTCCTCCTCCGTGCAGACGGCCTCGGCGGTCCGCCAGTCCACGTCTGCGTCGTCGACGGCCTCCACGTCCACGCCGACGGGACCGTCGGCCGCGGCGGCGGCCGCGACCCAGCCCCGGGCGTGCGCGAGGCTGACGCCGGTGCCGGGCGCCTCGACGAGCCGCGGCCTGCCGTGCGGCCGGTCGCAGGAGCCGCAGCGCTGAACGACGGTGAGGCTCTGCGCCGGGCGGCCCAGGAGCCGCCCGGCGCAGAGCCGGACCAGTGCGTGCGCGGCCAGGAAGTCGTCCCGGTCGGCGGCCGACCGGAGGGCGCCGGCGCGGTCCAGTTCGGTACGGGTCAGCAGCTCCCGTACGTCCCCGGCCGCGGCCAGCACCGCTCCGGTCGGCCCGGCCAGTGCGAGACCGGGCATCAGCGCCTGCGGCGCAGCACCGCGTAGTAGCCGGGCAGCCGCAGCGCGTCGGAGTCCGACTGGGGGTCGATGGCGTGCAGTTCTATCGCCTCGTCCTCGACGATCTCCCAGCCGTCCGCGCCGAAGGCCTCGGCCAGTTCGGGCCGGGTGAAGCGGTGCGAGTGCCGGACGCCGGCCGCCTCCAGCGGGCCGACCAGGTCCTCGGCGCGGCCGCGCTTGCCGCCCACGAAGCCCAGGTAGCCGAAGGAGTTGCTGGAGTAGTCGGGCTCGTGCACGATCAGCGTGCCCTCGTCGCCCAGCAGCCGGTCGGCGACCGCGGCGAGCCGGGCCCGTGCCTCGGTGTCCAGGACGTGGAAGACACCGCGTACGAAGATGTTGTAGGGCCCCTCCCCCAGGACCGCGGCCTGTTCGGCGTCGGTCATGTCGATGGCCAGGTAGTCGACGTTCGCCACGCCCTCGGCCTCGCGCTTGGCGTGGTCGATGGCGCTGACGGAGACGTCGACGCCGATGACCGACGGGTAGTGCGGGGCGAGTTCGCGGCTGTAGCGGCCGTTGCCGCAGCCGAGGTCGATGAGCGGCAGTTCGCTGCGGAAGTGGCGCTGCGCCTGGTCGAGGAGCCACTGGAACTCCTCGCCGCTGTCGGCGTCCCAGATGACGTCGCCGCCGCGGCCGGTCCGCTGGATACCGGCCCAGTAGCGCTCCCAGGCGTCGCCCGTGTCGCGCTCCTCGGCCTTGCCCGCGTCGGCGCCCTCCTCGCCGGGCGGCGGGGAGTATCGCTCCCAGACCCCGTCCTCGCCGAGGGCCTCCAGCAGGGCGGTGAACTCGTCGAACATGGAGTCGATGAGGCCGTCCGGGTAGACGGCGGGCAGGAAGTCCCAGTTGAAGGTGAGTCCTTCGGGCTTCTCGAAGACCTGGAAGTCGAGGGAGACCTGGGGGGTCTGGGAGATGCCGTAGACCGGGGCGCCCAGTTCGGTCTCCTCGTACTGCGGCGGGTGGCCGGCCAGGCTGGTCATCACCACGGGCATGGCAGGGGCGAGGGAGCCGCGCAACTTGGTCAGCTCGCGCAGGACCTGCACGCCGCTGAAGTAGCGGTGCTCCAGGTCGGCCCAGAGGCGGCGCTGGACGGCCTGCGCGCGTCCGGCGAAGGTGGAGTCCTGCTGCTCGACGGCGAGCAGCAGGGTGGTGGTGGTGTCCGCGAGCAGGGCGTTGACCTGCGGGTGCAGCGGAAGCCGGTTGAAGAGCGGGAAGTTGATGGTGAAGCGGGCCTGACCGGAGGCCCTGCCGAGGATCTCGGCGTAGGCGGCGGCCAGCACGCCGGAGGGGGTCACCTCGCGGGCGTGCGCCCGCTCCTGGATGCGTGTCCACAGCTCCGGGGAGACGACGTGGCTGCGCCGCTCGAACCGGACCGGCAGCTCGGGGGCGTCGGCCGGGCGCGCGGGCAGTTCGGGGGCGGGCGGGAGGGTGGCGAGGCGGTCGCGCCAGTACCACTCGGAGCGCCGGTAGACCTCGCTGTCGCGCAGCGAGTTCCCGACGGCGAGCACGTAGTCGCGGAAGGTCAGCTCCAGCGGGGCGAGTTCGGCGTCCGGTTCCACGTAGTAGGTGACCAGGTCGGGGATGAGGACCTGGAAGTAGCTCCAGGCGTCGGCGACGAGGAAGTCCAACGAGAGGTGGATCCGGGCCCGCCCGCCGCCGAGCAGGCTGATCCGCACGTCGAACAGCGGCCAGGCGTCGGCGTCGAGCACCTGGTGGGACAGCCGCTCACGCAGGTCGGCCAGTTCGGCCGCGCGGCTCTCCTCGTCGAGGCCGCCGAAGTCGGTGACGGGGATCTCGTACGCCGGGATCTCCTCGAAGACCTGCTGGGTGCCGTCGGGCAGGACCCGGGTGCGCAGCGCGTCGTGGCGTTCGACGAGGCGGCGCCAGGCGCCCTCGAAGCGCGGTACGTCGAGCTTCTCGCTCTCCCACTCGAAGTAGCCGTGGCAGCCGACGTTGCCGAGTTCGACGAGCCCGCCGCGGCCGATCCACAGCGCCTGCTGGCTCTCGGTCAGCGGGAAGGGCTCGAAGCGGGCGGCCGGGTCGGGGACGATCGCCGGGAGTCCGCCGAAGGAGCCGCGGCCGCCCGCGCGTTCGGTGGTGACCAGGGTGGCGAGCTCGGCGACGGTGGGGCAGGTGGACAGGTCGGAGAGGCTCAGCTCGACGCCGTAGCGGCGGCGGATCTCGTCGATGAGCTGGAAGGCGAGCAGCGAATGGCCGCCCAGCTCGAAGAAGTTGTCGTGGATGCCGACGCCGTCGGTGCGGAACGCGTCGGCCCACAGCCGGCTCAGGCCGTCCTCGACCTCATTGCGCGGTGCCTCGTAGCCGGCGCCGACGCCGTCGCGGCCCTCGGGGGGCTCGGGCAGGCTGCGGCGGTCGACCTTGCCGTTGGGCAGCCGCGGGAGGGAGGGCAGCACGACGACGGCCGCGGGAACCATGTAGTAGGGCAGGGTCCGGGCGACCTCGGCGCGCACGGCGGCCGAGTCGGGTTCGGCCCCGCCGGCCGGGGACACGTAGGCGATGAGCCGCTTGTCGCCGGGGCCGCGCTCCTGGGTGACGACGACCGCCTCGGCGATGTCGTCGAGGCGTGCGATGTGCGTCTCGACCTCGCCGAGCTCGACGCGGAAGCCGCGGATCTTGACCTGGGAGTCGGAGCGGCCGAGGAGCTCGACGGCGCCGTCCTCGCGGCGGCGGGCGAGGTCGCCGGTGTCGTAGAGCACCGGGTGCGGGTCGTCGGGCAGGAAGTTGGGGTGGAACTTGGCGGCGGTGAGCTCGGGGCGGCCGTGGTAGCCGGCGGCGACCCCGGCCCCGGAGACGTGCAGCCGTCCGACCTCGCCCTCGGGGACCGGGCGGCCTTCCTCGTCCAGGAGGTGGACGCGGAGGTTGGCGATGGGCACGCCGACCGGGACCTGGCGGGTGGCGCGGACCTCCTCGGAGGTGGCCTGGCTGGTGAAGTCGGTGCCGGCGCCGAGGTCGAGGCAGGACAGGACGTTGGTGGTCTCGGTGGTGCCGTACGTCATCACCACGCGGAAGGGGGTGTCGACGGGCGGCCAGCTGTGGACGCGCTCGGCCGTGGTCACCAGGATCCGCAGCGCCGTGTCCGCCGGCCACGTCAGACCCCACACGGGCTCGGCCAGCGCGGCCACCAGCATGGTGTGGGTGATGCCCTCGCCGGCCAGCCAGTCGCGGATCTGCTCGGGGGTCTGGGCCTGGCCCGCCTCGGGGATGTGGATCGCGGCGCCGGCCGGGAGGTAGGCGAGCCACTCCATGATCTGGACGGCGAAGCCGGGGGTGGACATCCAGGAGGCGCGGTCGCCGGGCCGGACCCCGTAGGCGCGCGCGGTCCAGTGGACCAGGTTGGTCAGCGCGCCGTGCCGCTCCAGTACGGCCTTGGGGGTGCCGGTGGAGCCGGAGGTGTAGATGAGGTGGCTGACGGTGTCGGGCCCGGTCACGGACGCGGGCGCGGTGTCCGGAAGGCCCTGGCCGGCGGTGGCGACCTCGGCCCGCGGGACGTCCTGCGGTATCCGGCGAGCGAGTTCGGCCGGGGTGACCACGAGCAGCGGGTCGGCGTCGGCGATCATCGCGGCGAGCCGGTCGTCGGGGTTGACCGGGTCGAGGGCGACGATCGCGGCGCCCGTCTTGAGGATCGCCAGGGAGCCGAGGACGTACTCGGCGCTGCGCGGGTAGCAGAGGCCGATCCTGGTCCCGGGACCGGCGCCGCGGGCGATCAGCGCGTGCGCCAGGCGGTTGGTGGCGGCCTGGAGTTCGGCGTAGGTCCAGGTGCGGTCGCCCTGCGCGAGGGCCGTGGCCGTGGGGGTGCGGGCGGCCTGTCCGGCGAGGAGTTCCGGGTACCCGGTCGTGGGGAACGCGGCGTCCGAACGGTTGAAGTCGACGAGTGCGGTGGTCACAGTACGGGCCCTTTCTTACTTCGCGAAGGCTCGGCTGCGCAGCAGCCGCACGGGGAGACTGTTGATCCCCCAGGTGAAGTTGGACGAGTTGAAGGTGGCGGGACCGGTCAGTTCGAACCCGTCCAGTACGGCGAGCATCTCGGTGAGCAGGGCGCCGAGTTCGAAGCGGGCGAGGCGGGCGCCGAGGCAGAGGTGGCGGCCGTGCCCGAAGGCGACGTGCCGGTTGGGGCGGCGGTCGACCCGGAAGGAGTGCGGGTCGGCGAAGACGTCCTCGTCCCTGTTGGCCGAGACGTTCCACAGCGTCACCCGGGCGCCCGCGGCGACGGGGATCCCGTTGATCTCGGTGTCGCGGGCCGCGGTGCGCAGGGCGTGCACCCCGGGCGTGGTCCAGCGCAGGATCTCCTCGACCGCCGGGGCGATGCCGTCCTGGCCGAGGGCCCGCAGCAGCCGCCACTGGTCGGGGTGCTCGGCGAACATGTGGACCGCGCCGGCCGCCGAGTAGCGGGTGGTCTCGTTGGCGCCGGACAGGACGCCGTTGAGGTTGAAGACGATCTCGTGGTCGCTGAGCGGCCGTTCGCTGCCGTCGCCCTCGTCCACGAGGGTGTCGTGGGCGATCTGGCTGACCAGGTCGTCGCCGGGGCGCGCCCGGCGCTCGGCGAGCAGCTCGATGAAGTAGAGGAAGATCTCCGAGTGGGCGCTGCTGCGCACCGCTTCGTCCGGGGAGTCGAAGGCGTCGGTGGTCAGGGCGCCGATCCAGGCCCAGTCGGCGCGCGGGATGCCCAGGATGGCGCAGACCACCCGGTTGGGCAGTTGTTTGGCGAGGTCGATGAAGTCCAGTTCGTCGCGTTCGGCGGCCTCGGTGACCAGGTCGGCGACGACCTGCTCGACGAGGGCTTCCAGACGCGGCATCTGCTGGGGGCCGAAGGCCTGTCCGAGGGCCCGCTTGAGGCGGGTGTGGTGCGGGACGTCGGAGACGATGAGCATGCGCTGGGCGACCGCGGCGACGGCGGCGGGGTCGCTGCCCAGCCGCATCCCGCGGGCCGACAGGAAGGTGTCGCTGTCGGCGTAGACCTTCATGATGTCGCGGTGCCGGCTGAGCGCCCAGAAGCCGCCGTCGTCGCTGCCGGGCTCGGGGTGCCAGTGGACCGGCGAGTTGGCGCGCAGCCAGGTGAACGTCGGCCAGAAGTCGTTGCGGCCGAAGGGGCCCGGGTCGAGCAGGTCGATCTCCATCTCAGGCTCCTCGCAGGCTGAGCGGGCGGATGTCGGGCCAGTGGGCGTCGACGAAGGCGGCGCATTCGTCCTCGGTGCCGTCGAAGCCGGCCGGCGTCCAGCCGTCGGGCGTCTCGCGCGTGGCGGGATACAGCGCGTACTGCCCCTCGTGGTTCACGAGGACCTGGTGGGTGGTGGGCACGGTGTCCTCCGGGCTCGGGCCGATGGGTGCGGGCGGACTGTCAGGCGGTCGGGGTGAGGGACGCTCCCTCGCCCCGCAGCAGGGCGCTCAGGTGGTCCAGTACGGGCTGCGGGCGGCGCAGCACGGCGTGGTGTCCGCCGGTGGTGGTGTGCCGGGCGAAGCCGGCGGTGGTGACCGCCGCCCAGCCGTCCAGGTCGGCCGCGCTGACGGTCTCGTCGCCGTCGGCGCCCCAGGCGTGCACGGGTACGGAGAGGCGGGTGCCCGGCTTGTGGACGTAGCTCAGGGACAGCTGGGCGTCCTTGCGGAGCATCCCGACCATCAGGGCCCGGGTGTCCTCGTCGAGCAGGCGGGGGTCGAGGTCGGCCGTGTCGAAGAGCTTGTCCAGTTCCTCTCCGTCGTCGACGATGCCGCGGCCGGCTCCGGTCCAGTGGCCGGGGGCCCGGCAGCCGCTGACCACGAGGGCGCGCGGGGTGACCCGGCGGGAGACCTCGTAGCCGAGGAGGCCGCCGAAGCTGTGGCCGAAGACGATCAGCGGCCGGTTCCCGACGGTGGACACCAGTTCGGCCGCGATGGCCTCGACGGCCTCATCGAAGGTGTCCGGCATGGGCTCGCGCCAGCGGTTCTCCCGGCCCGGCAGCTGTACGCCGTACACCTGCGCGGTGCCTTCCAGCGCGGGCTGCCAGGCGCGGAACTGCTGGCAGCCGGCCCCCGCCGGGGGGAGGCACAGCAGCACGGGCAGGGCCGGTTCGGCGGGGTCCGCCGTCCAGGTGGAGATCCAGGTGCCCATGGCCTACGCCCCTTCGGCGGCGCCGGCCGCGTCGGCTGCGGGCGCGCCCTGTTCGGCCGCGAGCCGGTCGATCTCGGCGGCCACGTCGGCGACCGTCGGCCGGGCCAGCAGCGCGCCCAGGCCGACGCGCAGTCCGGTGGTGCGGCGCAGCTCCGAGACCACGCGGGCGGCGGCCAGGGAGTGACCGCCCAGGTCGAAGAAGTCCGACTCGGGGCCGGGGACCTCGGTGGCGAGCACCTCCGCCCACACGGTCATCACGGTGCGCTCGCTCGCGCTCACCGCGCCGCCCCCGGCCGCGCCGGGTCCGTCGCCGCGTTCCGGCTCCTCCAGGGCCCGGGCCAGCGCCGCGCGGTCGGCCTTTCCGGTGGTCAGGGTCGGGATCCGGTCCAGTACCCGCACGGTGCCCGGTACCGCCGCGGCGGGGAGCTGCTTGCGGCAGCGCTCCACGACCCGGGTGGCGAGCCCGGCCGGGTCGGCGACGCCGGGCGCCGCGACGACCGCGAGGCCGAGGGTCTGGCCCGGGGCCAGCGGACAGCAGGCGGCGGCGACGACCTCGGGGAGTTCGGCGGCGACGCGCTCCACCTCGCCGAGCTCGATGCGGTGGCCGCGGATCTTCACCTGGTCGTCCCGGCGGCCCCGGTACTCCAGTTCGCCGCCGTCGCGGCGGATCACCACGTCGCCGGTGCGGTACATCCGGGTGCCGCCGCCCTGGAACGGGTCGGGCAGGAAGCGGCTCGCGGTGAGTCCGGGGCGGCCCCGGTAGCCGCGGGCGACGGCGGGCCCGCCGAGGTAGAGCTCGCCCTCGGTGCCCGCGGCCACCGGCCGCAGCTCCTCGTCCAGCACGTACGCCCGGTAGCCGGGCAGCGGTCGTCCGATGCTGGTCACGTCGTCCCCTCGTCGGCTGTCGGCCCAGGTGGCGGCGATGGTCACCTCCGTCGGCCCGTACACGTTGAGCAGCCGCCGGCCCTGGGCGAACCGCTCGGCCAGGGCGGCCGGGCAGGCCTCCCCGGCGACGACGACCACCTCGGCGGAGTCGAGTCCCGCGCCGTGGGCGGCGAGGAGCGACGGCGTGAGGGAGACCGTGCGCAGTCCGGCGGGCAGCGGCTCGCGGCCCTCCGCGGCGGCCTGGCGCAGTCCGTCGAGGGAGAGGTCGGTGAGGGCCACTCCCTGGCCGTGGACGAGGTAGAGCAGGGTGCACCAGAGCCACCCGTCGAAGGCCGGCGAGACGGCGTTGAGTCCGAGTCCGCCGGCGGGCAGGCCGAGTCCGCGGAGGGCCTCGACGAAGGTGTCCAGGCCGCGGTAGGTGACCTCGACGCCCTTGGGGCGGCCGGTGGTTCCGGAGGTGTAGATGAGGTAGGCGCAGCTGTCGGGGGCGGGCGGGGACACGGCGAGCGCCCCGGGGGCGCCGCGGCGGACCTCGCGGGGGGTCAGGAGGACGGTCCCGCCCGCTTCCAGGCCGGCGGGCACCGCGGTGGCGACGAGGACGGCGGCCCCGGCGTCGCGCAGGATGCCGCCGAGGCGTTCCACGGGGTGCCCGGGGTCCAGCGGTACGGCGGTCCCGCCCAGGCTCCAGACGGCGAGCAGGGCGGGCACGCTCTCCCGGGACCTGCCCAGCAGGAGCCCGACCGAGGTCTCCGGGCCGACTCCGGCGCGGGCGAGGGCGGCTGCGTACCGGGCGGTGCGGGCGGTCAGCGCCGCGTAGGTGAGGTTGCCGTCCACGGCCTTGACCGCGGTCTCGTTCGGCTGTTCGCGGGTCCACCGTTCCAGGCGGGCGAACAGCGGCGGGAGCCCGCCCGGGGCGTCCGCCCCGGCCGGCCCGGCATGGGGCTCGGTCATCCGTCGTTCCTCTCGGTGTCCGCGGGGCGGGCTGCCTCGGTGGCCCGCAGCCGCGGGCCGACCACCTGGCCCCCCGCGCCCTGCGGGAGCTGCATCGACTTGGTCTCCAGGAAGGCCTCCAGCCCGGCCGTGCCGCACTCGCGCCCGATCCCGGACTGCTTGAACCCGCCGAACGGCGCGGCCGGGTTGAACTGGCCGCCGTTCACGTCGACCAGGCCGGAGCGGAAGCGGCGCGCCGCCTTCTCGGCGCGGGCGTCGTCGCCCGACCAGACCGCGCCGTGCAGCCCGTAGCGGGTGCCGTTGACGATCCGGACGGCGTGCTCCTCGTCGTCGTAGGGGATGACGGACAGCACCGGTCCGAAGATCTCCTCCTGGGCGATCGTGGTGAGCGGGTCGACGTCGGCGAAGACCGTCGGCCGGACGTAGTAGCCGGTGTCCAGGCCGGCGGGCCGGTCGGGGCCGCCGTGGACCAGGCGGGCTCCGCCCTCCTCGACGCCGCGGCGGACGTATCCCGTGACGCGGGCGTGCGCGGCCGCGGACACCAGCGGGCCGAGGTCGGTCGCGGGATCGCGCGGATCCCCGGTGACGTAGCCCTCCATGGCCCGGACGGCGAGGTCCACGGCCTCGTCCTGGCGCTCGCGCGGCACCAGCAGCCGGCTCCACTGCAGGCATGTCTGGCCGGTGTTGAAGAGCATCTGGTCGACGGTGGCGGCGACGGCCGGGGCCAGGTCGGCGTCGTCGAGGACGAGACTGGCGTTCTTGCCGCCGAGTTCGAGGTGGACGCGCTTGACGCGGTCGGCGCCGAGCGCGGAAACGTCGCGTCCGGCCCGGGTGGAGCCGGTCAGGGAGACCACGTCGACCAGCGGGTGGGTGACCAGTGCCGTGCCGACGGTGTCGCCGGTGCCGACGACCATGTTGAAGACGCCGGGCGGCAGGTCGGCCTCGGCGATCGCCTCGGCGAGCAGCCGGGCGTGCAGCGGGGTGATCTCGCTCGGCTTGTGCACGACGGTGCAGCCGGCCGCGAGCGCCGGGAGGATCTTCTGCACGGTGAGCAGCAGCGGGGTGTTCCACGGGGTGATGCAGGCGGCCACTCCGGCGGCCTCGCGCACGACGAGCGAGTGGCCCACCCGCTCCTCGAAGGCGTAGGAGGCGGCGGTCTCGACGCAGTGCGCGGCCATGCCGAGGGACAGTCCGACGTGGGTGTGGCGGGCCATCCGGGCGGGCGCGCCGACCTCGGCGGTGATCACCTCGGCGAAGCGTTCGGCCCGGACCTCCATGGCCTCGACGACCCTGCGCAGCAGAGCGGCCCGTTCGCGCAGCGGGGTGGCCGCCCAGCCCTCGAAGGCCGCTGCGGCGGCACGGGCCGCGAGGTCGGCGTCCCGGGCGGTGCCGGCGGGCACGGTGGCCAGGGCGAGCTCGGTGGAGGGGTCGGTCACGACGAGGCGGCCCTCGGCCTCGGAGGCGACCCAGGCGCCGCCGATCCACTGGTCGGTGTAACGGGGCGGCAGGGGGGCCGCGTTCGGTTCGCCGCCGGGCGGTCTTGAGTCCTGCGGCGCGGTCGGCACGGTCAGCACGGTCACGGTGGGTTCCTCACTCGGTCACGGGGTTCACGGGCTCGCTGAACAGCTGCGTCGGTCACGCGGTCGCGGGGTCGGCGGTGCGGGCCAGGACGGCCGGGGCCCGGTTGTCGGGCCTGGCCCTGCGGACGGGGCGGGCCAGGGCGGGGTTGCGGACCTCCGCGCTCCACGGAGGTGTTCCGGGCTGGCGTCCGGCGGGCCGCAGCGCGCGGACCGCGGCGGGGGCGCCGCCGACGGAGGCCGGGGCCTGAGCGGGAGCGGCGCCTCGGGCGGCGGCCGGGATCAGGGTGCGCAGCAGCCGCTGGGTCTCGTGGCCGGGCGCCACGGCCAGCTCCTCGCGCATCCGGCGGGCGCACAGCTCGTACCAGCGGCGTACGCAGGCCAGTTCGCCGCGGCGGCCGTGTGCGGCCATCAGCGCGCGGTAGGTCTCCTCGTGGTGGCGGTCGATCTCCAGCGTGCGCTTGCAGAGCTCGATCAGCTCCACGAAGTCCTCGCGGTCCTCGGCGTCGGCGCGCAGCACGCCCAGGGCCCGCAGGACCAGCGCCCTGAGGTACTCGCGCTGTTCGACGACCCAGTCGGCGCTCTCGCCGCGCAGGAACTCGCCGCCGTACAGGGCGATCGCCGCCCGCAGCCGGGTCCGGGCGAGCGCGGTATCGCCGGCGGTGGCGGCCCGCAGGCCGGCGTGCACGAGCTCCTGGAAGCGGTCGAGGTCGGACCACAGGCCGGCGACGTGCAGGACGTAGCCGAAGTCGCGGTAGACCAGCTGGATCCCGGAGTCCCCGGGGCGGTCGGGGTGGGCGTCGAGCACCCGGCGCAGGGCGTGGGCGGCGACCTTGAGCGAGCTGCCCGCGGTGCTGTCGGTGCCGGGCCACAGGGACTCGTAGAGCCGGTCTCGGGTGAGCATCTGGCCGCGGTGGACCACGAGGTACTGGAAGAGGCCGCGGGCCTTGCCGGCCCGCCAGCGGCGTACGGGGGTGCCGTTCACGGTCAGCTCGAAATCGCCCAGGAAGCGGACGCGTACCGCCGGCCCCGCTGTCTCGGTCGCTGCGGTGGTCATCGCGTCCTCCCGGTCGTCGTCCCGCCTGCCGCTCTGCCTGCGAAGAGTGTGTTCGGGGGGCCTATATCGGGCCTACAACGGCCGGATCTTTGCGGTGTAGGGCGGTGATAGGGCGTTTTTCGACACTGATGAGCACGACCACCCGAACCGCCGACTCCGAAATGAGGGCTGTTTCATGACCAGCACCGACACCCGGCTTCAGAAGGTCGTCATCCTGGGAGGCGGCACGGCCGGCTGGATGACGGCCGCGTATCTCGGCAAGGCGCTCCAGGGAACGGTCGACATCACCGTGCTCGAGGCGCCGACGATCCCCCGCATCGGGGTCGGCGAGGCCACCGTGCCCAATCTCCAGCGTTCGTTCTTCGACTACCTGGGGATCGCCGAGGACGAGTGGATGCGGGAGTGCAACGCCAGCTTCAAGATGGCCGTGCGCTTCGTGAACTGGCGCACCGACGGGCAGGGCGAGTCGACGGCCCGGGAGCTCCCGGGCGGCGGCCCGGACCACTTCTACCACCCCTTCGGGCTGCTGCCGGACTACGACCAGACGCCGCTGTCGCACTACTGGTTCAAGCGCAAGTACGAGGGCCGCACCACCGAGCCGTTCGACTACGCCTGCTTCCGCGAGCCCCCCGTGATGGACGCGATGAAGGCCCCGCGCTGGCTCGACGGCCGCCCGGCGACCCGGTACGCCTGGCACTTCGACGCCCAGCTGGTGGCCGACTTCCTGCGCCGCTTCGCCACCGAGAAGCAGGGCGTGGGCCACGTGCAGGACGAGATGGTCCGGGTCGAGCAGGACTCCCGCGGGTACGTCACGACGCTGCACACCAAGGGCGGGCTGGCGCTGGACGCCGACCTGTTCGTGGACTGCTCGGGCTTCCGCGGGCTGCTGATCAACCAGGCGATGCAGGAGCCGTTCATCGACATGAGCGACCACCTGCTGTGCGACAGCGCGGTGGCCACGGCCGTCCCGCACGACGACGAGGCGGGCGGGGTGGAGCCGTACACCTCGGCGATCGCCATGTCGTCGGGCTGGGCCTGGAAGATCCCCATGCTGGGCCGCTTCGGCACCGGCTACGTGTACTCCAGCAAGTTCACCGACCAGGACACCGCCACCCGCGAGTTCGCGGACATGTGGGGCCTGGACGTGGAGGAGACGAAGTTCAACCACATTCGCTTCCGCGTCGGCCGCAACCGCCGCGCGTGGGTGAAGAATGTCGTCAGCATCGGCCTGTCGTCCTGCTTCCTGGAGCCGCTGGAGTCGACCGGCATCTACTTCATCACGGCCGCGATCTACCAGTTGGCCAAGCACTTCCCGGACAAGACCTTCAACGAGGGTCTGGTCGACAGCTTCAACCACGAGATCGAGGTGATGTTCGACGACACCCGCGACTTCATCCAGGCGCACTTCTTCTACGCGCCGCGCAACGACACCCCGTTCTGGCAGGCCAACAAGAAGCTGGTCCTCCCCGACAACATCAAGCAGAAGATCTCCGCCTACAAGGCCGGCCTGCCCATCAACTCCCCGATCACCGACGAGTCCACGTACTACGGCAACTTCGAGGCGGAGTTCCGCAACTTCTGGACCAACGGCAGCTACTACTGCATCTTCGCCGGCCTCGGTCTGGAGCCGGACGCCCCGCTGCCCACCCTCGCGCACCGGCCCGAATCGGTGGCCGGCGCCGAACCCCTCTTCGACACCGTCAAGCGCCAGCAGCAGAACCTGCTGGAGACCCTCCCCAGCGCGTACGACTACCTGCGCCAACTGCACGGCGCGTAAGGCACTCCGCGACCGCGGCCCGGCAGCACGGCACTCCGCCGGCTGCCGGGCCGCAGTCGCTTCCAGCCACCTCAGGAGTCAGACATGCCCCACCGCTCCGCGCACCATCCCGCCGCGCCGGACGAGTCGGCAAGAGACCGCCGCGCGGACCTCCGGCCCTTCATGGCCGCCTTCCCCAGCGGGGTGTCCATCGTCACCACCCTGGATTCGGACACCGTGCCCCATGGCCTGACATGCAGTTCCGTCGCGAGCGTCGCACTCGATCCGCCCACGCTGGTGGTGTGCGTACGGGCGGCGAGCCCGACGCTCGCGGTGATCCTCGACCAGGGGGCCTTCGCCCTCAACCTGCTGCACGAGCGGGCCCGCGGCGCCTCCGACCTGTTCGCCTCCGGCGCGCCCGACCGCTTCGAACGCGTCGAGTGGCGGCTGCCGCTGGGAGCGGGCGGGCCGCACCTGACCGCGGACGCGCACGCCGTCGCGGACTGCGCCGTGGTCAGGACCGTCGGCTTCGGGGACCACACGGCCGTGTTCGCCGAGGTCCACCGGGTGACCGTACGGGAGGATCCGCAGCCCCTGCTGTACGGCCTGCGCCGTTACGCCCAGTGGTCGCAGGCGGCCGCCGTCCCGCCGCCGGCCGCCCACCTCGACCCGTCCGCCGCCCTGCGCCCCGGAGCCCCCGAAGGAGACGCCCGTGTCGTCCGCTGATCCGCTGCCCGCCCTGCTGGTCGCCGTCCCGGCGGTGATCCTCGCCTGCCAGGTCGGCGCCTCCGTCTGCCGCCGGTTCGGTCAGCCCCCGGTGGTGGGCGAGATCGCCACCGGCATCCTGCTGGGCCCGTCGCTGCTGGGCTGGATCTGGCCAGAGGCCCAGCACGCGCTGTTCCCGGCGTCCGTCCTGCCGTACACCTCGGTACTCGGACAACTCGGCCTGCTCGCCTTCATGTTCCTGGTCGGTCTGGAGCTCGACCTGAAGAACCTGCGCGGCCACACCCGCGTCGCCGTCGCGGTGAGCCAGGCCGGGATGCTCCTGCCGCTGGCCCTGGGCGCGCTCCTCGCGATAGCCATGTACGACGGCTTCGCCCCGGACGGCGTGGGCCGGACGCCGTTCATCCTGTTCATGGCGGTGGCCATGAGCATCACGGCTTTCCCGGTGCTGGCCCGGATCCTCATCGACCGGGGCCTGTACGGGACCCCGCTCGGGGCGCTCGCCATGGCCTGTGCGGCCGTGGACGACGTCGTGGCGTGGTGCCTGCTGGCCCTGGTGGTGGCCCTGTCCTCGGCCGGGTCCCCGATGGAGGCGGCCACCACGGCCGGGCTCGCCGTGGCCTTCACGCTGTTCATGCTGTACGCGGTACGGCCGCTGCTGGCCCGCTGGGCGGCCCGCGCCGACCGGGCCGGGGACGCGGCGGTCCTGGTGGCGCTCTTCAGCGGGCTGAGCGTGTCCGCGCTGGCCACCGACCTGATCGGCGTGCACGCGCTGTTCGGCGCGTTCCTGTTCGGCGTGATCACCCCGCGCACCGGAGGGCGCATCGAGGTCTCGGCGGCCCGGCTGCGCGCCTTCACCGTGCCCGTGCTGCTGCCGCTGTTCTTCGTGCACACGGGCCTGCGCACCGACATCGGGGGCCTGACGGCCTCGCCCGAGCTGTGGCTCTGGACGGCCGCGATCCTGGCGGTCGCCTTCCTCGGCAAGTGGGGCGGCGCCTCGGGCGCGGCGCGCGCCTGCGGAAGACCGTGGCGGGAGGCCCTGTCGATCGGCGCCCTGATGAACTGCCGGGGGCTGACCGAGCTGGTGGTGCTCAACGTCGGACTGGAACTGGGCGTCATCGGGCCGCAGTTGTTCACCATGCTCGTGCTGATGGCACTGGTGACGACGGCGATCACCAGCCCGGCGCTGACCCGGCTGCGCGCCAAGGAGGTGCCTGGGCCGGACGGGGCGCTGGCCCCGCCCGAGGGCGCGCTCTCCCGCCCCTGACGACCGGACCCGGCCGGCGGGTGCCTGACGGATGTTCAGGCACCCGCCGGCTGCTGCCGTACCGCCGCCAGGTCCCGTTCGTAGCGGATCGCGGGACGGCCGTCCAGGACGGTCTCCCCCACCGGCAGGAACCCGGTGCGCAGCAGGACCGTGCGCGATCCGGTGTTGTCGACGGTGGCCGCGGCGCGCAGGGTCCGCAGCCCGTACGTGTCCGCGGCGAGCACCAGGACCTGCCGGACGGCGCTGGTGGCCAGGCCCCGGCCGGCGGCCTCCTTCGCGACGCGGAAGCCCAGTTCGGCCGAGCCGTCCTCGACGTCGATCAGGTTGATCCGCCCCAGCACCTCCCCGTCGCCGCCGATGATCAGGTGGAGGTGGTCACGGCCGGCCGCCTGCCCGGCGAGGAGTTCGCCGTGGCGGGTGTCGAAGTCGGCGAAGTACGCGTCCCCGCGGTCGGGCACCGACTGCGCGAAGTAGGCGCGGTTGGCGCACTCGAACGCGAGCAGGGCCGGGGCGTGTTCGGCTCGGAGCCGCTGGAGTTCCGTCATCGAAGCATCCTAGGCAGGTCGCGGCCCGCCCGCCCGCTTCATCGCGGCGTGCTCTCCGTCGGTACGCACAGCACGGGGATCGGCGAGAGGTGCAGGAGCTTGTGCGGGGTGGAGCCGAGCAGGGCGCCGCGCATCGGGCTGTCGCCCCAGCTGCCGACGATGATGACGCGGGCGTCGTGGCGGCGGGCGGCGTCGAGCAGAGCCTGGGCCGGCTTCTCGTCGGCCACCTCGACCGTCGAGGGCACGCCGGCGGCGTCGGCCTCCTGGACGGCGTGCGCGAGGGCGCTGCGGCCCGCCTGGCGGACGGCTTCCCGGTGGGCGCGGGACTCCTCGCCGGTGGGGCCCGGGGCGGCCGCCCCGTAGACGAGGACGAGGGGTTCGCCGAAGGCGGTGGCCACCTCCAGCGCGACCTGCAGGGCCCGCTCGGCACCGGGGGATTCGTCGTATCCGAGGACCACGGACATCGGGACTCCTCAGCGCTTCCGGGTGTGGACGAGGGCGGGGTCGACCACTCCGCGGCGCTCCTGCCAGAACCGGCCGTCCCGTACCCGCCAGAAGCACATGACGAGCACGCCGACGAGGGCGATCGCGAGCCCGATGACGAGCGGCGGGCCGAGTCCGAACCAGGAGACGCCGCTCGCCGAGTTCTCCGGGTTCGACATGTCGCCGATCGACTCGATCAGCAGCCAGATCAGCAGACCGGCGCCGACCACCGGGCCGACGCCGATGAGCAGGAGGTTGTGCGGGCTCTCCATCAGGTGGCGGCGGTAGTAGACGGCGCAGGCCAGGCCGGTGAGCGCGTAGTAGAAGGCGATGAGCAGGGACAGCGCGGTGAGCGAGTCCAGGAGCGCGTTCTCGCTGATCTGGTTGACGACGAGGTACCAGCCGATGGCGATGCCGGCCACCCACCAGGTGCTCACGTCCGGGGTCCGGAACCGCGGGTGGATGTGCGCGAGGTGCGGGGGCAGCGCGTGGCGGCGGGCCATGGACAGGGCGGTGCGGGAGGCCGGGATGATCGTGGTCTGGGTGGAGGCGAGTGCGGAGGTGCAGACGGCGAGGAGCACCACCCAGTCCCAGCCGCCCATGACCTCGTGGGCGAGGACGGCGAAGATGGCCTCCTCCTCGGCGGCGTTCTCGGCGAGGAAGACGGTGCCGGCGTAGCCGACGACCGCGAAGCCCACGGACAGGTAGGTGACCAGGAGGATCACCGTGGACCAGATCCCGGCCTTGCCGGGTGCCGTCGCGGAGTTCTCGACCTCCTCGGTGAGGTTGACCGCGGACTCCCAGCCCCAGTACATGAACACGCCGAGCAGCAGTCCGCCGGTGAGGGCGGCGCCGCCGGCGCCGAAGGGGTTGAGCCAGCTGAGGCTCGGCTCGATCTCCTCCAGGGTGCTGGTGCCGGCGTAGATGCGGTAGAGGGCGACCACCGCGAAGGCCAGGAGGAAGAAGACCTGGGCGAGGATGAGGATGTCCTGGAGGTGGGCCGACAGCTCGGTGCCGATGACGCAGATCGCGGTCATGGCCAGGATCACCGCGACGGTGAGGCCCTGCCGGATCCAGGCGTTGGCGGCCCAGTCGTCCAGTCCGAAGGCGAGCAGGCCGAAGTTGACGGCGACGTCCGCGAGCGAGCCGATGACCAGCACGCCCGTCATGGCGATCGCCCAGCCGCCGAGCCAGCCCGCCCACGGGCCCATGGCCCGGGTCACCCAGGAGAAGGTCGTCCCGCAGTCCTGGTCGACCTTGTTCAGGTAGTAGAAGGCGGCCGCGATGAGCAGCATCGGCACGAAGGAGGCCAGCATGACGCCCGGCGCGTAGATCCCGACCAGGGCCACGATCGGCCCGAGGACGGCGGCGAGGGAGTAGGCGGGCGAGGTCGAGTTCAGGCCGATCACGAGCGCGTCGAGGAAGCCGATCGCGTTGGCCTTGAGCCCCGCTTCCTGGGTGGGCGTACCGGGGCCGTCGCCCGCACCGTCATGGCTCATGTACGAATGGTCACGCAGGCGGCCCCGGTGCGCGAGGCGAGCGGGGGCCGCCCGACGCGGTCGGGTACGGGCGTCCGGAACCGCGTCGGGGACCGGGTCGGGGACGGGGTCAGGAGCGGGCGTTCCAACCCGCGATCACCGGGAGTCCGCGCTCCGTCGAGAGCGTGCTGACGGTGCCCGTACGCAGCAGGAAGAGCCGGCCGTACTCCGGCTCCAGGCGCAGGTAGCGGGCGGTCAGGACGCGCAGGAAGTGGCCGTGGGCGACGAGCACCACGTCGCCGCCGTCCCCGCGGAGCACGGGGGCGACCCGGGCCAGGACCCGGTCCGCCCGGGCGCCCACCTGGGCGGCGCTCTCGCCGGGGTGGTCCGCGTCGCCGGGCGGGACGCCGTGCGTCCAGAGGGACCAGTCGGGCGTGGTCCGGTGGATCTCCGCGGTGGTGATGCCCTCGTAGCCGCCGTAGTCCCACTCGTACAGGTCGGAGTCGATGCCGGCGCCGGGGAGCCCGGCGAGCTCGGCGGTGGCGACGGCCCGGCGCAGCGGGCTGGTCAGCACCAGGGCCGGTCGCCGGTCCCGGAAGTAGGGGGCCAGGCAGATGGCCTCCTCCACCCCGCGTGCGGTCAGCGGGATGTCGGTGCGCCCGGTGTGCCGCCCATTGGCGCTCCAGGCGGTCTCACCGTGCCGCACCAGCAAAAGATCACTCACCCTCCGGACCCTACGCCTTCCGGCATGTCGGCGCCGGAGGGGCCGGCGGGCATGTCACTGTCGGGCGTCATGGACGAGGACCGGAAGGCCGCGCGGACGGCCGGTTCGCAGCTCCCGCCGCACATGCCTGCGCTGATGGTCGCCCTGACCGCGGTGACCGGGGTGATCGAGGCGGTGAGCCTGCTGGCGCTCGGGCCCGCCTTCACGGCGATGCAGACCGGCAACGTGCTGTTCCTGGCCTTCGGCGTCGCGCAGGCGCCCGACCTGCCGACCCTGCCCGCCGGGATCTCGCTGGCCGCGTTCGTCCTCGGGGTGTTCTGCGGCTCCCACCTGGAGTCCGTGACGGAGGCCCGCGGGCGCCGCTGGTTCGTCATGGGCCTCATCGTCGAGGCCGGGCTGATCCTGGCCGCAGCCGCGGCGGCGTGGGGACTGGTGCCGCAGTACGGGTCGCCGACCCCGCGGCACCTGGCGGTGACGGCGGTCCTGGCGCTGGCGATGGGCATGCGCAACACCACGATCATGCGGGCGAACGTGCCGGGGGTGCCGACGACGCTGGTCACCCGGTCCATGACGGCCTTCCTCGGCGGCTCCGCCATGGGGCGCGACGCCGTCTACGGATACGGGTCGGCCGGCTGGAAACTGCGCGGCCTGTCCGTCCTCGCCATGTTCGCCGGCGGGGTCCTGGGGGCGCTGCTGATCCGGGCCGGCTGGACGGTCGGCTGGCTGCTGCTCCCGCCCGCCGCCGCGGTGCTGGTGGTGGGCCTGGCCTACCGCAAGCAGCCCCCACTGCACACCGGGCAGGCTCCTGGCCGGGAACGATCGCGGTGAACTATGCCGTTGGTAAAGTCCCAGCATGGCGGTGGACGAGCTCGACACCAGAATCCTGCGCCTGCTGATCGAGCAGCCGCGCACCAGCGTCCGTGAGTACGCCCGGATCCTCGGTGTCGCGCGCGGCACCCTCCAGGCCCGGCTGGACCGGCTGGAGCGGACGGGCGTGATCACCGGGACGGGACCGGTGCTCTCCCCCGCGGCGCTGGGCCACCCGGTGCTGGCCTTCGTGCACATCGAGGTCACCCAGGGCCATCTGGACGACGTGGGCGACGCGCTGGCCGCCGTGCCGGAGATCATCGAGGCCTTCTCCATCACCGGTGGCGGGGACCTGCTGACCCGGGTGGCCGCCCGGGACAACGGGCATCTGGAGGACGTGATCCAGCGGCTGATCCAGCTCCCCGGCGTGGTCCGCACGCGGACGGAGGTGGCGCTGCGCGAGCGGGTGCCCCACCGGCTGCTGCCACTGGTCGAAGCAGTGGGGAGGAATGCCCGCAAACCCTGACAGTATGGCCGGTACGGGATGGGGCAGGACGTGACAGGCAGGACGGCACAGCGGATGATCTCCGTCATATTCGATCTCGACGGCACCCTCGTGGACAGCGAGCCGAACTACTACGAGTCCGGGCGCCGCACGCTGGAGCGGCACGGCGTCCCCGATTTCACGTGGGAGCAGCACTCCCGCTTCATCGGCATCGGCACGCTGGAGACCCTGGAGATCCTCAAGGACCGCTACGGGATCCCGGCACCGGTCGAGCAGCTCCTCGCCGAGCAGAACGCCGCCTATCTGGAGCTCGCGCGCACCCGGACCGAGGTCTTCCCGCAGATGCGGGGGCTCGTCGAAAGGCTGCGCGCCGAGGGGGCGGCGATGGCCGTGGCCTCCGGTTCCTCGCGTGAGGCGATCGACGCCGTACTGGCGGGCACCGGCCTGGACGCGCTGCTGACCACGGTCGTGTCCGCGGAGGAGGTCGCCCAGGGCAAGCCCGCCCCGGACGTGTTCCTGGAGGCGGCCCGCCGGCTGGGCGCCGAGCCGGGCGACTGCGTGGTGGTGGAGGACGCGGCGCCGGGGGCGCGGGCCGCCCACGCCGCGGGCATGGGGTGCATCGTGGTCCCGTACGCGGCGGAGATCGCGGGCGACCCGGCCTTCGCGTCCGCCGGGCTCCTCTTCCGGGGCGGGCAGCCGGAGTTCAGTGCGGACGCCGCGTACGAGTGGCTGCGCGCGCGGTCGGCGGGCAGGACCGTCTGACGGAGCGGCGGTGAGAACCGCCGGGCGGAGCGTTGCGGCCTCTGGTGCCCTGGGGGCGCGGCTGTCACCATGCGTGCGTGACCGCGACCCTGCACCCGGGCACCCGCGCCGGCGGCCCGCGCCGGTGGCCCCTGCTCGGGAACCTGCCCGCCTTCGCCCGCGATCCGCTGGCCTTCTTCGAGTCCCTGCGCGACGACTACGGGGACTGGGTGCCCTGGTCCCTCGGCCCGAAGCGCAACGTGCTGGTCTCCCTGCCCGAGCACGCCGGTGAACTGCTCGGCGCCGTCGAATCCACCTTCAGGCCGACGGAACTGGGCTGGGCCTTCCACCAGTTGCTGGGTGACGGGGTGGTCGTCGCGACCGGGGACGACTGGCGGCGCAAGCGGGCCCTGGTCCAGCCGGCCGTTCGGCCGCGCCAGGTGCGCTCGTACGCCGCCACGATGGTGGAGTGCGCGAACGCGCTGGCCGGCGGCTGGCGCGAGGGCGCGCGGATCGACGTGCACCGGGAGATGGCCGGCCTCACCCAGCGGATCGCCGTTCGCACGCTGTTCGGCAGCGACGCCGCGGGCCGGGAGGCGCCCATCAGCGCCGCCATGGCCACGGCGCAGCGCGAACTGGGGGCGGAGTTCCGCGGGCTGACGCTGTTCCTGCCGCCGTGGGTGCGCACTCCCGGACGGCGCCGCATGCACGAGGCCGTGGCGGTCCTCGACCGGGAGATCGAGCACGTCATACGCGAGCACGAGAGGGCGTCGGCGGCCGGTGCGGAGCGCGACGACCTGCTCAGCCGGCTGCTGGCGGCGCGCGACGAGCACGGCGGTCCGCTGTCGCGCAAGGAGCTGCGGGACGAGTCGATCACCCTCTACATCGGCGGACACGAGACCACCTCGACCACCCTGACCTGGGCCTGGCAGCTGCTGTCGGGGGCGCCCGAGGCGCGGGCCCGGCTGACGGAGGAGCTGGACCGCGTACTCGGCGGGCGCCTGCCGACATACGACGACTACGCACTGTTGCCGTGGACCCGGCAGGTGGTCAAGGAGACGCTGCGCATCTACCCGCCGATCTGGCTGATCTCGGCGGTGGCCACCGAGGGCGCGACCCTCGGCGGGCGGCCGGTGCCGGCGGGGACGTCGGTGTGGACCAGCCCCTGGTCGGTCCACCGCGACCGGCGGTGGTTCCCGGACCCGGAGGCCTTCCGCCCCGAACGGTGGGACGACGACGCCCCGCACCGGGTGCCCGAGCACGCCTGGTTCCCCTTCGGCGGCGGACCGCGGGCCTGCCTGGGCGCACGGTTCGCGCTGGTGGAAGCCGCGCTCGTGCTGGCCGTGCTGGGACAGCGGTTCCACCTGGACAGCGGGAGCGAGCGGGCCGAGGTCTTCCCCGGCCTCACGCTCCAGCCGGACCGGCCGGTCCTGGCCACGCTGCGCCGACCCGCCGGCACCCCGGAGGTGTAGGGGCGGGAAGATCCCGCGACCGCCACGAGTTGGTAGAACCGTGAACTATCTGAGGCGGGACGCGGGCGCGGGCACGGATGTGGACGTGGACGTGGTGGTCATCGGGGCCGGGCAGGCGGGCCTGTCCAGCGCGTACCACCTGAAGCGCGCGGGGCTCGACCACGTGGTCCTCGACCACGCGCCCCGCCCGGGCGGGGCCTGGCAGTACCGCTGGCCGTCGCTCACCTACGGCAAGGTCCACGGCATGCACGCCCTGCCCGGCATGGAACTGACCGGCGCCGATCCGCAGCGGCCCTCGTCGGAGGTGGTCGGGGAGTATTTCGCCGCCTACGAGGACCGGTTCGGCCTGCGCGTACGGCGGCCCGTGGACGTGTCGGCCGTGCGCGAGGGGGACGGCGGACGGCTGCGCGTGGAGACCTCGGCAGGTGTCTGGTCGGCGCGGGCCCTGATCAACGCGACCGGCACCTGGGACCGGCCGTTCTGGCCGCGCTACCCGGGCCAGGAGACGTTCCGCGGCCGCCAGCTGCACACCGCGAACTACCCCGGGCCGCAGGAGTTCGCCGGTGCGCGGGTGATCGTCGTGGGGGGCGGCACGTCGGCGGTCCAGCACCTGCTGGAGATCTCCGAGGTGGCGGAGCGGACCACCTGGGTGACCCGGCGGCCCCCGGTCTTCCGCGACGGGAGCTTCGGCGAGGCCGAGGGCCGGGCCGCGGTGGCCCTGGTGGACGAGCGGGTACGCCGGGGGCTGCCGCCGCAGAGCGTGGTCAGTGTGACGGGCCTCCCGCTGAACGAGGCCGTCGGGGCCGGCCTGGCCTCGGGCGTCCTGAACCGCCTGCCCGTGTTCGACCGGATCACCGCCGAAGGCGCCGCCTGGGCCGACGGCAGCCGCGTGGACGCGGACGTCATCCTGTGGGCCACCGGGTTCCGCGCGGCCGTCGACCACTTGGCGCCGCTGCGCCTGCGCGAGCCGGGCGGCGGCATCCGCGTCGAGGGGACCCGGGCCGTCCGCGACGAACGGATCCACCTGGTCGGCTACGGCCCGTCGGCGTCGACCATCGGCGCCAACCGCGCGGGCGGCGCGGCGGTCCGCGAGATCCGCAGCCTGCTGACCCGCGAACCGGCGGCCACGCCCGCGCCCTGATCCGTCAGAACGGTTCGGAGCTCGGCTCGACCGGACCGATCCCGCCGAGCGCTGCCAGTTCGCCCAGGTCTTCCGGTTCAAGGAGGTCCACGGAGTCCGGGCCCGTCCCGTCGTGCGGGTCCACGTCGCACAGGCGCTCGGGTCTCGACCTCGGCCCGGTCTTCGGGGGGACGGGGCCCGGACCGGCGGCGCGCCGAAGAGGCGTCAGCCGGTGCGCGGGCCCGCGTGGGCGGCGCGGCGCCTGTTGAAATCCGCCACGTGCTTCCGGTGCTCCGCGTACGTCACCGAGAAGCGGGTGTCGCCCGGCTTGACGGTGACGAAGTACAGCCAGTCGCCCGGTGTCGGCGCGACCGCCGCCGCCATCGCCTCCAGGCCCGGGCTGTCGATCGGCGTGGGCGGCAGGCCCTGGCGTTCGTAGGTGTTGAAGGGGCTGTCGATCCGGGTGTCGCTCAGCGTCGTGTCGACGGTGTTGCGGTTCAGCGCGTAGTTGAGGGTGGAGTCCATCTGGAGCGGCATCGACTTCGCGAGCCGGTTGTGCACCACCCGGGCGACCTTGCCCATGTCGGCGCGGCTCTCGGCCTCCGCCTCGATGACGCTGGCCATCGTCGCCGTCTGGTACGGGGTCATCCCGTGGGCCTTGCCGCCGTCGGCCACCGCCTTGGTGGCGAGCTTCTCGTTGGCCGTGCGCACCATGTGGGCGAGGAGTGCGGCCGGGGTGGTCTTCGAAGTCACCGGGTACGTCGCCGGGAAGAGGTACCCCTCCGGGTTGCCCTTGGCCTCCGCGGGCAGGGCCGGTGCGACCGTGGGCACCGCCGACTTGGCGGATCCCGGCGGCAGCTTCAGTTCGCGGTCGACCGCGGCGTACACCTGGGCCGCGCGCCAGCCCTCGGGGATCGTCAACCGGCGCGGTCTCTCTAGCTCCTGGACACCCCGCAGGACCGGGATCAGGACCACCGCACCGACCGCGAGCAGCACGCCGAGGAAGAGGGCCAGTCGGCCCCGGCGGGTGAGCCGGGATCGGCGCCGGGGCGGCCGGTACTCATGACTCATGCAGGAACGCTAACCCGCAGATCGCCACTTTTCCGACATCCGGCCCCGTGTGCCGGTCATACGGTCATACATTCACTGGAGCCAGCTGCGCTTCCTTCGGCGGCTCGGGGGCGAGCGCGGCGTCCCGGTCCCGGCGGACCAGGGCCGCGTACCGGCCGTCCGCCGCGATGAGTTCCTCGTGGGTGCCGCGCTCGGCTATGCGGCCGCCGTCGAGGACCACGATCTGGTCGGCGTCGCGCACGGTGGACAGGCGGTGCGCGATGGTGATGGTGGTGCGGCCCGCGGACAGCTGGTCGATGGCCTGCTGGACGGCGTGCTCGGTACGGGTGTCGAGGGCGCTGGTGGCCTCGTCGAGGATGAGCACCGGAGGGTCCCTGAGGATGGTGCGGGCGATGGCGAGGCGCTGCTTCTCGCCGCCCGAGAAGCGGTAGCCGCGCTCGCCGACCAGGGTGTCGTAACCGTCGGGCAGGGACGCGATGTGGTCGTGGATCTGGGCGGCGCGGGCGGCCTCGGCGATCTCCTCGTCGGTGGCGTCCGGCTTGGCGAAGCGCAGGTTGTCCGCGACCGAGGCGTGGAAGAGGTAGGTCTCCTGGGAGACCACGCCGATGGAGCGGGCCAGCGAGTCGAAGTCGAGGTCTCGCACGTCCACCCCGTCGATGGCGACCCGCCCGCCGGTGACGTCGTAGAGCCGTGGCACGAGGTAGCTGAGGGTGCTCTTCCCGGAGCCCGTCGGGCCGACCACGGCGAGGGAGCCGCCGGCCGGGACGGTGATGTCGATCCCGGAGAGGGTGGGGCCGTTCTCGGCGTCGTAGGCGAAGTGCACGCCCTCCAGGGCGACCTCGCCCTTGGCCCGGTCCAGCCGGACCGGGTCCGCGCGCTCCGTGATGTCCACCGGCAGGTCGAGGTACTCGAAGATGCGGGCGAACAGCGCCAGCGAGGTCTGTATCTGCACACCGGTCGACAGCAGGCTCACGGCGGGCCGGAAGAGTCCCTGCTGGAGGGTGACGAAGGCGACGAGGGTACCGACCGAGAGCGAGGGGGCACCGGTCTGGAGGGCGATGCCGGCGGCCCAGTAGATGAGCGCGGGCATGGCGGCCATGACGATGCCGATGGTGGACATCCGCCAGCGCCCGGCCATGCTGGAGCGCACCTCGAGGTCGACGAGCTTCTCCGACTCCGCGGAGAAGGCGGCGGTGAGCGAATCGGAGCGCCCCATGGTGCGGCCGAGCAGGATGCCGCTCACCGAGAGCGACTCGGTGACCGTCGCGGCCATCGCGGCCATCTGCTTCTGCCGCTTCGTCGTGATCCTCTTGCGCTCGTTCCCGACCCGGCGGCTGATCCACACGAAGACGGGCAGCAGGAGCAGCGAGACCAGGGTGAGCCGCCAGTCGAGCGCGAGCATGGCGACCACGGTGGCGATGACGGCCGTCAGGTTGGAGACGAGCGAGGTCGCGGTGGAGGTGACGGTGGCCTGCATGCCGCCGATGTCGTTGGCGATGCGGGACTGCACCTCTCCGGTGCGGGTCCGGGTGAAGAAGGCGAGCGGCATCCGCTGGAGCTGCTCGTAGACGGCGGTGCGCAGGTCGTGCATGACGCGCTGGCCCACCGTGGTGGATATCAGCGTCTGGAGCACGCCGAAGACGCTCGTGACGACGGCGGTGGCGATCATGCCGAGCGCGAGCAGGCTGAGCAGTCCGGTGCGGCCCTGCGGGATCGCGACGTCGAGGATCTCCTTCAGCAGGAACGGCGAGGCGACGCCGACCAGTGAGGAGGCGCCGACGAGCAGGCCGACGACGGCGAGCCGGCCGCGGTAGGGCCGGAACAGCGCAACGATCCGGCGCAGCTCGCGGGGCTGTTCGGCCGGGGCGGGTCGGGTCGGATCGAGGGGGTCTTTCGATGGGGTCCACTTCGGTTCGTCGTGTGGCATGGGCACCCTCTCGGGGTCAGGGGACGGGGATCGAAGGCTTTCGCGGTGCCGGCTCGGGCGGAGCCGGCACCATTGGAGCATAGGTCATTGTTACCTATGCTCACAATGAACGGGGTCCTGATATCGTTCCCCCATGAGCTCCGCCTCCGACACCGATCGCCTCCTCGCCGAACAGCTCCTGCGCCTGACGCGCAGGCTCCACCGGATCCAGAAGCGCCACATGGTGCCGCTCGGGATCACTCCCGCCCAGAGTCGGCTGCTGCGGCTCGTCTCGCATTACGAGGGCGAGCAGCCGCCCCGGATGGCGGACCTCGCCGCCCGGCTCGAGGTCGTCCCCCGCGCGGTGACCACCCTCGTCGACGGCCTGGAGGCGGCCGAGTGCGTGCGGCGCGTGCCCGACCCGGCGAACCGCCGCGTCATCAGGATCGAGCTCACCGACACCGGCCGCGCCACGCTGCGCCGTCTGCGCAACGCGCGGACCGACGCGGCGGAGGAGATCCTGGCTCCGTTGACCGCCGACCAGCGCGAGGTGCTCGGCGGTCTGCTGAACGCCCTGTCGGACGCCCCGGCGGAGCGCACCTGCTGACTGGGCCACCCGAGGGCCGTGCCGAGGCGAGGGGTCGCACATGCCGCTGCTGGAACCGAAGCCGGGGGCCCTGCGGCCGCGCAGCGTCAGCGGCCCCTCCCCCGACCGGGTGCCCCCGCACCGGTCCGGGGGCACCCCGGAGCCCCTGCGCACCGAGCTGACCGAGCTGCTGGGCGCCGGGAAGGTGCTGTGGAAGGTCTCCGACCTGGTCCGCTACGCCTCCGACGCCTCCCCCTACCGCTTCGTGCCCCAGGTCGTGGTGGTCGCCGAGGACATCGACGACGTCTCCGCGGTCCTCTCGTACGCCCGCGGCCGGCAGCGCGAGGTGGTCTTCCGCGCCGCCGGGACCTCGCTCAACGGCCAGGCCCAGGGCGAGGACATCCTGGTCGACGTACGCCGCCACTGGGCCGGCATCGAGGTGCTGGAGGAGGGCCGGCGGGCCCGCATCCGGCCCGGCACCACCGTGCTGCGGGCCAATGCCGCGCTGGCCCGCCACGGCCGGATCCTCGGCCCCGACCCGGCCAGCGCCATCGCCTGCACCGTCGGCGGGGTCGTCGCCAACAACGCCTCCGGGATGACGGCGGGCACCACGAGGAACTCCTACCGCACGCTGTCCTCCCTCACCTTCGTCCTGCCCGGCGGCACCGTCGTGGACACGGCCGATCCGCTGGCCGACGAGGAACTGGCGCGCGCCGAACCCGCCCTGTGCCGGGGGCTGATGGCGATCAAGCGGGAGATCGAGGCCGATCCCGCACTGACCGCCCGGATCCGGGCCAAGTACGAGATCAAGAACACCACCGGCTACCGGCTCGACGCCTACCTGGACGGCAACACCCCCGTCGAGATCCTGCGGGGGCTGATGGTCGGCTCGGAGGGCACCCTCGGCTTCCTCTCCGAGGTCGTCTTCGACACCCTGCCGCTGGACCGCGAACTGTGCACCGCCCTGCTCTTCTTCCCCTCGCTGCCCGCCGCGGCCGCGGCCGTTCCCCGCTTCAACGAGGCGGGTGCCCTCGCCGTCGAGCTGATGGACGCGAACACCCTGCGGGCCTCGGTCAGCGTCGAGGGGGTGCCCGCCGACTGGGCCGGGCTGCCGGGGACGACCACGGCCCTGCTCGTGGAGTTCCGGGCTCCGGACGCGGCCGGCCGCGAGGACTGCGCGCGCCGCGCGGCGGCGGCCCTCGAAGGGCTCGAACTGGTCGCCCCGGTGCCCTCGATCACCAACCGCTTCACCAGCGACCCGGGGGCCATCAGCGGCTACTGGAAGGCCCGCAAGGCCTTCGTCACCGCCGTCGGCGGCGCCCGCGCCCGCGGCACCACCCTGATCACCGAGGACTTCGCGGTGCCGCCGTCCCGGCTGGCCGAGGCGTGCGCGGCCCTCCTCGAACTCCAGGCGGAGCACGGCTTCGACGCGGCGGTCGCCGGCCACGCCGCCCACGGGAACCTGCACTTCCTGCTCGCCTTCGACGCCGCCGACCCGGCCGACGTCGCGCGGTACGCGGCCTTCATGGAGGCCTTCTGCCGGCTCACCGTGGAACGCTTCGACGGCTCCCTGAAGGCCGAGCACTCGACCGGCCGCAACATGGCCCCCTTCCTGGAACTGGAATGGGGTCCCGAGGCCGCCGGCCTGATGTGGCGCACCAAACGGCTCGTCGACCCGGACGGTGTGCTCGCCCCGCGGATCCTCCTCGACCGCGACCCGCAGGCCCATCTGCGCGGCCTGAAGACGATTCCGCAGGTGGAGGCGGTGGCGGACCCGTGCATCGAGTGCGGGTTCTGCGAACCGACCTGCCCGAGCGAGGGCCTGACGACCACTCCGCGCCAGCGCATCGTGCTGCGCCGCGAAATGGTCCGCCAGCAGCCGGGCTCGCCCCTGCTGGACGGGCTGCTCAGCGCCTACGGCTACGACGCGGTGGACACCTGCGCGGGCGATTCCACCTGCCGGCTCGCCTGCCCGGTCGGGATCGACACCGGCGCGCTGATGAAGGACTTCCGCCACCGCCGCCACGGTGCGCGCGAGGAGGCCGCCGCCGCGCTGGCCGCCCGGCACTTCCGGACCGTCGAGGCCGCTGCCCGGGCGGCCGTCGCCACCGCCGGCCGGATCCCCGACCGGGTCGGGGACCGGCTGCTGGAGGCGGTCACCGGGGCCGCGCGCATGGCCGTACGACCGGACCTGGTGCCGCGGTGGCTGCCGCAGATCCCGGGCGCCGCCGCCAGGGAACTGCCCGTCACACGGCGCTCGGGCGCCGCGGCCGTCTACTACCCGGCCTGCGTCAACCGGATCTTCGGCGGCCCGGAGGGCCGGCCCGGTCCGTCGCTGCCGCAGGCCCTGGTGGCCGTGTCGGAACGGGCCGGCAAGCCGGTCTGGGTCCCCCGCGACGTGACCGGCACCTGCTGCGCGACGATCTGGCACTCCAAGGGCTACGAGGAGGGGAACCGGGTGATGGCCAACCGGATCGTCGAGGCGGCCTGGGGCTGGACGGCCGGCGGACGGCTGCCGCTGGTCGTCGACGCCTCCTCCTGCACCCTGGGCATCGCACGGGAGGTGGTCCCCCACCTGACGCCGGACAACCGCTCGCTGCACGAGGAGTTGCAGATCGTCGACTCCGTCGTGTGGGCCGCGCAGGAGCTGCTGCCTCATCTGGAGGTCCGGCGCACGGTGGGCTCGGCCGTCCTGCACCCCACCTGCTCGATGCGGCACCTGGGCGACGAGCCGCAGCTGCGGGCGGTCGCCGAAGCCTGCGCCGACGAGGTGGTGGTCCCCGACGACGCCGGATGCTGCGCCTTCGCGGGCGACCGGGGCATGCTGCACCCGGAGCTGACGGCCGCGGCGACTGCGCGGGAAGCCGCGGAGGTGACCGCGCGGTCCTTCGACGCCCATCTGTCGGCGAACCGGATGTGCGAGGTGGGCATGGACCGGGCCACCGGCCGGAGTTACCACTCGGTCCTCGTCGAACTGGAGCGCGCCACCCGCCCGTGAGCGCCGGTGTGCGCGGCCCCCGCGACCAGGCACCGGACGGGTACCGCGTACGAAAACCTCTTTCCCCCGGCTCCGGAAGGACGGAAAATCAATTGCCCGCCCCCGGTCCGGAAGGCGAACCTTGCACGGTTTGGACCACTCGACCAGTCATGGGGCGTCATGCAGATCAGCGATCTTCCGTATCCGGATCCGGGAGTGCCAGACGCTCGTTCCGGGCCCCGTTTCCTCCTGTGGCTGGGGCGTGGTCAGCTCGGCGGACAGCTCAAGAGCCTGTGCTGGGGCATGCTGCACTTCGGCGGCGTCGCCGGACTGCCGTACGCCGTGGGCCTGGGCATCGACGCGGTCGTGGACCGCGAGGCGAACCGCCTGCTGCTCGTCGGCGGACTGCTCGTCCTGATCGGCGTCGCCATCTCGGTCGGCGACGCCATGCTCCACCGCACCGCCGTCACCAACTGGATCACCGCCGCCGCCCGCGTGCAGCAGCTTCTCGCCCGCAAGACCGCCGAGCTGGGCTCCGCCCTGACCCGCCGGGTCGCCGCGGGCGAGGTGGTCGCCGTGTCCACCGGCGACGTGGAGAAGATCGGATGGTTCGTGGAGGCGGTCTCCCGCTTCCTCGCCGCCGTCTTCTCCATCGTCCTGGTCTGCGTGGGCCTGATGTTCTACGCACCCGAACTGGGCGTGGTCGTGTCCATCGGCGTGCCGGTGGTCGCCCTGGCCTCGCTGCCCCTGCTGCCGCGGGCCACCCGGCGCGCCGACATCCAGCGGGAGAAGGCGGGCAAGGCGACCGAGCTGGCCTCGGACACCGTCGCGGGCCTGCGCGTGCTGCGCGGCATCGGCGGCGAGGAGCTGTTCCTCGGCCGGTACCGCGAGGCTTCGCAGGAGGTCCGCAAGGCCGCCGTGCGCAGTGCCCGGATGTGGGCGCTGATCTCCGCGATCCAGGTGGTGCTCCCGGGCCTGCTGCTGATCACGGTCGTCTGGTACGGCGCCTCGCTGGCCCTGGACGGGCGCATCGCGGTGGGTGAACTCGTCGCGGCGTTCAGCGCGGTGGCGACGCTCCTCTACCCCCTGCGCCACTTCGAGGAGATCGCCATGGCCTACTCCTTCTCGCGTCCCTCCGCCCAGCGGGCCGCCCGGGTGCTGTCGCTGACCCGGACGGACGCCGCGGAGCGTCCCGCGCAGTCCGGGCCGGTGGAGGAGCCGGCAGCGGGCGGGGACCTGTACGACCCGCGGACCGGGCTGCTGGCACCCGCCGGCCGCTTCACCGCCGTCGTCTGCGGGGACCCGGACCTCGCGGGCCGGCTGGCGGAACGCCTCGGCGGCCATGCCATGGAGGAGCAGGACGCGGACCGGGAGGGCGACGGGGACCGGAACGGCGAGCGGGACCGGGACGGCGAGCGGGAGGCGAAGGACGGTCCTTCGGTGCTCCTCGGCGGGGTCGCGCTGGACGACCTCGAACTGGACACCGCCCGCAGGCTGGTCCTCGTACAGGACAAGGACCCGGTGCTGCTGTCGGGAACGCTGCGCGAGCTGTTCGGCGTACCGGCCTCCGGGGCGGTCGACTCGGGCGCCGCTCTCGCCGCCGCCCAGTGCGCGGACGTACTGGACGCGCTGCTGCAGTCGGCGCCGGACGGTGTCGACGACCCGATGGACGCCCGGATCACCGAGCGCGGCCGGTCGCTGTCCGGCGGCCAGCGCCAGCGTCTCGCGCTGGCCCGGTCCCTGGTCACCGACCCGGAGGTGCTCGTGCTCGACGAGCCGACCTCCGCGGTCGACTCGCACACCGAGGCACGGATCGCGGACGGGATCGCGAGCCTGCGCGCCGGACGGACCACAGTCGTACTGGCGTCCTCGCCGCTGCTCCTGGACCGCGCGGAACGGGTCGTGCTCATCGACGACGGCACCGTGGCGGCCGTCGGGACCCACCGCGAGCTGCTGCACCGCGAGCCGCTCTACCGGGCGGTCGTCACCCGCGAGACGGACGAGGAGCAGCGGCTCGCCGGACTCGGAATGACAGAGCTGGAAGAAGCACTCACAGAGATCGAGGAATCCGCATGATCGGCGTGGCGCCACCGGAGTACGATCCGGCGGCCCCCGAGACGGCCGCGACCCTGCCCGTGGGCACGCCGGCGACCGTACGGGGCTATGTGCGCGACCTGTTCCGACGCCACCGGCGGGCCTTCCTGGTGCTGGTGGGCGTCAACGCGGTCGCGGTGATCGCCTCCATGGTCGGCCCGTACCTGCTGGGCCGGGTCGTGGACGACCTCGCGGCGGGGGCGCGGGAGCTGCAACTGGAGCGGATGGCGCTGATGTTCGCGCTGGCGCTCGCCGTGCAGACCTGCTTCGTGCGGCTGGTACGCCTGCGCGGGGCGATGCTGGGCGAGGAGATGCTCGCCGATCTGCGCGAGGACTTCCTGGTGCGGTCGGTGGGGCTGCCGCCGGGCGTGCTGGAACGGGCCGGTACCGGTGACCTGCTGTCGCGGATCACCACCGACATCGACCGGCTGGCCAACGCGATGCGCGAGGCCGTGCCGCAGCTGGCCATCGGCGTGGTCTGGGCGGGGCTGCTGTTCGGCGCCCTCGCGGTGACCGCGCCGCCGCTGGCGCTGGCCGCGCTCGTCGCGCTGCCGGTCCTGGTGATCGGCTGCCGCTGGTACTTCCGACGGGCGCCTTCGGCGTACCGCTCGGAAGCGGCGGGCTACGCCGCGGTCGCGGCCGTGCTCACCGAGACGGTGGACGCGGGCCGCACGGTCGAGGCGCACCGGCTGGGGCCGGAGCGGATCGCCAAGTCCGAGCGGCGGATCAGGGAGTGGACGGCGTGGGAGCGGTACACGCTGTTCCTGCGGACCGTCCTCTTCCCCGTCATCAACGTCACCTTCGTGACGATCCTCGGCTCGGTGCTGCTGATCGGCGGCTACTGCGTGCTGCAGGGCTGGATGTCGGTGGGTCAGCTGACCACGGGCGCGCTGCTGGCACAGATGCTGATCGATCCGATCGGGCTGATCCTGCGCTGGTACGACGAGCTGCAGGTCGCCCAGGTGTCGCTGGGCCGCCTGGTGGGCGTGCGGGAGATCGAACCGGACGCGGGCGACGCGAAGGTGGCGCCCGACGGCCGGGACGTCCGGGCGGACGAGGTCCGCTTCGGCTACAAGGAGGGCGTGGACGTCCTGCACCAGGTGTCGCTGTCGGTGCCGCCGGGCACCAGGATGGCGCTCGTCGGCCCCTCGGGCGCCGGCAAGTCCACCCTGGGACGGCTGCTCGCGGGCATCTACGGGCCCCGCACCGGCGAGGTCACCCTCGGCGGGGCCCGGCTGTCGCGGATGCCTGCGGAGCGGGTGCGTGAGCACGTGGCCCTGGTCAACCAGGAGCACCACGTGTTCGTGGGCTCGCTGCGCGACAACCTCCGACTCGCGCGGACGGGTGCCGAGGACGCCGAGCTGTGGGCGGCGCTGGGCGCGGTGGACGCGGACGGCTGGGCCCGGGCCCTGGCGGACGGCCTGGACACCGAGGTCGGCTCCGGCGCCACGGCGCTCACCCCGGCGCAGGCGCAGCAGGTGGCGCTGGCCCGGCTGGTGCTGGCGGACCCGCACACACTGGTGCTGGACGAGGCCACCTCGCTGCTGGACCCGCGGGCCGCGCGGCATCTGGAGCGCTCGCTGGCCCGGGTGCTGGACGGCCGCACGGTCATCGCCATCGCCCACCGGCTCCACACGGCCCACGACGCGGATGTGATCGCGGTGGTCGAGGCCGGCCGGATCAGCGAACTCGGCTCGCACGACGAGCTGGTCTCGGCGGACGGGGCGTACGCGGCCCTGTGGCGCTCCTGGCACGGCTGATCCCGCGACGGAGGGCCCGTCAGCTGGTCCAGGGAAGTCGTACGGCCTCGATCACCGGGTCACGGAGCAGTGCTTCGACCAGGTGCTCGGGGCCGACGACCTTGGTGGCCCACAGGTCGTAGTCGGTGCACAGGATCCACGAGCGGTCCTCGGGCCACAGGTTGGACGGGCTGAAGTCCGCGTCCGGGTTGTCGTAGAGGGCGTGGGCGTCGCCCAGCAGACCGGTGCGGACGTGGAGGTTGTCGAAGTCGACCGCGGGCAGCATCAGCGGGTTGTAGTAGGCGAGGACCCGGGTGCTCGGGCCTTCCGTGCTGTGTGCCGCGAGCACGTCGACGAGCCGGTCCCATGTCGGGCGGTCGAGGCTGCCCTCCGTGGGCGGCTCGATGCCGACGGGCCAGCTGTCGTCCGGCCGCACGGAGGGGAAGCACCGCAGGGACGGGTACTTCCCTTCGGGGACCGTCGGGTCCCCGCAGCGGGCGGAGAGTTCGGCCCACCGCAGCCGGCGGTAGGCCGGTCCCGGATGCTCGGCGCGTCCGAGACCGCCTCCGGTGGCGGTGCCGCATTCGAGGTCGATGTTCCCGAGGCGGGCGGGCTCGATGGCACCGGCGGCGAGGGCCGCCTGGCGCAGTTCGTGGTGGGAGAGGCCGCCGGGTCCGCTCTCGTGCTCGTACATGGCGTGCAGCACCCAGACCGCATCGGGACGCCGGGGCGGCTCGAAGCCGGTCGTGCCGTCACCGCACAGTTCGGTCAGCCAGTCGGTCTCGGAGGACGGAGCCTGCGGCCAAAGGCGGTATGTCTCAGGCATCGGCCCAGGCTACGGGCGGCCTCGTCCGGTCGGGAGACCGGACCACCGTGATCGGTGAGACACCCCTAGATGAAGCCGAGGGCCGAGGCGCCTCCGAAGCCGCCCAGCAGGATGAAGACCGGCATGAGGACCTTCAGCTCCACCCAGCTGCCGGCACGGAAGCGCAGGGCCTTCGGCGGGCCGATCGGGTACCAGCGCTTCCCGGCGATCGGGAGGGGCCACAGCACCGGGCAGCCGGAGACCGTCAGCGCGTCGCCGATGTCGTGGACGAGGGCCCCGAGCACGATGGGCAGGCCGAGCCAGAGGTACTCCTGCCCCGGCTCGGGGAACAGCCAGTTCGCACCGTTTCCGGGCTGGTCGAGCACTCCGGCCATGATCCACGCGCTGGTCGCGCCGAGCAGCCACACCAGGACGTCGCTGGACATCCGGGCGGCCCGCCACAGGAGGCCCTCGACAGCGAGCACCAGGTGCACGAAGAGCAGCGCGAGCACGCCCCAGCGGTCGGCGGTCACGGCGAGCGCGGAGGCTCCGCCGCCGATCAGCACGGCCCAGAGCCAGGTGTGCGTCAGAGTGCGGTGGCCTCCGGAGCGGCGGGCGTCCTTCGTGGAGCGGGTGGCCTTGTAGACGGCGTAGGAGATCTTGTCGACCACCTCGCACAGACCCTTGGACAGCGGACCGAAGGCTCGGGAGATCGTCGCCGACTTGTGGTCGAGGTCCGGGGCGAGGGCGGCGCCGGCGCAGATCAGAGCGCCGACGACGAGGACCGGCCAGGGCATGGGGTGGCCGGCGGCGGCGGTGGCCGCGCCCACCCCCAGCCAGGCCGCCGCCCCGGACAGTGAGTGCGCAGGACCCATCATGGTCGTTCCCCGCCCCGCTGGTGTGTGTCGGGCCCCGTTGACCGGTTCGTTCGGGCCGCATCGACGGCACAGCGTACAGTCGGTGATCTTCCTTCCGTCCTCCGGTTCCCTGATCCGGGGGGAAGCCAGGCAAGATGGGGGCGTGACCCTCATTGATCAGCTCCCGCCGACCGCCGACCCCGACGCCCTCTTCGAGGCTTTCTCCTCGTGGGCGGAGGACCAGGGCATCACCCTGTACCCGGCTCAGGAGGAGGCGCTGATCGAGGTCGTCTCCGGGGCGAACGTGGTCCTGTCCACTCCGACGGGCTCCGGCAAGAGCCTGGTCGCGGCCGGTGCGCACTTCACCGCGCTGGCCCAGGACAAGGTGACCTTCTACACCGCCCCGATCAAGGCGCTGGTGTCGGAGAAGTTCTTCGACCTGTGCAAGCTCTTCGGCACCGAGAACGTCGGCATGCTGACCGGCGACGCCTCGGTGAACGCGGACGCGCCGGTGATCTGCTGCACCGCCGAGGTGCTGGCCTCCATCGCCCTGCGTGACGGCAAGCACGCCGACATCGGCCAGGTCGTGATGGACGAGTTCCACTTCTATGCCGAGCCGGACCGCGGCTGGGCCTGGCAGATCCCGCTGCTGGAGCTGCCGCAGGCACAGTTCGTCCTGATGTCGGCGACGCTCGGCGACGTGAAGCGATTCGAGGACGACCTGACCCGGCGCACCGGCCGGCCCACCTCGGTGGTCCGCTCCGCGACCCGGCCCGTCCCGCTGTCCTACGAGTACGTCACCACGCCGATCACCGACACGATCACCGAGCTGCTGGAGACCCGGCAGGCTCCCGTCTACATCGTGCACTTCACGCAGGCCCAGGCGGTCGAGCGGGCGCAGTCGCTGATGAGCATCAACATGTGCACCCGCGAGGAGAAGGACAAGATCCAGGAGCTGATCGGCAACTTCCGCTTCACCACGAAGTTCGGTCAGAACCTCTCGCGCTATGTGCGGCACGGCATCGGCGTGCACCACGCCGGCATGCTGCCCAAGTACCGGCGTCTGGTGGAGAAGCTCGCGCAGGCCGGTCTGCTGAAGGTCATCTGCGGTACGGACACGCTCGGGGTCGGCGTCAACGTCCCGATCCGCACGGTGCTGTTCACGGCGCTCACCAAGTACGACGGCAACCGGGTCCGCACGCTGCGCGCCCGCGAGTTCCACCAGATCGCCGGACGGGCCGGCCGGGCCGGCTTCGACACGGCGGGCTTCGTGGTCGCCCAGGCGCCCGAGCACGTCATCGAGAACGAGAAGGCGCTCGCGAAGGCGGGCGACGACCCGAAGAAGCGCCGCAAGGTGGTCCGCAAGAAGGCGCCCGAGGGCTTCGTCGCCTGGTCGGACACGACCTTCGAGAAGCTCATCGCCGCCGACCCGGAGCCGCTGACCTCGCGGTTCAAGGTCACCAACATCATGCTGCTGTCGGTGATCGCCCGGCCCGGGGACGCCTTCCAGGCGATGCGCCACCTCCTCGAGGACAACCACGAGCCGCGCAAGGCCCAGCTGCGGCACATCCGGCGGGCCATCGCGATCTACCGCTCGCTGCTGGACGGCGGCGTCGTGGAGAAGCTCGACACCCCGGACGCGGAGGGCCGCACCATCCGGCTCACCGTCGACCTCCAGCAGGACTTCGCGCTCAACCAGCCGCTGTCCACCTTCGCGCTGGCCTCCTTCGACCTGCTGGACCCGGAGTCCCCCTCGTACGCGCTGGACATGGTGTCCGTCGTGGAGTCCACCCTCGACGACCCGCGCCAGATCCTGGCCGCCCAGCAGAACAAGGAGCGCGGCATCGCGGTCGGCCAGATGAAGGCCGACGGGATCGAGTACGAGGAGCGGATGGAGCGGCTCCAGGACGTCACCTATCCCAAGCCGCTGGAAGAGCTCCTCTCCCACGCCTACGACGTGTACGCGAAGAGCCACCCGTGGGTGCGCGACCACCCCGTCTCCCCGAAGTCGATCATCCGCGACATGTACGAACGCGCGATGACCTTCACCGAGTTCACCTCCTTCTACGAACTGGCCCGCACCGAGGGCATCGTGCTGCGCTACCTGGCCAGTGCGTTCAAGGCGCTGGACCACACCATTCCCGACGACCTCAAGTCCGAGGACCTCGAGGACCTGATCGCCTGGCTGGGCGAGCTGGTCCGCCAGGTCGACTCGAGCCTGCTCGACGAGTGGGAGCAGCTGGCGAACCCGGAGGTGGAGACGGCGGAGCAGGCCCAGGAGAAGGCCGACCAGGTCAAGCCGGTCACCGCGAACGCGCGCGCCTTCCGCGTCCTGGTCCGCAACGCCATGTTCCGCCGGGTGGAGCTGGCCGCCCTCGACAACGTCGACGCGCTGGGCGAGCTGGACGCCGAGTCGGGCTGGGACGCCGACGCCTGGGGCGAGGCCATGGACGCGTACTGGGACGAGTACGACGACCTGGGCACCGGCCCCGACGCCCGCGGCCCGAAGCTCCTCCAGATCGAGGAGGACCCCGCGCACGGCCTGTGGCGCGTCCGCCAGACCTTCGCCGACCCGGGGGGCGACCATGGCTGGGGCATCAGCGCCGAGGTCGATCTGGCCGCCTCCGACGAGGAGGGCCGGGCGGTCGTCCGGGTCACCTCGGTCGGCGAGCTCGGCGCCCTGTGACCTGATCCGGCACGCCGCCGGACCGCCCGGACCCGACAGTGGAGATCCTCTAATGACGAACCCCGCCGAGAGACTGGTCGATCTGCTCGATCTGGAGCAGATCGAGGTCAACATCTTCCGCGGCGCCAGCCCGCAGGAGTCCCTCCAGCGCGTCTTCGGCGGCCAGGTCGCCGGCCAGGCGCTGGTGGCCGCGGGCCGCACCGTCGAGAGCGACCGCCCGGTCCACTCGCTGCACGCGTACTTCCTGCGCCCCGGCATCCCCGGGGTGCCGATCGTGTACCAGGTGGAGCGGGTGCGCGACGGGCGGTCCTTCACCACGCGCCGGGTCACCGCGGTCCAGCAGGGCAAGACGATCTTCAATCTCACCGCCTCCTTCCATCATCCGGAGGACGGCAGCATCGAGCACCAGCTGCCTCCCCACCACTACCCCCATCCCGACACGCTCCCCAAGGTCGCGGACGAGATCCGCGAGCACCTCGGGGCGCTGCCGGAGGCGCTGGAGCGGATGGCCCGCCGCCAGCCCTTCGACATCCGCTACGTGAACCGGCTCCGCTGGACTCCCGAGGAGCTCAAGGGAGCCGATCCGCGCAGCGCGGTGTGGATGCGCGCCGTCGGCCCGCTGGGCGACGACCCGCTCGTGCACACCTGCGCCCTCACCTACGCCAGCGACATGACCCTCCTCGACGCCGTGCGCATCCCCGTGGAACCCCTGTGGGGGATGCGCGGTTTCGACATGGCCTCGCTCGACCACGCCATGTGGTTCCACCGGCCGTTCCGGGCGGACGAGTGGTTCCTGTACGACCAGGAGTCCCCCATCGCGCACGGCGGCCGCGGCCTGGCCCGGGGCCGCATCTACGACCTGGAGGGCAGGCTGCTGGTCTCCGTGGTCCAGGAAGGCCTCTTCCGCCCGTACCCCGCCAAGCCGCCGCGCCCGGACCAGTCGGGTCGGCCGTCCGATCCCGCACCGAAGAACTGAGCAGACCCATGCCCACCCCCGCCATGCCGTGCCCCTGCGGGCTGCCCGCCGCCTATCCGCAGTGCTGCGGCCGCTTCCACTCCGGTGAACGGCAGGCACCCACGGCCGAGCTGCTGATGCGCTCCCGCTTCAGTGCCTTCGCCGTCGGTGACACCGCCTACCTGCTGCGCTCCTGGGACCCCTCGACGCGCCCGGCCGTCCTCGACCTGGATCCCGGGCAGCGCTGGGAGCGGCTGGAGATCCTCGCCACGGAACGCGGCGGGATGTTCGAGACGGAGGGCTCGGTGGAGTTCCGCGCGCACTACCGCGAGGGCCGGCACACCGGCTCGCTGCACGAGCACAGCAGCTTCGCCCGCGAGGCCGGTGCCTGGGTCTACGTCGGCCCCCTCTCCCCCGTCGACTTCGACTGACCCCGGGCACCCGTCAGGGCGAACTCCAGGCTGGTGCGGTACCAGTGGATTTCGTCCGGCGGGCCGGCCCGCAGCAGCCCCTCCGCCACCGCCGCGGCGGCGGGGACCTGCGGATGCCCGTACGGCGGGGGCGGGGCGAGCGCGGCCAGCACGATCCGCTCCGCCGGATCGGGCACGGCCGCGCGCAGCTCGTCCTCGGGGAGTACGCCGGCCAGTACGGCCGCGCGCGCCCAGGGATCGGCGGTCCGTCTCAGCAGGAGCCCCACGTGCCGTCCGCGCCAGGTGCGTGGGCGCAGGTCCCCCTTGGCCGCCAGCACTTCCCTGTCCTCGGCGGGCGCCGTCCCGCGCAGCATCCCCGGCTCCCGGTCGGCGAACTCCCCCAGCTCCGCGGTCAGATAGAGCCACACGACGGCGCGGTAGCGGTTGATCCGGTAGCCGACGGGGGTGAGGTGTCCGCAGCGCGCGAGCCGGGTGAACCGGCTCGGGCCGACCCCCAGCACCTCGGCCGCCGCCTGGGCCCCGGCCACCGTCTCGACCTGTCGGCGCAGCGCGTCCGGCAGGCCGGCGGTCGCGGCCCGCACCCGCGCCAGCTCCGCCCGCGCGAAGCGCGAGGCCCCGCCGGCCGTCGGCGGTCCGGCTCGTACGATCCCCAGCTGGACTGCCCTGGCCAACTCACCCCGGGTCAAGCCCAGTTCCCCGGCGGCTTGCGCACTGCCCATCAGCGCCTCTACGGCGCCGTCGGCACGTACGACCGCCTTCTCCCCCTCGCGCGCGGCCTTGTCCTGCGGCGGCGCGGTCACCATCTGCGTCATCACGGTCCTCCCCCACGAGCAGCGATTACTCTGCGTGAAGACCGTAACTCTCTGCAACGACACTCGCGAGGCCTGTGGACAACCTCCACGCCACCGCCCCGCCCGAGCGCGCCCCGGGCCCGCCCCGCGCTGCTGCCGGCTCAGCCGCCGGTGATGCGTCGCTCCGCCACTCCAAGGTGCTCGCCCACCCGGTTGACCAGCAGCGTCATCTCGTACGCGACCTGGCCGATGTCCGCCTCGGCCGCACTCAGCACGCACAGGGAGCTGCCCGCACCCGCCGCCATGACGAAGAGCGCCCCGTCGTCGTACTCGACCATCGTCTGCCGGACCTCGCCGGCCCTGAAGTGCCGCCCCGAGCCCTTCGCCAGGCTCTGCAGTCCGGCCGCGACGGCCGCCAGGTGTTCCGCGTCCTCCCTCGGCAGCCCCGCGCTCGCCCCCGTCACCAGGCCGTCATTGGACAGGACCACCGCGTGCCGCACCTGCGGAACCCTGCGAGTCAGGTCGTCCAGCAGCCAGTCCAGTTGCTTGTCCAGTGCCATTCCAAGCCCCTCCCCGTTGACGCGGCCCGTTCGGCCGCGCCCCACCCCGCATACTCGTGCCGCAAGCCTTCCCCACCAGCGCCTTTCGGGCAAGGAGGATGTGCCCATGGCGAAGAAGATGACTCAAGAGGAATGGCGGGCATTCGTCTCCCATTCCACCCGCACCGGCAAGCTCTCCACCGTCCGCGAGGACGGAAGTCCGCACGTCGCCCCCGTCTGGTTCGTACTCGACGGGGACTCCTTCGTCTTCAACACCGGGAAGGACACAGTCAAGGGGCGCAATCTGGCCAGGGACGGCCGCGTCGCGCTCTGCGTGGACGATGACCGTCCGCCCTTCTCCTACGTCGTCCTCCAGGGCCGCGCGGAGATCAGCGAATACGCCGACGCCGCGGACGAGATGCTCGCCTGGGCGACCCGCATCGCCGCCCGCTACATGGGCGAGGCGGAGGCCGAGGCGTTCGGCCGCCGCAACGCCGTGCCCAGCGAGCTGCTGGTCCGCGTCCCGATCGACAAGGTGATCTCCGTCGCCGGGGTGTCCGACTGACCCACCCCCGCGGCAGGTCCGGTTCACACGGAACCGGCCTGCGGCCCCACCGAGTCCAGCAGCCGGGCGGTGTGCACCCGCCCGGCGTACTCGACCAGCCTGATCAGCACTTCCTTCCCCGAGTCCTTGTCCCGTGCGTCGCACAGCACCACCGGCGTCCCCTGCTCCAGGTCGAGCGCGCGCGAGACGTCGTGCGCCCCGTACCGCCGCGCCTCCGTGAAGCAGTTCACGGCGACCACGAACGGGATGCGCCGGTGCTCGAAGTAGTCGACCGCCGGGAAGCAGTCCTCCAGCCGCCGCGTGTCGGCGAGCACCACCGCACCCAGCGCCCCCGTGGACAGCTCGTCCCACAGGAACCAGAACCGGTCCTGCCCCGGCGTGCCGAACAGGTAGAGGGACAGCCCGGACCGGATGGTGATCCGCCCGAAGTCCATGGCCACGGTCGTGGTCGTCTTCTGGGCGACGCCGCCCGTGTCGTCGACCCGTTCACCCGCCTCGCTCAGCTGCTCCTCGGTGCGCAGCGGCCGGATCTCGCTCACCGCCCCGACCAGCGTGGTCTTGCCCACCCCGAAGCCACCCGCCACGAGGATCTTCAGTGCGAGCGCGGCCAGTTCGCCGTCCTCCTCCACCGATCCCGGTTCCGTGTCCGGAGCGTCGGCTTCCACGTCGGTGTCGGCGTCGCCGGCCCGTCCGGAGGAACCGGAGGATCCGAAGGTTCGGTTGTCGTGCTGTCCCATCAAAGCGCTCTCAATCCCTCGATGACTTCACGCAGAATCCGCTCGTCCGGCAATTGGGCGGGCGGCACCGGGCGGCTGACCTTGACGTGCCCGCCCTCCAGCAGGTCCCCGAGGAGCACCCGCACGACTCCAACGGGCAGGTCGGCGTCGGCGGCGAGTTCCGCCACCGACTGGGTCTCGGACCGGCAGAGCCCCAGCAGTGCCCGGTGTTCGGGGCCGAGCAGGGACTCGGCCGCCTCGTCCGCGCCGCCCTGCGGATCCACCGCGACCAGGGCGATCAGGTCGAAGCGGACCCCGTGCGGTCCCGGCTTGGTACGCCCCCCGGTCATGGCGTACGGGCGGACGAGCGGGCCCGCTTCGGCGTCGTACCACTGGCCGTTCATGTGCCGGACCGCCGCCCTCAGCCGGCGGCCGGCGGCCGGGCCGCGAACCGGGGCGGGGTGTAGAGGTGTTCGCCGACCCGCTTCACCAGCCGGGCCATCTCGTAGGCGATCAGGCCGATGTCGGCGCCGGCGGCGCTGAGCACGGCCAGGCAGGAGCCGTCGCCGGCCGCCGCGACGAAGAGGAAGCCCTCGTCCATCTCGACCAGCGTCTGGCGCACGCCCCCGGCGTGGAAGTGCCGGCCCGCGCCCTTGGCCAGGCTGTGGAAGCCGGAGGCCACCGCCGCCAGGTGCTCGGCGTCCTCCCGGCTGAGCGCGCTGGAGGCGCCGACCGCCAGGCCGTCGTTGGAGAGGACCACGGCGTGCCGGACCTCGACGACCCGGTGCACCAGGTCGTCCAGGAGCCAGTCGAGCTCCCCCGACCTGCGGATGCCGTCGTGGCCGACCTTCTGGTGTTCGATCATCACACTTCTCCTTCGCTGCCTGCGTGGGGGGAGTTCTCCTCGGCGCCGCGGACCCATCCCGCCCGGTAGGCCGCCAGCCGGTCCCGGGCCTCCTCCGGGCTGCGGCCCGGAGGGTCCTCGGGCAGTCGGACACCGGCCGGCTCCTTGGGCGTGGGGGCCTCCCGGAGCTGCGGAACGAGGCTGGCCTGGCGCACCCGGCGCGGCAGTTCCGTCACCGAGGCCGAGGCGGAGGCCGCCACCGGGGCCGAGGCGGGTGCGGCGGCCTCCGTACGGATGCCCGCGCCACCGGCGGCGCGCGGCCGCAGGGGCGCCACCGGTGCCGGACGCGGCTCCTGGGCCGCCGCGGGGGCGGCGGCGTCCCGGGCCGGGATGCCGCGCGCGTCGTCCCGTACGGCGGCCGGGCCGCGCGCGTCGTCCCGTACGACCGCCACGGCGGGGGGATGCTGCGCGGCCGCGGCCGGTTGCCGCTGCGGCACGGGCGACGAAGGAGCCGACCGGACCGGACCGGCCGGCCGCTCCTCCCGGTGCCCGGGGCCCGAACCCGCCTCGGCGGGTCCGGCGGCCGGGTCCCCGACGGTGATGGCGCCCTGGAGCATGGAGTGGGGCAGGAGCACCACGGCGGTGGTGCCGCCGTAGGGCGACGTGCGCAGGTGCACCTTCACGCCGTGGCGGGCCGAGAGGCGGCTGACCACGAACAGGCCGAGGCGGTCGCTGTCGAAGAGGTCGAGGTCCTCGGACTGCTCGATGCGCCGGTTGGCGTCGCCCAGGGCTTCGCGGCCCATCCCCAGCCCGCGGTCCTCGACCTCCAGGACGTAGCCGGTGCCGACCGGTTCGCCGCTGACCCTGACCTTGGTGTGCGGGGGCGAGAACTGGGCGGCGTTCTCGATGAGTTCCGCGAGGAGGTGGGTGAGGTCGGCGACGGCTCCGCCGACCACCGCGGCCTCGGCGAGCTGGCGTACCTCGACGCGCGGGTAGTCCTCGATCTCCGAGACGGCGGCCCGGACGACGTTGGTGAGGGGGACCGGCATCCGCCAGGCCCGGCCGGGGGCCGCACCCGAGAGGATGATCAGGCTCTCCGCGTGCCGGCGCATCCGGGTGGTCAGGTGGTCGAGGCGGAAGAGGTCGCCGAGCTCGTTCGGGTCGTCGGCGCGCCGCTCCATGGAGTCGAGCAGGGTGAGCTGCTTGTGCACGAGGACCTGGCTGCGGCGGGCGAGGTTGACGAAGACGCCGGAGACTCCGCTGGCGAGTTCCGCCCGCTCGACGGCGGCGCTCAGCGCGGCCCGGTGTACGGTGCACAGCGCCTCGCCGACCTGGGTGATCTCGTCGTCGGCAGGCGGGCCGACCGGGGTCTCGGCGGCGACGTCGATCTCCTCGCCGGCGCGCAGCCGCTCCATCGCGCCCGGGAGCTTGCGGTGGGCGATCTCCAGGGCGGTGTTGCGCAGCGAGACCAGTTCGACGACCAGGACCCGGCCGATCCGGACGGAGATGACGAGGGAGGCGGCGACGGCTGCCAGGCCCAGCAGGACGGCGGCCCCCGCGGGGCTGAACGCCCCTTCGGCGACGGGGTCGGCGCGGTCTGCGGCCGCGGTGTGCGCGGCCTCCTCGATCTCGCGCATCGAGGTGCTGATCCGACTGTGGGCGGTTTCCCATCCGGCGGGCGCGCCGCGGGCGTCCTTGGAGGTGCCGGCGGCCAGTGCGCGGTCCTCGGCACCGGTGAGGTCGGCGTAGGCGGCGCTCTTGGCGACGGACTGCCAGGCGTCCTGCTGGGCGGCGGGCAGGTCGCGGGCCGCGGTCTCGGTGAGCGCCCGGCGGGACTCGACGGCGCCGGTCAGCTGCCGAATGGTTTCGGCGCTGCGCTGGCCCGGCAGGGCGAGCAGGGCGTCCTCGCGCGACAGGAGTTCCGCGGCTCGGGCGAATTCGAGCAGGACCCGCGCGTCGGGGCCGAGTTCGGCGTTCTCGCCCCCCGAGAGGGAGCCGCCCACGGCGAATGCGGCGTCGACCACCCGGGTGTAGATCGCGAGAGCGGCCTCGGGGGTGGCGCGGCGGTCGGTGATGTCCTTCCGGGCCGATCCCAGCGCCTCGGCGGCGACGACGAAGGCGTCCAGCCGGACCACGGTGTCCGAGCGGTAGTCGCCGGAGTCGGCGACGGTGTGGCGGTCGCCGAGCCGCAGGCTGCGGACGGCGCTGTCGGTGCGGCGGGCCTGCTGGTCGAGGGCGCCCGCGTCGGCGGCGGGGTCGGCCAGGAGGCGGACGGCTGCGCGCCGTTCGGCCTGGAGCTCGGTCACGGCGGCGGCAATGGGGGCGCGTATCTCGGAGTCGACCTGCTGGACCCGCCCCAGCCGGGCTATGTCCTGGGCGGTGTTGACGGTGGCGAAGGCCCAGAGCGCGAGGAGCGAGACGACCGGCACCATCAGCAGGGAGACGATCTTCGCGCGGACGGTGGCGGGGCGCAGCCGCAGCCGGGGGCCGCGCTCGCGCGGGACGGCAGGGCCGGGCGGGCCGGGCGGGCCGGCGCCGTCCGCCCGGTGCGGCTGCTGCCGGGCGCGGTCCTGCGCCCGTTCCTCGGCCGGCGGCCCGGCGTGGGCCCGGCGGCCGCGTGCCGGGGGCGCGGACAGCCGCGGCGCCGCTGCTTCCGGTCTTTTGCGGGGTGTTCGCATGGGCTCCTCGTTCCGGGCGGTGCCTACGGGCGCGGTCGGTCGATGGGTGGATCGGCGGATGGTGGGGGTCGTCCGACGGCGGGGGTGGATCGTCGGACGGCGGGCGGGCCGTGCGATGGGACGTGCGCGGCCCACCGCACGGGGCGGGCGGAACGGGTCAGTGCGCGGCCGCGGTGTGCTCCCCCAGGTGACGGGCGGAGGCGGAGGCGGCGCGCTCGTCGGCTGTCGGGGACAGCGCGACGAAGGCGGCGGTGATGAACAGGTAGGAGCCCAGTCCGACGGCGAGCGGGAAGATGAACTGCATCGCGGTGGCTCCGGGCAGGGCCGCGTCCGAGGGGCTGACGCTGACGGCGACCGCCGTCATCCCCGTGTAGTGCATGCTGCTGACGGCCGCGCCCATGACCAGGGAGGCGGCGGCAACGGCCACGGGCGACTTGATGTTGAGCGCGGCCCACAGGGCGGCGGTGGCAGCGACCACGGCGATGACGACGGAGAGCCCGACGAGGAGCGGGTCGTAGGAGACCTCGCCGTGCAGGCGCAGGGCCGCCATGCCCAGGTAGTGCATGCTGGCGACGCCGAGGCCGGTGGTGAGGCCGCCCAGTACGAGGGAACGGCCGCGCGCCTTGCCGAAGCCGACGGCGAAGACTCCGGCGCCGACGACCAGCATGGCGACGAGCAGGCTCAGGATGGTGAGCGGCACGTTGTAGTGGATCTCCGTGCCGGTGACCTCGAAGCCGAGCATCGCGACGAAGTGCATGGTCCAGATGCCGGTTCCGATGGCGGAGGCCGCGGTGAGGAGCCAGTTGCGGCGGACGGCTCCGGTCGCGGCGAGGGCGCGGACGGTGCAGCGCAGCCCGAGGGCGGCGCCGATCGATGCCATCACGTATGACAGCACGGGTGTCAGCCAGCCGTAGGCGGCGTGGTCCAGATGTCCCAGGTGTCCCATGGCCAACGGACGCTAGTCCGGGTGAGGGCGCGAACAGGGGGCGCATTTCGAAAGCAGCTGGAAGTGCTGGAATATGACAGAGCTACGTTCACCTTCGATCACCCCGCGTGCCACCTTGCGCACGGTCCTTGGACAGCCGGGCGGGCGGGGGTGGGGGATCATGGGCCCATGAGCGAAGACCACACGCACGTGCAGGAGTTCTTCGGGGCGCGGGCCGCCGACTGGGACCGCAAGTTCCCGCAGGACGGACCCGCCTTCGCCGCCGCCGTGAGGGAGTTCGGGCTGCGGCCCGGGGACCGCGTGCTCGACGCGGGCTGCGGCACCGGGCGGGCCCTGGGCGCACTGCGGGCCGCCGTCGGACCCGAGGGGACCGTGCTGGGCGTGGACCTCACCCCTCAGATGCTGGCCGCCGCACGGCGGGCCGGACGCGCCGCCGAGGGTGCGCTGCTGCTCGCCGACGTGGCCCGGCTGCCCCTGCGCGACGAGGCCCTGGACGCGGTGTTCGCCTCCGGGCTCGTCGCGCACCTGCCCGATCCGGCGGCGAACCTGCGCGAGCTGTCGCGGGTGGTCCGCCCCGGCGGCCGACTGGCGCTCTTCCACCCGATCGGGCGGGCGGCGCTCGCCGCACGCCAGGGCCGCGAGCTGACCCCGCAGGACCTGCGGGCCGAACACAACCTCGGCCCGCTCCTGTCCGCCGCAGGCTGGGACATGACCTCGTACGCCGACGAGGACCACCGCTTCCTGGCGCTGGCCCTGCGCCGGCCCTGACACACCTGTACGACGGCACCGCGCCCGGCGCCCGCGGAGGTGCCCGGGATCAGGCCGGGGGCTGGGCCTCGGCCCCGGCGGGCCGGCGCGGATGCGGCACGGGGCAGGCGCCCGAACCGGGCACGGGGAACGTGCCGAGCTCGCCCACGTCGTAGCCACCCGGGTAGCCCTTGATCTCCGGGTTCTGGCGGGCGTAGTGCGGGGCCCTGCGCGGGGGCAGCAGCCGGACCGCACGGCCCCGCAGCCGCAGCGCGCCCTGCACCAGCTTCCGCACACCGGCGTGGGGGGCCTCGTACCGGAAGGCGTCGATCAGCGCATCGTCGAGAAGGGCGATCCCCCCTCGGCGCACGGCGGGTGCGAGCGGCGCCGGGTACCAGGACGCCATCAGGTCGAGGGTGGAGTCGGCGACCTTGCGGGCCCCTTCGTCCCAGCCGAAGTGGGCCGCTTCGTAGGCGACGAGGGTGGCTTCGAACTCCTCGTAGGAGTCCGGGATGTCCGTGATGCCCAGGTGTCGGCCGAGCGTGGCGTAGTAGTTGGCGCTCGCCCGGCGCTCGTGGTAGGTCATCGGACGCCAGCCGTAGGCGTCCAGCCAGCGTGCCGGAATCACCACGAACGTGCACAGCACGTAGCGCATGTCGTCGTTGGAGATGTCGTAGCTGCGGTGCATCTGGTTGACGCGGCGGATGGCCGTGCGCGCGGTGTCGCTGTCGAAGCCGTGCTCGACGACCGCGTCGAGGAGCAGCGCGGTGTCGTCGTAGCGCTTCTGGGCCCGGTCGGTGAACTCGGCGGTCTCGGCCAGCAGGCCGCCGATTCGGGGGACGGCGTACGTCCGGAACAGCGCGAGCTCCAGGGCGCGGGTGAAGTCCCAGGGGAACTCGTAGGTGGCGGTGAGCCGGTAGATGGCGAGGAAGTCCTTGTCCGGGTCGAGCCGGAGGATCTCCTTCAGCCGGTCGTAACGCTGCACCGGGTGTCCCTTTCTGTGGCGGGTCCCCAACTCTACGTGCAGGTAGCAGCCTTGGAAATCGTGGCCCGCAAGCTCTCGACGCGCGGGTTACCCGCTGGTTAAGGTGCGCCGACGAGAGAGCAAGCTGGAGGCCAGGTGTCCGACGACGAGGGTGGCGGCTCGCTGTACGTGCTGACCGCCGTACTCCTGACCCCCGCGCAGTTCCCCAGCTTCCTGGGTGACGACTTCCCCGAGGCCTGCTCCCTGCTGGGCGTGGCGCCCAACCGGGAGGGGTACGGGCTGGTGCTGGGCCAGGACGAGGAGGGGGCGCGCTGGACGGTCGTCGTCGACGACGTCTCGCTCGTGGCCGCTGCCATCGCCTCCTGGGACTGCGGCATGGAATACGACCTGTCGCCAGACGAGCGGACGATCGTGGTCTCGCTGGCGGGCTGGCCGGTGGAGTTGTCGGTGGCCGCGTCGGGGATCCCGGAGCCGCACGATCCGGAGCAGGGTGCGGACGGTACGGGGCGGGTGCCCCTGGCGCCGCCCTCGGCGGAGGCGTGGGGCCCGGTGCAGCGCCGACTGGGCGCGGACCAGATCGCACGGGAATGGGCCGACTGGCGCGAGCGCGTGGCGACGGACGGCGGAGCCGCGGCCGCGGCGCATCCCGGACTCAAGCGTGCTCTGGAGCAGGCGCTGGAGTACACGCGAACGCCGCCGCCGCCCGGCCGCGTGCGGTCCTCCTTCGCCGGCGAGGGGGCCCGGACCCTGCGCGTGGACGGGCCCGGCTGGTCGCTGGTGGCCCGCACCGGCGAGGCGGCCTTCGTCCTCCTGGACGAAGAACCGGGCGAGGTGCTCACGGTCCCCCGGAAGGGGGATCCCGACCTGACGGACCTGCTGGCGGCGCTCGACGGCGTCGCGGTCCGGCCGGCGTGACCCTCGGCCGGACCGGGCCGCGGGAGAGGGACGAACAGCGGCGCGCGGACGAACGGCGTACGCGCGGGCGACGGCACGAGGGGGACACGGTGGTGGAGTCGGAGCCGGTGGGTGTGGTCGTGGGTGGTCGCGCCGAAGTCGCGGACGACGACTGGGGGCGGGAGACGGCCGTGATCCGGTTGGACGGCGACCGGTTCGGCCCGGAAGCCCTGTACGGGCTGGAGGAGTTCTCGCACGTCGAGGTCGTCTACCACTTCGACCGGGTGCCGGCGGAGAAGGTCGAGACGGGTGCGCGGCACCCGCGTAACAACCCGGACTGGCCGCTGGTCGGCATCTTCGCGCAGCGCGGCAAGAACAGGCCCAACCGGCTGGGCGTCTCGCGGTGCCGGGTGGTGAAGGTGGAGGGACTGGACGTCCACGTGGAGGGGCTCGACGCCGTGGACGGCACACCGGTCCTCGACCTGAAGCCCTACATGGTCGAATTCGGGCCGCGCGGTGAACTGCGGCAGCCCGACTGGGCGACCACCTTGATGGATGGCTACTACTGATCGATTCACTGGCGGAAAATCATTGTTACCGCCGGTAGTTTAACGCCTCAACTAATGGGATTCGGCCAGGGCGACTGAAAATCGCTCTGGATCCCCCTCCTCCGGAATGATCGAATCGGCCAGTCACACGGCTCAAAGGGTGCGCACCTCACCCCCACGCTCATTCCATGATGGAGGCCACTCTTGAATTCCATGTCGTACCTGGACCTGCACCGCAAGGTCGCACAGGACATCGATGCGGAGATCGAAACCGCTCTGGACCGGCTCGGCCCGGTCGCGGCGACCACCAGGAACTCCGTGGCCAAGCTCTTGGAGCAGCGCAAACTGAGACATCCCCTGTCGGTGCTCCCGTTGCTCACGCACGCGATAGAGACGGGGAATCCCGGGCCGGCCCTTCCCCTGTCGGCGGTGCACCTGCTGTGGTGGACCTCGGCCTGCTATCTCGACGACCTGGCCGACGCCAACGGCGCGTCGATCTCCGGCGAGCTCACCGAGGACGAAGCACTACTCGCCTCCGTCATCACCGGAAATGCGCTACCCATTCAGATCATCCTGGCGCAAGATCTTCCGGAGGCGGCGCACGGCGCTCTGATAACCGAGATCCTGAACGGCTGGATCATAGGCGTCGACGGCCAGATAGACGACATGCGCGGAGACATCTGCAGCGCCTCCCGCAAATCGGTGGTGGAGACGTACCGCGGCAAATCCGGTGCACCCTTCGGCATGATCACGGCAATGGCCGCCATATTCTCGGGCACCACGGACGAGAAGGTCGAATTGTGGCGCGAATTCGGCTACGTCTTCGGAATCCTGTGGCAGATCTTCAACGATCAGGAAGACATCCTGTCCGGCCGCGACGAGGACCTGCTCAACGGCACGGTGACCTATCTGCTCGCCTCCGTGCTCGAGGACGCGTCGCCGCTTTCCCGGGAACACATCCTGGGGCTGTGCGCCGCCGCGAGCCGGTCACATCAGGCCAGGGCGGAACTCGCGAGCCTCCTTCGGGCGCCCGTCGCCCTCGACCGCTACCGCGCGGAGATCGACGGCTTCCGCGCCGAGGCCTACCGGATCCTGGACGAGCTGGGCGGTGACGAGGCCTACCAGCCGGTGCTGCGCAACCTCGTGGACCACGCGTCCCAGATGCTGCTCGAAGCCGACCTCCCGCCCGTGGTCGTGAGCGGCGCGGCCTGAGCCGGCCGCTCCGGGCGGACCGCGCCGAACACCTGCCCCGCGGCCACGTCCGCCGGGCTCCGCCCGCCAACCGGAGCCCGGTCTCTCCTCTCCTCGGAACGACCTTCGCCGCGCGGCTCGCGCCGCGCCGCCGTCAGCGGCCGATCTGCTTGCTGGACAGACCGCGCACCCGACGCCGCTGGGACGAGTCCAGCAGGAGGTAGGCCGCGGCCGGCACCCCGATCAGGACCAGCAGGCCCGCCCAGAAACCCACCGCCCAGAACAACACGATGGCTGCCACCACTCCGGCAACCGCGACCTTTCCGCTGTTGGACATCTGCGGACACCTTCCTTGTGACGTCGACCACTACCCCCTCAACGCGCCGCCACGACCGCGCGTTCCCGGGGCACGGGTTGAGGTACCCTCGGCCACCCCGACTCTGGTAGTCAAATTTGAGGAATGCGTGCTCCCCGAGATCTCCGACCTCATCAACCGCTCCGCCGTCTTCCTTCCCGGCGACCCGGCCCGCGGCGGCCGGATCGCCCTCTGGCAGGCGGACGGAACAGGCACGGGTGCGCGCCCGTGGACGGGCGCGGGCAGCTTCGAGGAGCTGACCGTCGTCACTCCCGACCTGCGGCGGACCCCCGTGCGCGCACTCGTGCTGACCATCGACGAGGCCCTCCCCGTGCTGACCCGCGCTCGCACCCGGGCCGAAACCGCGGCCGACAGCGGCAGCACCGCCTTCTGGGGCGCCGCCGCGCTGCTGGCCCTGCGGTTCGCCGCGCAGGGCAAACTACTGCCGGGCGTCAGCCCCGCCGGCCACGACGCCTGGCGGATCGGGCCACTGGAAGCGGTCGACCTCGACGAAGTGCGCGCCCTGGCCGCCGCCATGCCGCCCGCCGCCCGTTGCGTACCGATCGATCCGGAGGGGGCGCTCGATCTGCAGGGGCCGCCCCGGCTGCCCGCCGCGGAGCCGCTGCTGCGCGCCTTCCTCGACGCGGTCGCCGACACCCTGCCGCGCTCCCCCGCGGCGCCCGCGGCCGCCGGTGGGCCCGCCTTCGCGGCGCGCCCGGCCGAGCGACGCCCCGACCTGCGCGAGTGGGCCGCGGAGGTGGCCGCCGGTCACGATGCCGGCGCGCGCCTTTCCCTCCGGATCGAGCTCACCCGGGAACCCGGCCGGGCACCCCAAGCCGCCGGGGCCGCCGGGGCTCGCGCCGCGGCCGAGGCGGACGGGGCCACCACCGCCTCCGAAGCCGCCGGGCGCGCCGGGGGCTTTCGCGCCGTCCTCCAGATGCACAGCCCGGCCGATGCCGCGCTGGTCGCCGACGCCGCCGACGTCTGGGCCGGTTCCGGAGCCGCCGCTGCCGCCTTCCCGCCCGGCGCCCGGCTGGACGCCCTGCGGGCCCTGCGCCGGGCCGCCCGGCTGTGGCCACCACTCGCCCCGCTGCTGGGCGCTGCCGTCCCGGACTCCGTCGAGCTCGCCGACGAGGAGGTCACGGAGCTGCTCGGCGAAGCCGCCGCCGCGCTCGCCGCCGACGGGGTGCAGGTGCACTGGCCGCGCGGGCTCGTCCGCGGGCTGACCCCGCGCGCCGTCGTCGGCCCCCCGTCCCCGACACGTCCCGGCTCCCCGGACACGCAGGACACCGCCGGGAGCTCCCTTCCCTCCGGTCTGCTCTCGCCCGGCGCCCTGCTCTCCTTCAGCTGGCGCCACGCCCTCGGCGACCGGGGCGACCTCACCCCCGCCGAGCTGGACCGCCTCGCCGAGGCGAACCGCCCCCTGGTGCGGCTGCGCGACCAGTGGGTGCTGATCGACCCCGCCGAGGCCCGCCGGGCCCGCGCGCTCCAGGACCGTACGGTCGCCGCCGTGGACGCGCTGGCCGCCGTACTCACCGGATCCGCGAAGATCGACGGCGAGCGGGTCGCCGTGGAGGCCTCCGGCGCGGTGGAACGCCTGCGCGCACGGCTCACCGGCGACGCGCGGGAAGACGAGGGGATCGCTGCCCCGCCCGGGCTCCGGGCCAGCCTGCGCGACTACCAGCTGCGCGGCCTGCGCTGGCTGGCCCGGATGACCTCGCTCGGCCTCGGGGCCTGCCTCGCCGACGACATGGGCCTGGGCAAGACCGTCACCCTCATCGCGCTCCACCTGCACCGCAACCGCCCGGGCGCGGCCACCGCCGGCCCCACCCTGGTGGTGTGCCCGGCCTCGCTGCTGGGCAACTGGGAGCGGGAGATCGAGAAGTTCGCGCCCGGCACCCCCGTGCGCCGCTTCCACGGGCCGGCCCGCAGCCTGGCCGGCCCCACGCCCGGCGCCGGGGAGTTCGTGCTCACCACGTACGGCACGATGCGTCTGGACGCGCCCGCGCTCGCCGCCACCGACTGGGGCCTGGTCGTCGCCGACGAGGCGCAGCACGTCAAGAACCCGCACTCCTCCACCGCCAAGGCCCTGCGGACCGTCCCGGCGCGGGCCCGCGTGGCGTTGACCGGCACTCCGGTGGAGAACGACCTCTCCGAGCTGTGGGCCGTCCTCGACTGGACGACGCCGGGGATCCTGGGCCGCCTCGGTACCTTCCGCGCCCGCTACGCCGAACCGGTCGAGAGCGGCCGCGACCCGCAGGCGGCGGTCCGCCTGGCCGCGCTGGTACGGCCGTTCCTGTTGCGGCGCAAGAAGTCCGACCCCGGTATCGCGCCCGAGCTGCCGCCGAAGACGGAGACCGACCACGCGGTGTCCCTCACCGGCGAACAGACCGCGCTCTACGAGGCCGTCGTACGCGAGACCCTCGCGGCGATCGCGGAGGCGGACGGGATGGAGCGGCGCGGCCTGGTGGTCAAGCTGCTGACCTCGCTCAAGCAGATCTGCAACCACCCCGCCCAGTACCTGAAGGAGGAGCAGCCCCGGCTGCCGCACCGCTCGGGCAAGCTCGCCCTGCTGGACGAGCTGCTGGACACGATCGTTGCCGAGGGCGGTTCGGTGCTGGTCTTCACGCAGTACGTGACGATGGCCCGGCTGATCGAGCGGCACCTGTCGGCCCGGGGGATCGCCTCGCAGCTCCTGCACGGCGGCACCCCGGTCGCACGCCGCGAGGAGCTCGTGGACCGCTTCCAGGCCGGTGAGGTCCCCGTCTTCCTGCTGTCCCTCAAGGCCGCCGGCACCGGCCTGAACCTCACCCGCGCCGGCCACGTCGTCCACTTCGACCGTTGGTGGAACCCGGCCGTCGAGGAACAGGCCACCGACCGCGCCTACCGCATCGGCCAGACCCAGCCCGTACAGGTCCACCACATCATTGCCGAGGGCACCGTCGAGGACCGCATCGCACGCCTCCTCGAACGCAAACGGGCGCTGGCCGACGCCGTCCTCGCGGGCGGCGAGAGCGCGCTGACCGAACTGACCGATGCCGAACTGGCCGAACTCGTGGCGCTGCGCCCGGCCGCGGGGAGTGGGCGATGAACCAGACCGGGGACCCGTACGAGAAGACCTTCGCGGCGCTCCCGCCCGCGCCCGGGCGCCACTTCGCCCGGACCTGGTGGGGCCATGCCTGGCTGCGCGCCCTGGAGGACAGCGCGCTCGACGGCGAGCAGGTCCGCCAGGGCCGCCGGGTCGCGCGCTCGGGCGCGGTGGGGGCGGTCTCGGTGCGTCCGGGCGGGCTCACGGCGGTCGTGCGCGACCGGGACGGGACGGCGCACCGGACGGACGTGCTGGTGCAGGAGTTCTCGCAGGCAGAGTGGGACCGGCTGCTGGGGCTCGCGGCCGCGGAGTCGGGGTACATCGCGGCGCTGCTGGACCGGGAGGTTCCGCCGGAGCTCGCGCAGGACGCGGCGGCGGCCGGGGTGGAACTGCTGCCCGGTATAGGGGACTTCGATCCGCGCTGCGACTGCGGCGAGTGGGACCACTGCCCGCACACGGCCGCGCTCTGCTACCAGGTGGCCCGGCTGCTGGACCAGGACCCCTTCGTCCTGCTGCTCCTTCGCGGCCGCGGCGAACGGCAGCTGCTGGACGGGCTGGAGGCGCGCAGCACCGCGAACGCCCGGGCCCAGGGCCGGAACCAGGCGCGGACCCGGGCCCGGGACGCGCGCGGGACGGCTGCCGACGCGGGTGTTGCGGCGGAGCAGGCGTACGCGGCGGCGCGGGCGGGGTCGCCGCCGCTGCCCCCGCTGCCGGACCTGCCGCGGGCTCCGGGGCAGCCGCCGGCCCTGGACACGGAGGACGAGCCGGACGGGCTCGACGTGCACGCGGTGGAGTTCCTCGCGCAGGCAGCCGCGGCCGAGGCGTTCCGGCTGCTGGCGGAGGCGGTCGCTCCGGACCACGCCGACCGCCCCGCGCCGGCCCCGCTCACGGAGGCGGAAGACGCCGTACGACTCACGCGCGAGGCCGGTGACGTCCGGGTCCGCTCCCGCCTGGCGGCGGCTACCGGGCGCAGCCGGGCCGACATGGAACTGGCCGTGCTCGCCTGGGGCTTCGGCGCGGCCCCGGGCCTGGCCGCGCTGGAGGACGACTGGATGCCGGACCGGGCCACGCTGGCCCGCGCCCGGGCGGCACTGGCCGCGGCCTGGGCGGACGAGGAGGCCGGCGACGGGGCCGACGAAGAGGCTCCGGTGCTGCGCAGGGTCCGGGCGCGCTGGACGCAGGCGGGGGCGGGCCGCCAGATCCGGCTGGGCCGGGAGGGCCGCTGGTGGCCGTACCGCCGCGAGGAGGGCCGGTGGATCCCGTCGGGCCCGTCGGCGCCGGACCCCGCGTCGGCGCTGGAGGCCGACCCGGCGGGCTGATGCCGCGGGCGCCGGGCCGGCTCCCGCCACGCGCGTTCCGGCCCGAACCGGCCCGAACCGGCCGGAGCCCGGCCCGCGCCGTGGCCGACGTACCGCTTGCCGGGGCCGCGGTGCCGCGAGGACGATGGGGGCGCTCCGGGTACCGCGGCACCACGGGAGGGTGACATGGGCGACCGGGATCCGTCGGTGGCACTGCCGGACGGGGCCGATCCGGCGGCCCGCTCGCGCGAACTGCGCCGGGCGCACGCCTCGTTCACCCGGGACGGGCGGGTGGAGACCCCGGTGCGGGCGGTCATCGCGCGGTCCTGGCGGCGGTGCGCGCGGGCCCGGCTGAGCCCGGAGTGCGCGCCGCGGGTGGAGCTGGCGGACGCGGAGCTGCGTCCGTACCGGGAGGAGCACCCGCTGGCCCGGGTGATGCCGCTGTTCCGGGATCTCGTCGGCGCGTTCGCCGCCCACGGGGCGCACCTGCTGGCGGTGTGCGACGCGCGGGGCAGCCTGCTGTGGGTGGAGGGCGAACCGGCCACCCTGCGGCGGGCCGAGGGCCTGGGCTTCGTCCCGGGCACGCGCTGGGCGGAGGGCGCGATGGGGACCAACGCCCCCGGTACGGCTGTGGCGGTGGGCGAGCCCGTGCAGGTCTTCGGGGCCGAGCACTTCAGCCGTCGGGTGCACCCGTGGACCTGCGCGGCGGCGCCGGTGCGTGATCCGCGTACGGGCAGGCTGCTGGGCGCGGTGGACATCACCGGCGGCGACGGCCTCGCGCACCCGCACTCCCTGGCGTTCGTACGGGCGGTGGCCCGGGCGGCGGAGGCCCAGCTGGCCCTGCTCGACGAGGGGCCGCCGGCCCCGCGGGACTGCCTCACGGCCCTCGGCAGGGACGAAGCGCTGCTGGTGAGCGGGGGCCGGCGGGTGCGGCTGGGCCGCCGGCACAGCGAGATCATGGCCCTGCTCGCGCATCACCCCGAGGGCCTGTCGGGCGAGGAGCTGTCGATCGCCCTCTACGAGGACGAGTCGGTGTCTCCGGTGACGCTGCGCGCCGAGATGTCCCGGCTGCGCGCGCTGCTGGGGACCTCGGCACCGCTGTCGCGTCCCTATCGCACGGCCGGTCCGCTGGACGCGGACTTCACCGCCCTGACGCGGCAGTTGGCGGCGGGAGCGGTCTCCGCGGCCCTCCACCCCTATCCGGGCCCGCTGCTGCCGGCCTCGACGGCGCCCGGGGTGGTCCGGCTGCGCCGGCGGATCGAGGACCAGGCGCGGGCGGCCCTGATCGCGCGGGCGGACGCGGGGCTGCTGGCCGACTGGGTGTGCAGTGCGTGGGGCGCTGACGACCCGGAGGCGTGGCGGGCGCTGGCGGCGGCGCTGCCGCCCGAGGGCAGGCCGGCCGCGCTGGCCCGGGTACGCGCCCTGGACCGCGAGCTGGGGGCCCGGCCGGGCCGGCGCGGGCGGCCTGCAACGTATCCGCAACCCGCCCGCTCCTAGCCTCCACCCGAGCGCTGTCCGACGGCGGCCGGCGCCCGGCAAGGGGAGGACTCCATGGCCCGTTACGCTGCGCCCGGTACCGACGGGGCGCTCATGTCGTACGCGTCGCGCTACGACCACTTCATCGGCGGCGAGTACGTCGCGCCCGCCCGCGGGCGGTACTTCGCGAACCCCTCCCCCGTCAACGGCCAGACCTTCACGGAGGTCGCCCGGGGCACCGCCGAGGACGTGGAACGGGCGCTGGACGCGGCGCACGCGGCGGCGCCCGCCTGGGGCCGGACCTCGGTCGCCGACCGGTCGTCGATCCTGCTGCGCATCGCGGACCGGACGGAGCAGAACCTGGAGGCCCTCGCGGTCGCGGAGACCTGGGAGAACGGCAAGCCGGTGCGCGAGACCCTGGCGGCCGACCTGCCCCTGGCCATCGACCAGTTCCGGTACTTCGCGGGCGCGCTGCGGGCCCAGGAGGGCGCGCTCAGCCAGATCGACGACGACACGGTCGCCTACCACTTCCACGAACCGCTGGGCGTGGTCGGGCAGATCATCCCGTGGAACTTCCCGATCCTGATGGCCGTGTGGAAGCTGGCTCCGGCGCTGGCCGCGGGCAACACCGTGGTCCTCAAGCCGGCCGAGCAGACCCCGGCCTCCGTCCACTACTGGCTGGGCCTGGTCGCGGACCTGCTGCCGCCGGGCGTGGTGAACATCGTCAACGGCTTCGGCGAGGAGGCCGGCAAGCCGCTCGCGTCGAGCCCGCGCGTGGCGAAGGTCGCCTTCACCGGGGAGACGGCGACGGGGCGGCTGATCATGCAGTACGCGGCCGAGCACCTGAAGCCGGTCACGCTGGAACTCGGCGGCAAGAGCCCGAACCTGTTCTTCGACGACATCTGGTCGCAGGACGACGACCTGCGCGACAAGGCCCTGGAGGGCTTCACCATGTTCGCGCTCAACCAGGGCGAGGTGTGCACGAACCCCTCGCGGGCCCTGATCGAGCGGGGCCGGTACGGGGATTTCCTGGACGCGGCCGTGGCCCGCACCGAACTGATCGTGCCGGGGCACCCGTTGGACACGGACACGATGATCGGGGCCCAGGCGTCGCAGGAGCAGCTGAAGAAGGTCCTGTCGTACGTGGAGATCGGCCGGCGGGAGGGCGCGAAGCTCCTCACGGGCGGCCGTCGCCAGGAACTGGAGGGTGACCTCGCGGGCGGCTTCTACGTCCAGCCGACCATCTTCGAGGGCGACAACCGCATGCGGATCTTCCAGGAGGAGATCTTCGGCCCGGTGGTGTCGGTGACCGCCTTCCAGGACTTCGAGGACGCCGTGCGCATCGCCAACGACACGGCGTACGGCTTGGGCGCGGGCGTCTGGACCCGGGACATCAACACGGCCTACCGCGCCGGCCGGGCGATCCAGGCGGGCCGCGTCTGGACGAACTGTTACCACGCCTACCCCGCCCACGCCGCCTTCGGCGGCTACAAGCAGTCGGGCATCGGCCGCGAGACCCACAAGATGATGCTGCAGCACTACCAGCAGACGAAGAATCTCCTCGTCTCGTACTCGCCGAAGAAGCTCGGCTTCTTCTAGGAGCACGAGAAACGGCGCCTGACCTGGGGTTTTGCCCGTCAGGCGCCGTTGGCGCGACCCACTCGACGCGGATATCAGGTTTTCCTGTTCCTCCCAGTTTCTCCCGCGCCTCCCCCACTCCAGACCGGCTGTTCCGGACCAGTCACGGACCAAACCGGGCTCACCGGGTGGGTGGCACGCCCTTGCTGACGCGGTCCCACTCCTCCGTGGACTGCTCGATGAGACGGTTGGCCTGCTCCTGAACGCCATCGAGGAACTTGGCGTAGTACTTGAACAGGACGTGGATGCTGTGACCGGCCCGCCGAGCACACTCAGCAGGGTCGACACCCGAGTGGAGCCAGAACGAGATCCCGGCATGCCGGAGGTCATAGGGCCGCTTCGCCAGACCGGCCGCGAGCTCCGTGCGGGTCAGGACGTACTCCCGCGCCCTCGACCACGTGATCCCGTACGCCGCCGCCTCCACGTAGTTGCCTGCCTGGTTCCGGAACAGCCGCCCGTCCGGGGCGACAGCGAAGCGCTCCACGTGGGCACGCAGGACACGGACGAACTGCGGCGGAATGGGTACAGGTCGGGTCGCCGTCGCGGCACGGCGCTTGAGCGAGTGGACTTCGTAGACCTCACCGTCGTCCGTCCAGACCTTGCCCGCCGTGACGACGCCACCCGTCAGGTTGAGCAAACCCCAGCCCGTCTCGGGCAAGTGGCACTGCTCGAGACGGAGGTGGATCACTTCAAGGCGCCGAGGCACTCGGGGCACTCCTGGTCGTGCTCCTCGACCTCGCGATGGGCCTGGCGGTCCGGCCCGGCGCCCCGGCCCGGCCGGCGGGTCAGCGGGCGGGAGCCTCCCGTACCGGGTGTTTGCTCAGGATGGAGACCCGGTTGAAGGCGTTGATCGCGATCGCCACCCAGACCACGGCGGAGATCTCGTCGTCGTCCAGCACCTCCCCCGCCTGCGCGTACGCCCGCTCCTGGGCGAGGGCGTCGGCGGGGTGGGTGGCGGCCTCGGCCAGGGCGAGAGCGGCGCGCTCGCGGGCGGAGAAGAGCTCGGTGTCCCGCCAGGCGGCGAGCACGCCGAGGCGACGAGTGGTCTCCCCGGCGCGCAGGGCCGCCCGGGTGTGGACGTCGAGGCAGAACGCGCAACCGTTGAGCTGGGACACGCGGAGGTTGACCAGCTCTACCATGATCCGGTCCAGACCGGCGTCGGCAGCCGTCGCGCGCACGGCGTCGGCGGTCCCGACCAGCGCCTGGTACGCGGCGGGGCTCTGCTTGTCGAGGTAGATCCGACCGGTGGCCCGGGGGGCCTGCGCGGCATGTGCCGTCTCGATCACCCTGTGCTCCTTCGCCTGTTGTCGCGGGTTGCCTTCGGGACTTATGATCACCGATAGTTGTTGAAAACGAAACTACTTTGGTGGGAGAGGGGCCGGGAGATGGATCACACCGAGGTCCAGACCGCGAGCGAGACCGCGACCGCGACAGAGGTCGGCATCGAGGTCCTCACCGCCCGGGACGTCCCACTGGGCGGGCCGCGGGCGATGACCGTACGCCGCACCCTGCCCCAGCGGTCCCGGACGCTCATCGGGGCCTGGTGCTTCGCCGACCACTACGGCCCCGACCGGGTCGCGGATTCCGGCGGCATGGACGTCGCCCCGCACCCGCACACCGGGCTCCAGACGGTGAGCTGGCTGTTCAGCGGGGAGATCGAGCACCGCGACAGCCTGGGCACGCACGCCTTCGTACGGCCCGGCGAGATCAACCTCATGACCGGGGGCCACGGCATCAGCCACACGGAAGTCTCCACCCCCGGCACCACCGTCCTGCACGGCGTCCAGCTCTGGGTGGCCCTCCCCGCCGAACACCGCCACGCGCCGAGGGAGTTCCAGCATCACGCACCTGCGCCGTTCCGCGTCCACGGCGCGCAGCTGCGGGTCTTCCTGGGCACCCTCGCCGGCGACACCTCCCCCGTACGCACCTTCACCCCGCTCCTCGGCGCCGAAGTCCTGATCGACGCCGGCGCCACGGTCACCCTCGACGTCGACCCCGGCTTCGAACACGGCCTCCTCGTCGACGAGGGCGACGTCCGCCTCGGCGGAACTCCCCTGCGCCCCGCGGAACTCGGCTACGCCGCCCCCGGCCGCACCACCCTCACCCTCACCAACGACTCCGACCACCCGGCTCGGACGGTCCTCCTCGGCGGCCCGCCCTTCGAGGAGGAGATCGTGATGTGGTGGAACTTCATCGGCCGCGCCCACCAGGACATCGTCCAGGCGAGGGAGGACTGGGAGCGCGCCTCCGACCGCTTCGGCACCGTCGACGGCTACCCCGGCGAGCGACTGCCCGCCCCGGCCCTGCCCAACGCCGTCATCGCCCCCCGCACAAACCCCTCCCGCCACTGAGCCCCCTCCCCGCCCCGCACCGAAAGGCCTTCGCCATGAGCGAGCAGAACACCGAAGCCTCCGACTCCGCCACCCCCGCGGCCCCCGTCGTCCGCCGCGTCGACGCCCGCCACCGCTACGAGATCCTCGTCGACGAGCAGCGGGCCGGCCTGACCGCCTACCGCGACCGCGACGACCAGCGGGTCTTCTTCCACACCGAGATCGACGACGCGTACGCCGGCCGGGGGCTCGCGGCGGTCCTCGTCGAGCAGGCCCTCACCGACGTCCGCGCCGCTGGGAAGCGGATCGTCCCCGTCTGCCCCTACGTCGCCAAGTACCTCACCAAGCACCAGGAGTTCCGCGACATCACCGACCCCGTCACGCCCGAGGTCCTCACCTGGCTCGACGCCCAACTGGGACGCTGAGCCCCGCCGCAACAACGCGTCGACCCGGGCTGCGAAGCCGACTTTGTTCCCGCCGATCCGGCAGTCCACGGGAAGCGGGGCCGCACCCAGGGTGCGGGCATCGCGCCGGCGCGCATGAGGAGCACGGCGTCCCCGCAGCACACCGGCCTCCGGCTCAGCCGGTGGGCAGGCTTTCGGCCGTCGGGCGGCGGCGGACGCCGTCCGCGGTGAGCTGTACGAGTTCGCGGCGGACGGTGTCGTGGTGGGTGGGGTGGAAGTCGGGGACGGAACCGATGCGGGCGCCGGAGGTGGGGTCCCAGATCTCCAAGCCGGTTCCGCCTGCCGAGTACAGCAGGCCGTCGGCGGCGAAGAACCGGCCTTCGGGGCCTCCGAACGTCGCCGTCTCGTCGGGCCGCGAGCCGTCGACTCCGAGGTCGACCATGCGGGTGACGTCGAAGACGCGGGCGCCGGGGACCACTGCCTCGTCGTCGTCTCCGAGCCCGCCGAGGACGATCCGCGCCTCGTCCAGCCAGACCATGGGCCGGTTCCAGTGGTACTCGCAGGGAGGCAGCAGCCGGAATTCGACGGCGGGCTGCTCGCCGTTCCAGGCGGACTTCCCCTCGGCGAACCACCGGGCGAGGTCCCAGGTGACGGGCTGGCCCAGCGGGTGCCACACCCAGGTGTCCGAAGCCAGGCGGGTGGCGCCCGGACTGAGGTGGAGCGCGCCGTGGAAGCTGTGCGCCCAGGCGGCCTCCTTCTCGGACTCCGGCATCAGGAGGACGGGCTCGCCGGTCGCCGGGTCCGTGCCCGCGATCCGGTTCCACCGGGTGCGGTGCAGGACGACGTCGCGGCCGGCGTGCTCGGTGAACAGGAGGGAGTAGGGGACGGTCTCGCTGTGGTACCCGTCGTTCTCCAGGGCGGTGGTGACCGTTCCGGTGGTCAGGTCGATCACCTCGCCGGTGCGGCCGAAGTCGACGACGACGGCGGCGAACCGGCCGTTGCGGGAGGCGTGCAGCCGCAGGGCCTTGTCGTGCCCGCTCCACGGTTTCGCGTCGGCCGGCACGGTGACGCCGGTGGTGGCCAGGTGCGTGCAGGAGCCCGCCTCGGCGTCCCACAGCAGGATCCGCCCGTCGGCCGCGAGCAGCAGCAGTCCCCGCTCGGTGGGAGCGAGGTCCAGGACGGTACCCGTTTCCGCGGGGAACGGGACCAGAGGTCCGGCGCCCGGGACGGGGCGGGAGGCGTCGATGATCTCGGGGCGCCCGACGGAGTCGACCACGCTCCCGTACGAGGTGTCCGAACAGTCCTCGCAGATGCGGCCGGCGGCGACCGGCCGGCCGTGCTCGGCTTCTTCGCGGCACAGGGCGCATATCCGCTGCTGTTCGTGGCCCTGCCCGGTGTAGTGGATGGAGAAGTCGACCTCGTTGGTCGCGGTCCGGATGTGCTCGCAGACCGGGAGGCCGTAGGCGGGGGCGTCGTGGCCACAGGCGAGTGCCATGGTGGTGTCTCCTCGAAGTGGTGTTCCGGGCCGGTGGCCGCCTGGTCGGCCGCCGGTCGTCCCATTCCATCCGACGGAATCCTCGATTCCGGTCCGGTGCGGCGTGCGGCGGCCTGATCGGACGCCCTCCCGTGTCCGTTCGGGCAGGGCCGGGCGCGGGTGGGAACCGCGTGCTGGGACCGGGCAGTTCCCGTCGCGGCAGACAGACGGCAAGCGGATGCCAAGCCGATGCCAGGTGGCACGGGGCAGGGTGGAAGAGACCGCGGCGGCGGCCGTGGTGCTTTGCCGCGCAGACCGGCCGCGGCCGCGACGACCCCTCCCGCGGGCCCCGGTTCCGGCCGCCGGCCCGGACACCAGATCGGCGGTGCACCCACGTGCTCCTCACCCTCCCCGTCCCGGCTCCGGCCGCCTCGTCCGTTCCCGCCGACGGGGTACGAGCGGCAGTGCCTCCGCGCAGCGGCAGGTCGGCGCCCGGCGGTTCCCGGCACGGCAGCCCCCGGTCCGGGCCGGTGGGCGTGTCGGTGACCGCCGAGGACGCCTTGACGGCGGAGGGCGCGCGGGCGCGGCTGCGCGACTACGCCGGGCTGCGGCCCCTTCCCTCGGCAGAGCGGCACCGGGCCGATGTGCACCTCGTCTTCGCGGACCGGTTCACCGGCGCCACCTTGGATCTGCTGCGCTCGCTGGCCGCCGGCGCGCACGATCCGGAAGCCGGCGCCGTGCTGGTGACCGGCGAGGTCCCCGACCGGTACGTCCTGCCCGCCGTGCAGTACGGGCTGCGCGGCGTGGTGGCACGCACCTCGGCGGGATTCGACGCGGTGGCCGAGGCCGTCCGGGAGACGGCCCGGGGCAACGCCGTGCTGCCGTCCGCGCTCCAAGGAAGACTCGTCGACCAGGTGCTCGGCCTGCGCAGCAGCGTGCTGGAACCCGCCGGGCTGACGTTCTCGGGACTGGGGACCAGAGAGGTGGAGGTACTGCGGCTGCTCGCGGAGGGCCTGGACACCGCGGACATCGGGCGCCGGCTGAACTACTCCGAGCGCACGATCAAGCAGGTGATCAGCGGGGTGACGGGTCGGCTGGGCCTGCGCAACCGCACCGAGGCGGTGGCCTACGCCTTCCGGCACGGCGCCCTGTGACGCGGCGGCGCCCGCCGGTCGGGGGGCTCGCCGGCAGTCTCCGGTCTTGCCAGGGTGAGGGCCTCGTCAGCCGGCCGGCGCGCGCTCGGCCTCTTCGGCAGCGGCCAGCGCGTGGGGGGAGTCCCACTTGCGTGCGACGTCCGCGGCCTGCCGGAAGGCGTCCCGCGCGGCTGCCGTGTCGCCCAGCAGCGCGTACACCTCGCCCAGCGCGAGGGCGAGCGGGCGGGTGCAGAAGGCGGTGGTGGCGGCGGATCCGAACTGTTGCCGCAGGGGCAGGAGCAGCGGCACGAGGGCGGCCGCCGCCGCGGTGTCGCCCAGCAGGCGGGCCAGTCGGGCACGCGCGCCGAGCCGTACGCCGTAGAAGTGGTCCGGTACGGGCAAGGTGTCGAACCGGACGGCGCGCGCCTCCTCGGTACGGCCCTGGAGCGCCAGAACCAGGGCCAGGGCCTCGCCGCCGCGGGTGCCCCACGCCGCATGCAGGGCGCGCGCCGGGGCTTCGACCTCCGCGATCCGGCCCTGGCTCAGTCTGATGGTGATGATCCCCCGGGCATGGAGGTCGGCGGCGCGGGGCGCGTTGTGTCGTACCAGGCGTTCGCGCACCTGCTCGTACAGGTGCTCGGCTTCCGTGAAGTGGCCGCGGGCGTGGGCGAGCATCGCGAGGGTGGACAGGCTCGCCGCCTCCGCCTCGGGCATCCGGTAGCGACGGGCCAGGGCCAGGCCTTCGTGGGCGTGGCGATCGACCTGTTCGGCGTCGTTGCCGATCGCGGCGATCATCGCGTCCGCCTGTTCGCACACCCATCGGTAGGCGGGCAGATCGTGGCGCCGGGTCAGTTCGCGGAGTTCGGCGACGACGGGTGCGCAGCCGGAGGCCTGGTGCTCGTGCGGCAGCAGCTTGGTCATGGTGGTGAGCGCCGCCGCGAGCAGGGCCGGGTCGCCGGTGGAGCGCGCGAGGGCCAGCTGCCGCTCGGCGAGCCCGGCCGCCCGTTCTCCCGTGTCGTCGGGCAGCTCCTCCACCAGCGTCTGCAGGAGCCGCGCGCGGTCGGCGGGCGCCAGCCCGGGGCGGGCGGTCAGCTGCTCCAGGGTGTCGACGACGTACGTGTCGACCGTGCTCTGGTTGCGGGTGAGCCACGGTGTGGGCTCGGTCCACGCCGTGAAGGCCGCGACGGCGAGATCGGCGCGGCCGGCGTACTGGGCGCAGTCCAGGGCCCGGCGGCGGGTGCGTGCGGCGGCGTCCCCCGAGCCGGCCCGGATCTGGGCGCGCGTGAGCGCGCCGAGCAGGCCGACGGTCCGCTCGGCCCGCGCGTCGGCAGTCTCGGGTATCAGCTCGGCCGCGTCGAGGGCCTGGCGGAGCAGGTCGGCGCTCACGTCGTGGGCGTACCGGTGCTCGGCGAGGGCGGCGGCGCGCACGGAGTGGTCCACGGCCTGGGCGGCGTGGCGGGGGTCTCCGGAGCGGGTGAAGTGCAGGGCGAGGGCGGACAGGTCGTCGGGCCGGAGCCGGGCCAGGGCCTCGGCCACCCGGCCGTGCAGAAGGCCTCGGCGCAAGCCCGTGAGATCGCCGTACACGGTGTCGCGCAGCAGCGGGTGGGTGAAACGGACCCGCCCCGGGCCCGGTTCGGTGAGCAGGCCCGCGGTGACGCAGGCCTCCAGCGCCTCGATGACGGCGGCGGCCGGGGCGGCGGCCGAGAGCACCGCGACGTGCGTCTCGGTGCCCGCGACGGCGGCGAGCCGCAGGATGTCGGCGGCCCCGGCGGGCAGCCGGGCCAGGCGTTCGCGCACCACGTCGCGGATTCCGTCGGGCACCCCTGCCGCGGCTGCCTGCGCCTGCCCGCTCGCCAGCAGGCGGGCGCTTTCGGTGACGTAGAAGGGGTTTCCGCCGGTCCGGTCCGCGAGGACGGTGACCACGCGGTCGTCCACGTCCGCGCCGCACACGGCCCGGACGAGCGCCGCGACCTCGGTCCTGTCCAGGCCGTCGAGGGCGACCCGGAAGGGCTGGCGGCGCGCCAGTGCGGCGAGCAGCGGGGCGAGACGGGCGTCGGCGTGGCCCGGGCGGAACGCCGCCACGACGAGGAGCGGGGCGCCGTCGATACCGGCGGCGCTGCCCAGCAGGGCCAACGTCTCCGCGTCGGCCTCGTGCAGGTCGTCGATGAACACGGCGAGCGGCCGGTGCACGGCTGCGGCCGTCAGCCACTGGTTGAAGGCGGAGTGGAGGTGGAAGCGGCCCGCGGTGGCATCGCCGGCCGCGCTGTGAGCCACCGGCCTGCCGGGGGTGATCAACGCAGCGAGCGGACCGACCGGCTCCGGGGGCAGCACCGATGCCAGCCTGCCCAGAGCCTGCGCCCACGCCCAGGCTGCGGGGGCACCCTCGTCGTCCGGGCAGCGCCCCTCCACGACGGTCCATCCCTGCGCCCGCAGCCCGGCGGAGAAACATTCCAGCAGGGAGGACTTGCCCGCACCCGCCTCGCCGGAGACCAGGGCGACCGCACCGCTTCGGAGTGCCGCGCCGGCAGCGGCGGCCAGCGAACCGAGCTCGCGCTCCCGCCCCACGAAGACCCGGCCGCTACTGCGGCGCCCCGTGAGCCCGGGCCTGCCGGAGGCCTCGGCGGGCCGGGCGTCTCCGGCGCTGCTGCGGTCCGCGGTACGCACTGCTGCGGCCGGAGGGGGTCCGTCGGAGCCGACGGGGGGACGCAGCGGATCCGCTCCGCCCTGGACCTGCACCGCCGGCTCCCGCCGGTGGTCGGCATCCGTCAAGGAAGCCCCCGTCCCGCGGATCGCGGCCGCGGGCACCGCGGCGTGCAGGACCTCGGTGCGGCGGGTGAGGATCGCCTGCTCCAACTCCAGCAGAGCGGGCCCGGAATCCAGACCGAGTTCCTCCGCGCACACGGCGGCCGCCCGGCGCAGGGCCGCTAGGGCGTCGCCCTGGCGGCCGGTCGCCCACAACCCGAGGGCGAGCAGCCGCCAGCCCTCCTCGCGGAGCGGATGGCTGCGTACGTGGGCCTCGGCAGTCGACAGCACCTCCTGTGCGCACCCGGCTCCCAGCCCGGCCGCCATCGCCATCTCCTGAGCGGTCAGGCGGAGTTCGGTCAGGCGTGCCGTTTCGGCCACGGCCCAGGGCTCGCCGTCCCAGTCGGCGTACGCCTCGCCCCGCCAAAGCCGTAGCGCGCCCTCGAGGAGCCGGACCGCCTCCGCCGGAGGTGCGCTGCGTGCGCGGTGCACGGCCGATTCGAAGGCCCAGGCGTCCACGGCGTCGTCGGGAAGGCGAAGGGCGTACCCCTGCGGACTGCTGACGAGCAGGCTGGACGCCCCACGCGAAGGCCGGCCGGGCTCCAGGAGCCCGCGCAGGTTGGAGATGTAGACGTGCAGGGAACTGCGCGGCTTGGCCGGCGGCTGCTCCTCCCACACCGCCGCGACGATACGGTCGACCGGCACGGCCGACCCCCGCGCTGCCAGCAGCCGTCCCAGAACGGTCCGCTGGTGCCGCCTCCCGGCCGGCACGGACTGCCCGCCGACCACCAGCTCCAGCGGGCCCAGCACTTTCACACGCACCATGATCGAGCCAATGTAGCAACCCCGTTGAAACGAAGGGACCGACCACCAAGCGGGCCTGCGCGTGTACCTCTGGAGCAGCCGACCGCGCTGTCGCCGCCATGGCCGAGCTGGACATCGGCATCTCCGCCCACGACGGCGGCAGCCTACGATCAGCACCGGGACCCCGGCTCCCCGCGCGGTCCGTACGCGCGACCTCCCCGCCGGAATCACGTGCCCGAGTGAGGACCCCACAGATGCCCGCCCCGCTGAACAGCCCCTACCAACAGCTCCGCGGCGGCGACGGCCGACGGGAGGCGAACACCTCCGCGGTGCTGCGTACCGTGCTCGACCACGGTCCGGTGGCGCGCAGGCGGATCGCCGCCCTCACTGGGCTCAGCCCGGCGGCGGTCTCACGGCAGGTGCTCGACCTCGCCCGGCTCGGGCTGGTGCGGGAGCGCCCCGAACTGGTCGCCGCGGCGGGCGTCGGCCGCCCGCAGGTTCCGGTGGACATCGACTCCGGGCGGGTCGCGGTGGCCGGTGTGCACATCGGAGTGCCGGGCGCGACGCTGTCGCTGATCGACCTGCGCGGACGCATCCTGGCCCGGGAGGACGTGAGCAGTCGGGGGCCCGGCCGGACCGCGATCCTGGAACGGGTGACCGGGCGGCTTCCGGCCTTCCTCGCCGCGCACAAGGGCGCCCTCAGCATCGCGGGTGTGGGCGCGGTGCTGGGGGGAAGAGTGGATCCGGAGCGGGGGATCGCGGTGCGGCATGAGCCGCTCGGGTGGTACGACGTACCGCTGCGCGCCGCACTGGAACGAGCCACCGGACTGCCGGTGTACGTCGACAATCACGCGCGCGCCCTCGCCCAGTCGGAGATCCTCTTCGGCCACCCCGACGCCCAGCACAGCATCGTGGCGATCTTCGTGGGCCATGTGGTCGACGCGGCTCTGGGCAGTGGCGGCCGGGTGCACCTCGGCCCGCGCGCGGCCACCAGTGACCTGGCCCATCAGCCCGTCCCCGGCAGCCGGGTGAAGTGTCCCTGCGGGCGGACCGGCTGCTTCGAGGCCGTCGTCTCCGACACCGCCCTGTTCGAGGAGGCCACTGAGCTGGGCATCATCGCCGAACCCGACCGCGCGCTGCTCTCCGAGGCCGTGGCGGCGGGACATCCCGGCGCCGACCGTCTGGTGCGGCGCCGGGCACGGCTGATCGGCCGGGCGGTCGCGCTGCTGGCCGACCTGGTCAACCCGGACGTGGTGGTCGTGCACGAGACGTTCTCAGGAGCCCATCCGAGGTACCTCGACGCGATCCGCACGGAGGCGGTCGGGCGCTCGCACCTGTGCGACGACCCGGAGCGGATCGTCGCGCCGGGTACCGGGGAGCGGGCTCTGGACGTCGCGGCCGGCACGGCTGTTCTGGCCAACATCTACGGTGATCCACTGCGAACAGTGGCGTTTGACCAATCACCGGGTGTCTGACAACCTGCGCGCATGACCCCGACCGTGCGGCTCGTTTCCCGCAGGCATGTCGACCTTTGTCGGCACGCCAGCGCGATCTGTGCCGTGCCGTCGCCGGGCTGTCCTCGCTGACTTCTGCGGTTTCAGCCTGCCTCCGGGCCGCCCCGGCTCCGTTCCCGCCCGACGGGACCACCGGTGAGACGCGGCCGGCCACACCCTCGTACCGCACCCCGCGCCCCGCGCTCCCGACCGGACCGCCGCGCCGCCACCGCCTGCGATGGACCGCACCGGGTCCCACCTGCAGGTAATTAGTTCCGCTCAGATCGCAATTAACTTCTCTTCTCGATTTCCCCATCGCCAAGGCGGTTCCATCATGACCACGCTCCCCCACCTCTCCCGCCGGGGCCTGTTGCGCGCCCTGGGCGCCGGCTCCGTCCTCATGACGCTGGGCGCCTGCCGCTCCGCGGTCGACGACAGCGCACCCGCCGCCTCGGCGAGCCCCCGCAGGGGCGGCACCCTGACGGTCGCGCACGGTGTCGACTTCACTCCGGCCCTGCTCTTCGCGGTGAGCGCGATGACGCTCGTCCCACGCCTGGTGTTCAACACCCTCACCCGCTACGACGACAAGCTGCGGCCGCAGCCGGAGCTGGCGAAGTCCTGGCAGGTGGCCCCGGACGGCAAGAGCATCACCTTCGTGCTCCGCGACGACGTCACCTTCCACAACGGCCGCAAGTTCACGGCGGACGACGTCATCTTCGCGGTGCAGAACCTCCAGAACCCCGTGCGCGCCGCCCAGTTGAGATCCACGGCGGCCGCGGTCACCTCGTTCGAGAAGCGGGGCGACCACGAGATCACCCTCGGTCTCGCGCATCCCGTCAGCAACCTGTTCGACCTCTTCGAGTTCATGTTCATCGCCGACAAGGACTCGGTCGAGGACGCGGTCGCCGGCAAGCAGCTCATCGGCACCGGGCCCTACACCTTCACCGGCCGCAGCCCCGGCTCTTCCCTCAGCTTCGCGCGCAACGAGCGCTACTGGCAGCCCGGCCGTCCCTACCTCGACAAGGTCGAGATACGCATCATCCCGCAGCCCGATTCGCTGCTCTCCTCGCTGCGCACCGCCCAGTCACAGCTCTCGTTCGACGTCCGGGGCCAGGACGTGGCGCAGCTGAAGGACGACAAGCAGTTCCGTATCAGGGGCTACGACACCGGCGCCGGCGCCCTCTACCTCGGCGTCAACGTCACGGAGCAGTACACCAGCGACAAGCGCGTACGCCAGGCGCTCGCCTGGGCCGTGGACCGCGAGCGCATCGTCAAGCAGGTCCTCGGCGGCTACGGCCAGGCGAGCGCCGCCCCGTGGCCGAAGTCCTCCCCCGCGTACAGCGACGCCAACGCCACCCACTACACGCACGATCCGGTCAAGGCGCGGGCCCTGCTGAAGGAGGCCGGCCACGACACCCTGTCCCTGCCGCTGGCCCACGCCGCGGTGCCCAGGGTCACGGCCATCGCCCAGATCATCCAGTACGACCTGAAGCAGATCGGCATCACCACCGAGCTCCAGCCCTACGACTCGGCGACCATGCAGAAGAAGCTGATCGCCCAGCAGATGCCGGCCCTGTGGACCATGGGCCACGGCTTCGCCCAGGTCCACCCGTCCACCCTGGCCGTCAGCGCCTACCCCTTCAACGAGGCAAAGAACACGTCCCGGTTCAGCTCGCCCGCCTACACCGAAGCGGTACGGGAGGCGTGGGTGCGGAGCGACGCGGAGAGCCCCGAGGCGCTGGCGGCCTACCAGCGGGTCAGCGACCAGCTCCTCGACGAGGCCTTCATCATCGACCTCGCGGTGGAGGCTTCGGTGGAGGTCGCCACGGCCAAGGTCCACGGAGCGGACCTCAACAAGTTCGGCTACCTCATCCTCGACGACGCCTACCTGGTGTGACGCCGTGCGCTCCTACCTGTTGAAGAGGGTTCCGTCCGCGCTGCTCGTCCTGGCGCTCGCCTCGTTCGTCATCTTCGTCATCCTGCGCCTCATCCCCGGCGACCCCGCCACCACCCTGGCGGGACCGGACGCCGGACCCGCTGCCATCGAGGCGATCCGCGGCCGACTCGGCCTGGACCGCCCGCTGCCCAGCCAGTACGTCACCTGGCTCGGCGATCTCGTGCACGGCGACCTCGGCCCCTCGTACGCCATCGGCGGCGAGGTCTCCGAGCTGATCGGTCAGGGGCTGGGCCGGACGGTGGAGCTGACGCTCGGCGCGCTGGTGCTGGTGGTCGTGCTCGGCCTCGCCCTCGGGCTGCTGGGGGCGACCGGGCGCGGCCGCGGGGTGCGCGCCGCAGCGCAGGCGGTCACCACCGCCTCGCTGGCCGTGCCGCCGTTCGTGACCGGGATCGTGCTGGTGCTGGTGTTCGCGGTGGGCATGCGCCTGCTGCCCCCCGGCGGATACCGGTCGGTGCTCGACGCCCCCGACATCGGCCTGCAGTACCTGCTGCTGCCGGCGCTGTGTCTCGCCCTGCCGAGCGCCGCCGTCCTCGGCCGCTACCTCAAGGACGGCCTCGAGCGCGCCCTGGCCGAGGACTACGTACGCACCGCCACGGCCCTGGGCGTCAGCCGTCGGCGCATCGTCTGGCGCCACGCACTGCCGGGCGCCCTGCCGCCCGTGGTCACCGTACTCGGCATGCAGGTCGGACAGTTGCTCAGCGGGGCGGTGCTGGTGGAGGCCGTCTTCGCCTGGCCGGGGCTCGGCATGCTCGCCGAACAGGGTGTGATCCGCCGCGACTACCCCGTGGTCCAGGCACTGCTCCTGCTGCTGGTCGCGGTGTTCGTCGCCGTGCAGCTGCTCACCGACCTCGTCTACGCCTGGCTGGACCCCCGGATCAGGTGGGCGTGACCATGACCATCACGGCCACGTCCTCCTCGCTGCGCGCCCGCAACCGCTACCTCGCCGGACTGCTCAGTGCCCGCGGCATCGCCGGCCTCGCGCTGGTGTCCGCGGTCGCACTGGCCGGACTGCTGGCTCCGCTGCTCACGTCCGCCGATCCACTGGCACAGAGCGGTGACGCACTGGCCGGTCCGTCGACGGGGCATCCGTTCGGCACCGACGACCTCGGGCGCGACCTGTTCAGCCGGGTGCTCCACGGCATCCGCGCCGACCTCGCCATCGGCCTCGTGGCCGTGCCCGTCGCCGCCGCGGCGGGTTGCGCCCTCGCGCTGCTCTCCGTCTCCTCGCGGGCCGCCGATGTCGCCGTCCAGCGGGCCTTCGACCTGGTGCTGGCCTTCCCCGGCCTGATCCTCGCCCTGACCATCACCGCCATCTGGGGGCCGGGACGACTGCCGGTCGTGGTCGTGATCGCGCTGGCGGAGGCGCCCGCCTTCGGGCGGCTGCTGCGGGGCGCCGTCCTCGTACAGCGCGAGCGCGAGTACGCCGTCGCCGCACGGGTGGGCGGCGCGGGGCGGCTGCGCGTCCTGGTCCGCCACGTGCTGCCCAACGCGATCGACCCCGTCGTGGTGCAGATCGCCACCGCCCTGTCGATCGCCGTGTTCATCGAGGGCGCCATGAGCTTCATCGGCGTCGGCATCCGGCCGCCGGAGCCCTCCCTCGGCAGCATCCTCAGCCAGTCCACGTCCTACGTGGGCACCCATGCCACTTTCGCCGTGGCGCCGCTGATCGCGGTGACCGCACTCGTCGTCGGCTTCACCCTCGTCGCGGAAGCCCTGAACCGGGGGATCCGACAGTGAGCCCAGCCACGACCCACTCCGCCACCGGCACCATCACCGCTGCCGGACGCGCCGCTGCGCTGCTCGACGTACGCGGCCTGCACGTCGCATTCCCCCTCGGTGCCGGTACCGTGCGGGCTGTCCGGGGCGTCGACTTCTCCCTCGGCGCGGGCGAGACGCTGGGCATCGTGGGCGAGTCCGGCTCGGGCAAATCCACCCTGGCCCTCTCGCTCACGCGCATGCTGCCGGGTGGCGGCCGCGTCACCGGCGGCTCCGTCCTGCTCGACGGGGAAGACCTCGTCGCGGCCGGTGAGGAGGCGCTGCGCCGCGTCCGGGGGAGCCGGGTCGCAATGGTCTTCCAGGACCCGATGGCCTCCCTCAACCCGGTGCTCTCCATCGGACAGCACCTGGACGAGGCGATGCGCGCCCACGGGCGCGGCGACCGGCGTTCGCGTCGGGCCCGCGCGCTCGAACTCCTGGGCCTGGTCGGCATTCCCGATCCCGCACGGCGGATCGACGACCACCCGCACCAGTTCTCCGGCGGCATGCGCCAGCGCGTGATGATCTCCCTCGCGCTCGCCAACGAACCCGACGTACTGATCGCCGACGAACCGACCACCGCGCTCGACGCCACCGTCCAGGACCAGATCCTGCAACTGCTGGAACGGCTGAACCGGGAAACCGGCACCGCTCTCGTCCTCGTCACCCACGACATCGGAGTCGTCGCGCGCGTCTGCCGCCGGGTGATGGTGATGTACGGAGGAACGGTCGTCGAGGACGGACCCACCGAGCGTGTGCTCACCCTCCCCCGACACCCTTACACCGCCGGACTGCTGGCGGCCGTGCCGCGCCTGGAATCCCCTTCGGGCACCCGCCTGCTCGGCATTCCCGGCAGCCCGCCCGACCCCGCCGCCCCCGCCGAGGGGTGCGGCTTCACACCCCGGTGCCCGCTGGCCGAGGACCGTTGCCGCGAGCAGGCGCCCCCGCTGACCGCAAGCGCGGATGGCGTCCGCTCCGCGTGCTGGGTCACCGGCCCGAAGGACTTCACCGTCGGCCGGGAACCCGCCGACGACCGCGGAGCCCAGCCGTCCGCCGACCCGTCCGCCACGCCGCTGCTGGAGGTCACCGCGCTGCGCAAGACCTTCCCCGGCCGGGGCCGGGCCGGACGACGCGATCCGGTGGTCGCCCTGGACGGAGTCGACCTCGTCCTGCACCCCGGTGAGACGCTGGGGATCGTGGGCGAGTCGGGATCGGGGAAGTCCACGCTCGCGCGCACCCTCGTCCAGGTGTACGAACCGACCTCCGGAGGCATCCGCTTCCGGGGGCGGGAGCTTTCCGCCGCGTCCCCCGAGACGGCCAAGGCGCTGCGCCGTGAGGTCCAGATGGTCTTCCAGGACCCCTTCTCCTCCCTCAACCCCCGGATGACCGTGGGCCAGATCATCGCCGAGCCGCTGATCGCGCACGGCCTCGGCGACCGCGCGGAACGGGCGGAGCGGGTGGCCGCTCTGCTACGGCAGGTCGGCCTCGATCCGGACGTCGCCGGGCGCCATCCGCACGCGTTCTCCGGCGGTCAACGCCAGCGCATCGGCATCGCCCGCGCGCTGGCCCCCGAGCCGTCGGTCCTCATCTGCGACGAGCCCGTCTCCGCCCTCGACGTCTCCGTCCAGGCCCAGGTCGTCAACCTCCTGACCGACGTGCAACGCGACCTCGGACTCGCCCTGTTGTTCATCGCCCACGATCTCGCGGTGGTGCGGCAGATCAGTCATCGCATCGCCGTGATGCACCGCGGGCAGGTCGTCGAGACCGGCGCGGCCGACCAGGTCTGCACACGTCCCGCCCACCCCTACACCCGCACCCTGCTCGGGGCCGTTCCCCGGACCGCCCCGTCCTCTCCGAAGGAGCTCCGCCCATGACCAACCCGCGTACTCCCGGCACCCCGAACCGCCGCGATCCCTACGACGGTTTCGCCGGAAAGGTGGGCCGTACCTTCGCCGAGTCCGAGCCCTCCTGGCAGCCGCCGCGCCGGCCCGGCGGCCGCGCCCCGAACATCGTCGTGGTCCTCGTGGACGACATGGGCTACAGCGACATCGGCCCGTTCGGCTCCGAGGTCCCCACCCCCGTACTCGACGGACTGGCCGAGGACGGTCTGCGGCTGGCCAACTACCACACCATGCCCCTGTGCTCCCCCGCCCGCGCCGCGCTGCTCACGGGTCTCAACCCGCACCGGGTCGGGTACTCGACCGTCGCCAACTTCGACCCCGGTTTCCCCGGCTACGGCATGGAGGTCGGCGAAGACGTCCCCACCCTGGCCGAGGTCCTGCACGACGCGGGCTACGCCACGTACGCCGTCGGCAAGTGGCACCTGACCCGCGACTCGGCGTCCAACGCCGCCGACGACCGGCGCAACTGGCCGCTACAGAAGGGCTTCGACCGGTACTACGGCGTACTGGAGGGCCTGACCAGCCTGTTCCACCCGCACCAGCTGGTCCGCGACAACAGCCCGCTGGACATCGACGAACTGCCCGACGGCTACTACTACACGGACGACATCACCGACGAGGCCATCTCCATGGTGAAGTCGCTCCGCGCGCACGACCCCGACAAGCCGTTCTTCCTGTACGTCGCCCACAACGCCGTCCACGGCCCCCTCCAGGCCAAGCCCGCCGACATCGAACGCCAGCGCGGGCGCTACGACGGCGGCTGGGACGCCCTGCGCACCACCCGCTTCGCCCGCCAGATCGCCGACGGCCTCTTCCCCGAGGGAACCGCCCTGCCGGGACGCAACTCCGAGACGGGCCACGACGTGGGCCCCTGGGAGGAGCTGGCCCCCGAGCAACAGCGACGCTACGCCCGCTACATGGAGGTCTACGCGGCGATGGTCGACAACATCGACCAGAACCTCGGGCGGCTCACCGGCACTCTGCGCGCACTCGGCGAACTCGACAACACCATCGTCGTCTTCACCTCCGACAACGGCGGAACCGGCGAAGGCGGCGCCGAGGGCACGCGCAGCTACTTCAGCCGCTTCGTCCACCAGCCCGTCCCGGACGACTGGAACGAGGACGTGGACCGGGACACCGACCTCATCGGCGGCCCGCAGAGCCTGGTGCACTACCCGCGCGGCTGGGGCATGGCCTCCAACACCCCCTTCCGGCTCTACAAGGGCCAGACCTACGCCGGCGGCGTGCGCGTGCCGTTCGTCATCTCCTGGCCCGAGGGACTCCGGCGGGCCACCGACGACTCCGGGATCCGGCAGCAGTACCAGTACGTCACCGACATCACCCCCACGCTCCTGGAACTCGCGGGCGTGCGGCGCCCGGAACGGTGGCTCTCGCGGCCCGCGCAGGAGCTGGACGGCGTCAGCTTCGCCCCCGTCCTGCGCGACGTGCGGACACCCAGCGCCCACACCGAGCAATACTGCGAGATGTCGGGCAACCGCAGCTACTACCGGGACGGCTGGAAGCTGGTCACGCTCCACCGTCCCGGCACACCGTACGACGACGGTGAATGGGCCCTGTACGACCTGCGCACCGACCCGACCGAAACCACCGACGTCGCCGAGGACCACCCGGAGGTGGTGAAGGAACTGGCCGCGGCCTGGGAGGCGGCGGCCTGGCGCGACGGTGTCTTCCCGCTCGCCGACGGCAGCGGCGCGCTGGCCCGCCGCAACCCCGCCGAGGAGCGGTTTCACCGTCCCCTCACCCTGCTGGCGGGCACACCCGAGCTGGAGCGGTACCGCTCCTCCCGGCTCATCTCCTTCCGTTCCTTCGACGTCACGGTCGATCTCGACGAGCACGCCGTCTCGGACCAGGGCGTGCTGGTCTCGCACGGCGACCAGGGCGGCGGCTACAGCCTGTACGTGGAAGACGGGCGGCTGCGGTTCGCCTACAACGAGTACGGCGAGCTGCACGAGACCGATGCCGGCCCGCTGCCGGCGGGCCGGCGCAGCGTCACGCTCTCGGCCACCGCGGAGGAGGGTCTACGCTGGGAGTTCCGCATCCTGATCGACGGTGTGGAGACCGGCCGCTCGGACAGCGTCCACCAGCTCATCGGCATGGCGCCACTGCAGGGCATCAGCGTGGGCGTGGACCGCAAGTCCCCGGTCTCCTGGCCGGTCTACGAACGACACGGCAGCTTCCGCTACACCGGCCACCTGCGCTCGGTGACCTACAACCCCGGAGCGCAGGCGCCCTACGACCCGGCGGTCGTGGCCCACGCGCTGAAGGAGGCAGCCGCCGCCTTCGAATGACGGGAAACGCGCACGGGGCCGGCGCTCCACCGCCTGCGGGAATCCCCACTGCTTCCTGCCCCCCTGCAGGGGCGGCCGCGACCCCGGCAGCGTCACCGCTGTCCAGGGCCGTACCGGAGCCGCCACCCGGCGGTCCGCGGACATCCCGTACCTCGCCCAGGTGCCCCGGGCCGCCGAACACGCCGGGTTCCACTCGCTGTTCTTCGACGTCCACGACAAGCGCAAGGCCGGGGCCCGACGCTCTGGCAGTGGCCGCGCGTCTTCACGGTCCGGAGGGCGTGGTGGTCTCTTCGTCGGTGAGGCGGGCCCTCCAGTCACTGACGTATGCGTCGGGCATGGAGGCCAGGCGGGCGATCTCCGCGTCCCCGCGTCCGTCGGACCAGGCCAGGATCCGCGTCACGGTGCGGTTGCGTGCGGCGCGGAAGTCCTTGAGCACGTTTTCGAGGCGTTCGACTTCCTCGCCCTCGTGGACGAGTTGCCGGTCGACGGCGGAGCGTTCCGCGCCGCGCAGCCGCCGGAGATGGGCGGTCAGGCCCGTCAGGGCCAGCCCGTGTTCGTGCGCGGCGTTCTGGAACGTTTCGGCCAGGGACGCCAGCACGCAGTCGGGGACGTCGGCGAGGGTGGCTCCGAGGGGCTTGGCCGCTTCCCAGGTGTCCCGCCCGGCCTCCGTCGTCTCGAGCCAGGCGCGGGCGTCTGTCGGAGTACGGTCACCGCAGGCCCGTGCCCGGTAGGCGTACAGGGCGGCGCGGTGGCCGTAGAAGGTGAAGCCGTCCTCTATCTGCTGGTCGGCGTCGCGGCAGATCCGGCCCGGTACGCCGCCATAGCCGTTCGGGGGGCTGTAGTCGGCGTAGGTGTCGAGTTCCGCGTCCGTGGCCAGGTCCCAGGAGGGGTCGCACAGCCCGGGGTTGGCGGCCAGGAAGGCGCCGACCTCGACGCGCCAGGCCGGGACCGGTGTGGTGCGCGGTCTGGTCCAGTGGAGTTTCCCGGAGGGGTCGAAGGCGGGGGTCGCGGCCTGTTCGATGTCGTCCCATGCGGTGGCCGCCTCGGCCGACCACTCGAGCTCGCCTCCGGGCCCGATCCGGTGGATCGAGTCCACGAGCCGCTGCACGGCGGGCAGGACGCGCACCGCGAGCGCGTGCAGTTCCCCGGCGTCGAAGAAGCGCCATGTGCAGCCGCGTTGTTCGTCGTGGCTCAGGTGGCCGAGCAGCTGCACCATGATGCCGGGGTCGGGGACGATCCCGTCGCCGAGTGCCCTGCGGGGGATGCCCGGGAGCCTGCTGCCAGCGGACTCCTGCGGGGCCCGCCAGTCGGTGTCGCCGAACCAGACGGCGCCGTCGCGAGCGTCCACCGCCAGCCACTGCTGGTAGCCGACTCCCGGGCCGTAACGCTGGTCCTGCTGTTCGGCGTTCTCGTCGTGCCATACGTACTCGGCCGGGGGCGGGTCCAGCTCTGCGGCCATGAAGCCGTCCTCGGGGCGGTAGCCGGTGAGGACGTGCGCCGTTCCCGGCGCGCTGTCGGCTGCGGTCATGAGGGGATTCCTCTCGGTGGAACGTCAACCGCGGCAAACGTAGTGGGCCCGTCACACAATAGTTTAACTTTCAGCCACAGTGTCCGGTAGTCGGACACGGCGGGAAGTCGGGCGCGCCGGTGAGGTCTACGCGCGTGCGACGGCCGTCAAGTTGGCCGCTTTTCACGTTCCCCCACGATCCGTTCACCCGCGCGACCCCGGGACGTCGTGCGCCTTACGCGAGCGCGGCCAGCGCTTGGGCGGCGAGCATCTCCTCCAGGTCCAGGACGACGCGCGGGGCGTGCCGGGTGTCGATGCGGACGGCGTAGATGAAGCGCGTCAGCTGCGGCTCGGCCAAGGGGCGGGCCACCACCTGGGTGTGCGTGCGGGGCAGGGCGAGTCGCGGCATGACGGCCACGCACAGGCCCGCGGCCACGAACCCCAGCACCGTGTTGAAGTCGTCCCCCTCGTATTGCAGACGAGCCTGGAAGCCGGGCGTGTTGGCCATCTGCGAGAGCAGTTCCAGGCGCAGTGCGGCCTCCGGAGCGGCGATCCACGTCTCGGAGGCGAGGCTGGCCAGGTCGATGACCTCCCGGTCGGCCAGGCGGTGGCGCGCCGGGACGACGGCCACCACCGGATCCCGTGCGACCAGCGTCCGGCGCAGCATCCGCGGCGGCGGGACGGGGATGAAGTCGTAGTCGTAGCTGAGCGCCAGGTCCATGTCCCCCCGCTTGAGCCGGTTGTAGCCGGCTTCGGGCTCCAGCTGGCTGAGGCTGACCTGCACGTGGGGGTAGGCCGCGTGGAGTCGGGCCAGCGCCTGCGGAACGATGCCCGTGGCGGCCGAGGCAAAGGCGCCGAGCCGGATCCGTCCGGCCGTCCCGGCGCGCATGGCGCCGAGTTCGACCGACGCCGCCGCCAGCGTGCTGCGGACGCCCTGCTCCGCGCCGAGGAGGACTTCGCCGGCCGGTGTGACGCGAACGGGACGCCGCTCCAGCACCCTGAGGCCGGCCCGGCGTTCGAGTTCGGCGATCTGCTGGGAGACGGCGGGCGCGCTGTAGCCGAGTTCGCGTGCGGCGGCGCTGAAGGAGCCGTGCCGCACGACGGCTTCGAGGGTGGCGAGCAGGCGGGGGTCGAGTCCGTGCACGGAGTTAAGGCTCACTTATCTGTCGCGAAGATGTGTTTTCTTGTGATTGGAGATGAACGCCAGCAGGATTCTTACTCGCGGCGAGAAAACGCAAGCCTGCGCTCCTGGACCGCGAACACCCCTCCCCCGCCGTCACGGTGGCCTCCGCCCTTACCCCTCGCCACCCGCCGCCGCCTGCCGTGGCGGTGGCGGCCGGTTCGGCTGCGGCTGTCGACGGCCACCCCTCATGCCCCGAAAGGAAGTGGTATGCCCCAGCCACCGCTCATCGGACTCACCACCTACCTCGCCCACGCACAGTGGGGCGAGTGGGACCTGCCCGCCGCAGTGCTGCCCGCGGCCTACGCGGACTGCGTCCGGGAAGCCGGCGGCCGCGCCGTACTGCTGCCGCCGGACGCGCCGGAGGCCGCGGCCGACGTGGTCGGGCGTCTGGACGCGATCCTCCTGGCGGGAGGCGAGGATCTGGATCCCGCCCTGTACGGAGCCGTGCCTCATCCGCGTACCGGGCCGCCGGTGCGCGAGCGCGACGCGTGGGAGTGGGCCGTACTGGCCGCCGGCCTCGCCCGCGACATACCCGTGCTCGGGGTGTGCCGGGGGATGCAGCTGCTGAACGTACACGAGGGCGGCACCCTGATCCAGCACCTGCCCGACCGGGTGGGCCACGACGGCCACAACCCCTACCGGGGCCACTTCTGCTCCCACGCCGTGACCACCGCGCCCGGGACACGGGTCGGCGCCCTGCTGCCGGGGACGCACCAGGTCGCCACGCACCATCATCAGGCGGTGGACCGCCTCGGCGCGGGACTGGTCGTCGCCGCCCGTGCGGCGGACGGCACCGTCGAGGCGATCGAGAGCACCCGGCACCGCTTCGCCGTGGGTGTCCAGTGGCACCCGGAGATGGGCGCCGACGCGCCGGTCGTGCGGGCTCTGGTGGCTGCCGCGGGTTCTGCCGGAGGTACCGCTCCTGCCCTGACGGCCGGACGGAACGCGCGCACGGTACGAAACGCGCCGGGCCGGACTTTCCCGGTACAGGTGCCTTGACACCCCGGGGCGGACCCCCCAGGATCACACCGTGAACCTGTCAGACAGCCAGACAGGTGGCCCCCTTCCCCGGCGCGTCAGTGCCATGGAAGCGGTCTTCGGCCACCTGCGCAGCGCCATCGAGCGCGGTGAGTACGCGGTGGGCGACAAGCTCCCCTCCGAAGCCGAGTTGTGCCGCACCCTGGAGGTCAGCCGGCCCGTACTGCGGGAGGCGCTCCGGGCCCTGCAGGCCATGGGGTTGACCGTGTCCAAGAGCGGCAAGGGCACGTTCGTCCTGGCGAACACGGTCGAGGACCCCACCTTCGGCGACTACGCCGCCAGCGACCTGCTGGAAGTGCGCCGACACGTCGAGATCCCGGTCGCCGGGTACGCCGCACTGCGCCGCACCCCCGAGGACCTGGACCACCTGGGCCATCTGCTGGACCGGATGGAGCAGGAGACCGACACCACCGCATGGGTGGCGATGGACACCGTGTTCCACCTGGCCGTGGCCGAGGCCTCCCGCAACCCCGTCTTCCGCCGCGTCATCGAGGAGATCCGCGACGCACTGGCGCGTCAGTCGACCTTCCTCAACGAACTGGGCGGCCGGCGCGAGCAGTCCAACTGCGAGCACCGGGCCATCCTGGAGGCGCTGGTAGACGGCAGCGAGCACGACGCGGTGGAGGCCATGTCCCACCACCTGCGACGGGTCGAGACGACCCTCACCGACATCGTGCGCTCCCAGCGCACCACCGCCCCTACGGAAGGCAGACCCGAGGCGTGAGCGAGCAGTTCCTCAAAGACGAGAAGCGCCCCACGACCCGTCACGTCGACGCCGGTGACACCGGCTACAGCAAGACCTTGAAACCCCGCCACGTCAACATGATCGCCATCGGGGGCGCGATCGGCACCGGGCTCTTCCTCGGCGCGGGCGGACGCCTCGCCGACGCCGGCCCCTCCCTGTTCATCGCCTACGCCGTCTGCGGGATCTTCGCGTTCCTCGTCGTGCGCGCGCTCGGCGAGCTGGTCCTGTACCGGCCGTCCTCCGGCGCCTTCGTCTCCTACGCCCGTGAGTTCATGGGGGAGAAGGGCGCGTACACCGCGGGCTGGATGTACTTCCTCAACTGGGCGACCACCGGCATCGCCGACATCACCGCCGTCGCCACGTACACCCACTACTGGCACCTGTTCTCCGACGTCCCCCAGTGGGTGATCGCCCTCATAGCCCTGGCCGTCGTCCTCACCGTGAACCTCATCTCGGTGCGGATCTTCGGCGAACTGGAGTTCTGGTTCGCCATCGTCAAGGTCGGCGCCCTGGTCGTCTTCATGGGCATCGCGATCTTCCTCCTGGCGACCCGGCACCCCGTCGACGGCGCCGTCCCCGGCCCCGCCCTGATCACCGACAACGGCGGGATCTTCCCCAACGGCCTGCTCCCCATGCTGCTGATCATCCAGGGCGTCGTCTTCGCCTACGCCTCCGTCGAACTGGTCGGCGTCACGGCCGGCGAGACCGAGAAGCCCGAGGAGATCATGCCGAAGGCGATCAACTCGATCATGTGGCGCGTGGGCCTCTTCTACGTCGGCTCGGTCGTCCTGCTGTCGATGCTGATGCCCTGGAGCAGCTACAGCGCGGGCCAGAGCCCGTTCGTGACCGTGCTCTCCCACATCGGCGTCCCGGCGGCCGCCGACGTGATGAACCTGGTCGTCCTCACCGCGGCCATGTCCTCGCTCAACTCCGGCCTCTACTCCACCGGACGCATCCTGCGCTCGATGGCCGTCAACGGCTCCGCCCCGGAGTTCACCGCACGGCTCAGCCGCACCCAGGTCCCCTACGGCGGCATCCTCCTCACCAGCGGCATGTGCGTCCTGGGCGTCGGGCTCAACTTCGTGGTCCCCGCGGACGCGTTCGAGATCGTCCTCAACCTCGCCGCGATCGGCATCCTCGCCACCTGGGGCATGATCATGGTCTGCCACCTCCTCTTCTGGCGGAAGACCCGCGACGGCGAACTCACCCGCCCCTCCTACCGACTGCCCGGCTCCCCCTGGACCGAACTCGTGACGCTGGCCTTCCTCGCCTCCGTCCTGGTCCTCATGTACGCCGACGGAGGCGCGGGGCGCACCACCGTGCTGTGCGTACCGCTGATCGCCGCGGCGCTGGTCGCCGGCTGGTACGCGGTCCGCGGTCGCGTGGCGCGCGCCGCCGCCCGGAGCGACGGCTGAGCCGTACGCCCGCCCGCCCCGTCCGCCCGCGCCCGGGGGTGGCGGTCGCCGCCCCCGGTCAGCAGCGACCCACCACAGAACGAGGCAGTGATGCGCAGCAGTTTCCTCGCGGACGCGCCCGCGATCCGCGAGCCCCGGCACTCCCCCGTCGCCCACGTCATGCGGGGCGGCATGATCGAGGGGGTCCACTACGGTTCCGTCGCCGTCCTCGACGGCGAGGGCGCGGTCCGGACGAGCATCGGGGACATCGAGGCCGCCTGCTATCCGCGCTCGGCGCTCAAGCCGGTCCAGGCCGTCGCCATGGTGCGGGCCGGCCTGCCGCTCGACGGAGCCCTGCTCGCCCTCGCGATGGGCAGTCACTCCGGCGAGGAGCGCCACCTCGCGGGTGTCCGGCTGGTCCTGGAGCTGGCCGGTCTCACGGAGGCCGACCTGCGCAACGTCCCCGACCTGCCCTACGGCCCGGCCGTCCGGGACGCCTGGCTGCGCGAGGGCCGTGGGCCGTCCCGGCTCGCCCAGAACTGTTCCGGCAAGCACGCGGCGATGCTGTACCTGTGCAAGCTGTCCGGGTGGCCCCTGGAGAGCTACCTCGACGCGGACCACCCGCTCCAGAGGGCGATCGCCGAGGTCGTCGAGGAGCTCACCGGCCGGCACATCGCGAACGTCACCGTCGACGGCTGTGGATCCCCGCTGTTCGCGGTGTCCCTGCACGGCCTGGCCCGCGCCGCCGCCCGCATCGCCACGGCCGCCCCGGACACCGCCGAGCACCGCGTGGCGAACGCACTGCGCCTCCACCCGGAGATGGCCTCCGGTACCGGGCGGGACACCGCCGCGCTGATGCGCGCGGTGCCCGGGCTGCTGGCCAAGGACGGCTTCGAGGGCGTCCAGGTGGCCGCGCTGCCCGACGGCCGGGCCGTCGCCGTGAAGGTCGCCGACGGAGCCGACCGTGCGCGTACGGCCGTGACGGCCGCCGCTCTCGCACGTGCGGGAGTCGAGCCCCGGCTGCTCGCCGGGTTCACGGGCGAGCCCGTGACCGGTGGCGGCCGGACCGTCGGCGGCATCCGGCCGGTAGCGGCCCTGGACCCGCCCGGCGCCCGCGTCACCGCAACCGCCTGACACTCGCCTGCCCCTGTCCCCACCGTTGATCCGCCCACCTCAGGAAGAGGATCCGCACACCCGTGACCGCCTTGACCGCCTCCAGCCGCACCGAACACGACCTGCTCGGAGACCGCGACGTTCCCGCCGACGCCTACTGGGGCGTCCACACCCTGCGCGCCACCGAGAACTTCCCCATCACCGGCACGCCGATCTCCACCTACCCGCACCTGATCGACGCCCTCGCCGCCGTCAAAGAGGCCGCGGCCCTCGCCAACGGGGAACTCGGCCTGCTGGAGCCCGCGAAGGCGGCCGTCATCGTCGCGGCCTGCCAGGAGATCCGCAGCGGCGAGCTCCACGACCAGTTCGTCGTCGACGTCATCCAGGGCGGTGCGGGCACCTCGACCAACATGAACGCCAACGAGGTCATCGCCAACCGGGCGCTGGAGTTGCTGGGCCACTCCAGGGGCGAGTACGGGCACCTGCACCCCAACGAGGACGTCAACCTCGGCCAGTCCACCAACGACGTCTACCCGACCGCCGTGCGGATCGCGACCGTCTTCGCCGTGCGCGGTCTCCTCGACGCCATGGCCGTCCTGCAGAACGCCTTCGCCCGCAAGGCCGCCGAGTTCCACGATGTCCTGAAGATGGGCCGCACCCAGCTCCAGGACGCCGTGCCGATGACGCTCGGACAGGAGTTCTCCGCCTTCGCCGTCATGCTGGGCGAGGACCGCAGCCGGCTCGCGGAAGCCGTCGGACTCATCCACGAGATCAACCTCGGCGCCACCGCCATCGGCACCGGTCTCAACGCCCCGGCCGGATACGCCGAGGCCGCCCGCCGCCACCTCGCCGGCATCACGGGCCTGCCCCTGGTCACCGCTCCCGACCTGGTCGAGGCCACCCAGGACTGCGGCGCGTTCGTCCAGATGTCCGGCGTCCTCAAGCGCATCGCCGTCAAGCTGTCCAAGACCTGCAACGACCTGCGCCTGCTGTCCTCCGGGCCCCGCGCCGGACTCGGCGAGATCAACCTGCCGCCGGTCCAGGCCGGTTCCAGCATCATGCCGGGAAAGGTCAACCCGGTGATCCCCGAGGTCGTCAACCAGGTCGCCTTCGAGGTCATCGGCAACGACATCACCATCACCATGGCCGCCGAAGCCGGACAGCTCCAGCTCAACGCCTTCGAGCCGGTCATCCTGCACTCGTTGTCCAAGTCCGTCACCCACCTGCGCGCGGCCTGCCTCACCCTCGCGGAACGCTGCGTGAGCGGCATCACCGCCAACACCGAGATGCTGCGCGCCACCGTCGAGAACTCCATCGGCCTGGTGACCGCCCTGAACCCGCACATCGGATACACCGCCGCCACCGACATCGCCAAGGAGGCCCTGGCCACCGGCCGGGGGGTGGCCGAGCTGGTCCTGGAACGGGGGCTGCTGCCGGCCGAGCGGCTCAGCTCCCTGCTGCGCCCCGAGGTGCTCGCGGGAACCCGCCCGGCCCGTCCCTGACCGGGAGAGGGCGGCTGTGGCAGACGCTCAGCGGTAGTACCCCTCGACCACGGGCCGCACCTCGTCGAGCAACGCCGGGCCGTCCTGGGGCACCGGCTGCCGCCCGCTGCCCGGCCTGATGTCCAGGAGTTGTTCGTTGGACAGGGCGAACACCACCCTGCGCAGCCCCGCCTGTTGGATGACCGCTGCGCACATCCCACACGGTTGGCAGCTGGTGTACATCGTGGTTTCCGCCGCGGTGGCCACGTCCAGCTCCCTGGCGGCCCACCTCGCCAGCTTCAGCTCCGGGTGCGCGGTGATGTCCCTGTCGGTGAGGGTCGTGTTGTGCGCCTCTGCCAGGACCGTCCCGTCCGGCGCCGCCAACAGCGACCCGAACGGCGGGTCACCGCCCTCGCGCGCCTTGGCCGCGAGGGCGATGGCCCGCCGGAGGAAGGTGTGGTCGTCGGAAGTGGTCATGACGGTTCCGTTCCGGTGCGAGGAGAGTGGAGGTGGGCGGCCACCGTGGCGAGCGCCTGCCAGGCCTCCTGTGGCCGGCAGGTCTGGCGGGGGTCGCCGCTGTAGGTGTCGAGGACGACGGTCTCGGCGCCCAGCAGCCGCAGTTGGTCGAGGTCGTCCATGACCTGGTCGATCGTTCCCTCCCCTGCGAGCCGTTGCGGTCCGGTGACCGGCGCCTGGGTGAGCTTGAGAGCGATCCGGGGGGCCAGCGCGGGTACGGGGAGATCCAGCTCGTCCGCAGCCCCCTTCAGCCTGACCGCAGCTTCGCGCAGCCACGGCAGGGTGCAGCGCAGTGGATGCCATGCGTCGCCGAGCCGCACGGCACGGCGCAGCCCCGCGTCACTGTTGCCGCCGACCCACACCGGGATCCGGCCGCTCCCGTAGGAAGCGGTGTTCGCCCAGGCCGCCCGGATGTCCCGCAAGTGATCGTCGGTCAGCCGTCCCCGGCGTTCGAACGGGATCCCGAGGGCGGCGAACTCCTGCCGTGCCCAGCCCACCCCCACGCCGAGGACCAGCCGGCCGCGGCTCAACTCGTCCAGGTTGGCCGCCATGCGGGCGGTGAGCAGCGGGTGCCGATAGGGAGCGATCAGGACCGTCGTGCCGAGCCGGATCCGAGTGGTGAGACCTGCGAGCCAGGACAAGGTGGTGAACGGCTCGTAGAAGGGTGCCGGATAGCGCTCGGCCACGTCGGGGGTGATGGCGACGTGGTCCGAGACCATCAGCAGGTCGAAGCCCAGGCCCTCCAGGGTCTGGGCCCAGCTCCGCAGCATTCCCGGGTCGGTGCCGGGGCCGAAATTGGGGACGTTGATTCCGATCTTCACGGAACCCAGGCTAGTCAGGGAACAGGCGCCGGCAGAAGGGATTCGTGCCTGTTCAGGCCCGGTTCCCCAGTGGATCCACCGGTAATCTGAGCGGATGACCGAGAATCTTGACGCGACCGACTGGGCGATCCTGGATGAGCTCCAGCGGGACGCCAGGATCGCGTTCACAGAGCTGGCACGGCGGGTGAACCTGAGCGCGTCGGCGACGACGGAGCGGGTGCGGCGGCTGGAGGCGGCCGGGGTGATAACGGGGTACCGCGCGGAGGTGGACCTCGAGCGGACCGGATACATGGCACTGGCAGTGGTTCGGCTGAAGTATCCGGGCACCCGGCACGAGCCCTTGCGTCAACTGCTCGCGGAGCGCTCGGAGATCCTGGAGTGCCTGCGTACCACTGGAGAGGACTGCTACGTCCTGAAAGTGGCAGCCACGTCGATGGCCCAGCTGGAGGAGATCGTCGACGCGCTGGCCCGGTTCGGGAGCACGACCACCAACCTGGTCCTCAGTCCCACGCTGCCGTTCCGCGGCCCACGAAAGCCCGAGGCCGCTCCCCGGTCGCTCTGAGGGGACCGCCTCGACTCACTCGGCCACGGCAGCCGCCCGGCCGTCTTCGGGCAGCCCCCGTCCTGCCATAGTGCGGTTCGTCGAGTACTACCTCGAACCGACCCCGGCCGACCTGGCCGGCTTCACCGACCTCGTGGACGGCTCGTACCCGACACGCCGTACGTCGGCAGGACGACCGGGGCGCGCCACTCGCCTGGGTCCATGCGGCATCCCCGCCGCGGCCCAGAGCAGCCACCCGTTCGGCGACTGCGAACGGCTCAGGCAGCCAGGCCGCATCCAGGAGCGGGGCCTCTCCCCGGACGCCGACCAAGATCCGGTCCAGTTCCGGACCAGCCCGCCACGCATACCTGAGGGCAGTCCTGTTCCTGCTGGTCAGCTACTCCCCCAAGACGCTCGGGTTCTTCCAGAGCATGAAGTCCAGCTCCTGGAGGGCAAATTGCCTTCCAGGAACCTCTTCCGATTCGACACGGATCGGACGGGTTGCCCGCCAGTGTCATTCGAGTCGATCGTTGATGCTCGATTGCCGACGAGGGCTCGACGCCCTCACGCCGCGGCGGCCCAGCCCCTCCGATCCCCGCATCTTCCAGAGCCGGCATCTAGGGCGCCGGCCACCGGTTTGACCGCCGCCCCCCTCTGGTCATCAGGCGGGCCATGCGGAGAAGTCGCGCTCGAGGGGCGTGCGGTAGCAAGGGGGTGATGCGGTCACAGGGGCAGACTCGCGGTCGCGGACGGCGCGTGTCTCATGGCCCGGGTCCGCGACGAGGTGGTGGTTGATGCTGCCGTCCAGACGCTGGGCCCACGCGCCGATGACGCGGCCGTGCGCCCACACTGTGGGGCCGATAGTTCCGTTGCGGTCGAACAGCGCCAGCGTGTGGCAAGAATCGAGGTACCTGTAGCGCCAGCGCCATCCCATGGGGGTGGGTTCGAGGCCGGGCAGCAGCGTCACCCAGGGTTCGGGGTCGCGGTCCGGTTCGAGGTCCTCCGCCGGCGGCACCCGCCTCCTTTGTTCCTTGCCCTGGATCACCAGGGGAGCGGCGCCGGGGCGCGCCAGGGCCTCGTCGCGCCTCCTTGCCGACGCTCACCGTGAGGCCCTCGTCGTTCAAAAACTTCTCGGCGTCGACCTCGGCCTCACTCACACCATCCACGGCACCTTCTCCGCGCTGCCCACGCCCTCACCGCAAGGGACGACTAGAGCAAAGATCCGGTCCAGGGTGGGCTGCGCGTCGACACCGAGCGCCCTGACGGTCAGTAGGTACGGGGTGGCACCTTGGCTCGCATCGTGCAAGCGCGCGCCGGAGATCTGGACCGTTTCCGACCACGAGGCCAACCGAGTGCCACTAATGCAGACAAGCCACCTGGGTCAAGTTGGGGACGCAGGCCGGATCAGCTGCCTCGCTGCACCGGTCCTAGTCCGCCGACGTAGCCCGTCGATCAACTGCCGAAACGTCCACATCGGCGGCCGCCCCGGCTTCCTGCCCAGCAGCAGCAACGGCTCCAGCCGAGCCGACTGACCATTCCTCAGATCTCCGCGCTCCACGGCGCTTGATCACCCCGGCGAGGCGCCCGCCACGGCCCGCCCCGGGTCTTTCGTCGACACCGGTCGCCCGATCGGTCGCCGACCGGACCAGTGAGGCGAACAGGCCGTCCCGGCCCCCGCCGGGCCGGTGACCGACTCCGGAACACCGTCCGACCTGCACGGATGCGCCGCGTATCCGCCGAGGCTTACATGACGCGCGCGGAGGGCTGTCGAGTGACTGTCGATGCAACAACAACCTACCTTGTGCGTGCTGCGGAAGCAGGGGCGCATGGGCCTCTTGCCAACGACCATGAGGCCGTTCCATGCCCATTCAGAAGAGGCAGAGTTCCATGCTGAAGATCCCCTTCCAGATAAATGGCGGCGGCATTGTTGCGCTCCTACCGAACGGCCACGTCGAGTTCCTCTCCAAATCCGCAGAGAAGACAATTCTCCTACACAACTCGGGAACGCCCACGTCAGTCGACGAGTTGATGGCATATGCGATTTCGGACCCGCTGGTGGAACTGGAGCGGTTCCACCTGTCTGCGCCGGCGATCGCCTTCGTCGAGACGACAAACCTCTGCAATCTTCGCTGCCGCCACTGCTACGCCGACTCCGCACTCAAGCGACCCAACGAGATCTCCACCAAGGCCCTCAAGGACCTACTGGACGACTTCGCCGAAATGGGCGTACTCCAGGTGTTTCTGACTGGCGGTGAAATCTTTTCGCATCGGGATGCGGTGGAAATCATCCAGCACGCGCGCACCAAACCCTTCAGCACTCAGGTCTTCACCAACGGCCTGCTGATCACCGAAGAGAAGCTGGCGAAGATCCCGCCCGGCCAGTCGTTCTTCATCAGCTTCGACACCGCAGATCCCGAACGCACCGTCCGTGGCCGGATGGACTTCCCCAAGCTACGCAACGCCTTCGAGATGATGCGGAAACACGGGCACGTCTTCCGTACCGCGATCTCCGTCCACCGCAACAACATCCACGACGCCGAGGAAATCTTCGACTGGTGCGCCGACCACGGCTACCCACGCCCTCAGTGGGTGGAGACGCATCCAGTCGGCCGCGCACTGCTCCACCCCGACATCCTGCTCCGCCCAGAGGACGTGGACGAGGTCTTCGAGGTCTTCAAGCGGTGCATGGACCGCTATTCCTCGGACCCGAGCGCCGTGCCTCCCGCAGCGGGTACGCAGGACGGCGAGGCCCCGCGCCGCGCCGCGGACGAGATCCGCGGCGTCGACACCATCCAGTTCTGCCAGCGACTGGAGCATGCCGTCGGCCAGGAGAAATGCGGCCGCTCCGTCGTCTACGTCAACAGCCGCGGCGACGTCTACCCGTGCAGCAACTGCATGTCGGGCCAGCTCTACCGGGCCGGGAACATCACCGAGCGACCCTTCGCGGCCATTTGGGAGAACGGCTTCGACGAATTCCGCGACATCCGATTCGACCAACACACCGTCTGCGGCGCATGTCCGGTGGCACAGGAAGGCAACTGGTGCCAGTTCCGCTGCCCGCCGCTGGCCCGCAATCTGACCGGTGACCCCAAGGGCTGCGGCGCCACCGAGTACCTACAGGAGTTCATGCTCCGGTCCGGCCGGTACTGGCGCCGACGCCGCGAGCAGAACATCCGGCTCACTCTGTCCCCGCGCTGAAGCGCCCTTTCCGACTCCCGCTTGCCGTCAATGTGAGCGGGTGACTCTATCCGGCGGATCCACGTCCGCCCTTCCCGAGGGAGAAAGCCATGGCCGACGAGCAGAAGAAGAAGATCATCAAAATCCACCTCGAGCCCTCACAGGACGGCGTGACCCTGTGCGCCGTCGGCGCAGCCTCGGCCACCGCGCCGGACGACTGCAGCCGAGTGCTGGAGCAAACCACCATCAAAGAGCCCACCGTCATCGAGATCCAGGTCTGATCCACAAGCCTGTCAGCAGTTTCCGAGTCGGTGAACCGCTTTCCCGGCCGGCCCGCCCGCCGGACGGGCCGGGAAAGCCCCGCCGACGGACACGACCGGCAAGGAGACGAGGTCGCGATGAGCACTGTGACGGCTGCTGGTTCAGAGGAAACCAACGAACTCCGTCCTGGATTGGGGCTTGAGCAGCTGCTCCTGGAGAATCCCGCCCTGCGGATCGACCAGGACGAATACAACATCAATGTGACTGCCAACTACGGTGAGCAGCTGTCGAGTGCTCAGGTGGCACAAGCGATCCAGGGACACCCTGGGGCCGGCCTGCCTGCCCACCTGTACTTCCACGTGCCGCTCTGCGCCTACATCTGCCACTTCTGCAATTACGTGAAGCGGAAGATTCCGCAAGGCGCCGCAAGGGAATCGACGCTCCAGTCCTGGACCGACATGTTGCTGGAGGAGTCCTCCCGCAGGCTGGTGCACGCCCCGTGGATCGCCGAGGCCAAGATTGAGTCGGTCTACCTGGGTGGTGGCACCGCCTCGCTGCTCGGCACGGGGCACCTGAGCCGCCTGCTCGACCACGTGCGCGGACATTACAGCCTGTCCGAGGGATGCGAGATCACCCTCGAAGGCAACCCCGACAACTTCCAGCGGAACGAGCTCGCTGAGGCCTGTGCGATCGGTTTCAACCGGTTCAGCGTGGGGGTGCAGTCCCTGCAGAGCGAGGTCAACAGCTTTGCCGGGCGCGGGCACGACGCGGCAATGTCCCTGCACGCCATCGACCGGCTGCGGGCCACCACCAAGCCGTTCAACGTCGACATGATGTTCGGCCTGCCGTACCAGACCGTCGAGACCGTCGCGGACGACGTACGCCGCCTCATCGAGCTCGAGGTGCCCACCATCACCATCTACCGGCTGCGCAACGCCGACCGGGCGAAGATGAACATCGGCAACCGGGCTCTGTGGAACATCGACGACGTGAAGGCCCGCCTGCACGGGCAGGGACTCTTCCCCGGACTCGTCGAGACCTACCGCATGCGCGAAGCCATCGTGGAGCTCCTGCTCGACGGCGACTACCACCCCAGCCCGTGCGGCTGGTGGAACCGCCCGGGGACGTACCCGGGCGGGAACATCCCCCAGGTCTCGCGGAACAAGTGGCAACGCCACGACACCATGATCGCCTATGGTCCGGGCGCGTACGGCTGGCTCACCGGCGAGGGCGACAGCGTGGTGCAGACGCACAACATCGCCGACATCCCCGAGTACACCCGTCCCCTCAGGGAAGGGACGGGGCTTCCCCTCGCCTCGGGGCGGCGGCTGACGGGCTACCAGGCGATCGGCATGGTGCTCGGCTTCGCCTTCAAGGCGAACCAGCCCATCGACGCCGCGCGGTTCCGGCGGCGGTTCGGCGTCGAGCTCTTCTCCGACGATCCGTTCGCCGGGGCCTTCGCCGAGCTCACCGAGCGGGGGCTGGTGAAGCAGGTAGCCGGGTCCGCGGAGAGCGTCATGCCCACCCTGGACGGAGAGGCTCTGCATGAGGAGATCATCAGCGTCTATTTCCACCAGCGGATCGGTGGCTTCAGCGAAGCGGTGTGCCGTCGGTGATCCGGTGACAGTGCGGCGAGGGGGCGGGAGCAGCTCGTCCTACCGGCTGCGGCGCTCCTCCCCCACCGGCCCTGCCAACGCCACCGTGGTGCTCTCAGGGCCCGGCACCGTGTCCGCGTACGACGGCGTGGGCCGCGACGACCTGTTGCTCGCCAGCCTGACGCGCCACTTGGTCTCCGGTGGTGCCCAGGTACTCCAGTGCGACATGCCTGCCCGACACACGGGCGTCCCTTCGGAGGAGGTGGACGAGGTCGCCCGTGCGGAGCGGCTGGAGCACCTGCTCCGCGCGTACGCGCATCCGGCCTCGGGCCCGGTCAGTCTGCTGGGGTTCTCACTGGGCGGGCACGCCGTGCTGCGGCTGCTCGGCAGCACCCGGTCCCGGCTGGTGGACAGGGCGGTGCTGGTGGGCACCGTGGTGGGCCAGAAGACGTTCGTCAATGCGCCGATCACCTCGCTCGACTTCGTCTACGGCAGCTGCGACCTGATCGGCTACCAGGCTGTGGACGCCCCCGCCGATGAGCTCCCGCCCCTCACCTATGGCCCCGACGTGTACGGCAAGTGGTGCGCGAGTCGCCTGAGCTGCCGCACCGAGCCGACGGTCCGCATCCACGTGCTTAACGGCCTCGGCCACACCCTCCACCCCTGTGTCGCAGAGCCGGTCATGGACCCGGTCCCTTTCCTCGCCGCCCTCACCAGTGCATAGCTGGTCCCCGTCCGAAACCACACCCCCCTCGCGCCCAGCCGTTCAGGCGACTGAGGAAAGATCCCCCGAAAGGCGTTCGCATGCTCTCCAGCCAGCGATTCGACAAGATCGCCAGCAACTTCGCCACCAGCGAGGTACACCGCTCCAGCCCGACGATCGACGCGCTCCACGAAACGCTGGGCCCGCAGACCGGCCGAGCCCTGTGCGACGTTGCCTGCGGGGCGGGCCATCTCGCGCTCTCCTTCGCCGCTCAGGGCCCGGCCCGGCTGGTCGGCGTCGATCCCGCACCCAGCATGCTGGAGGAGTTCCGTGCACTGGCCGACGACCGCGGAGCGAAGGTCGAGGCAGTGGAGGCCTTCGCCGGAGAACTCCCTTTCCCTGACGGGTCATTCGATCTCGTCATGTCCCGGCTCGCACCCCACCACTTCCCCGACCTGGCAGCGGCGGTGGCCGACATGGCGCGTCTGCTCCGCCCCGGCGGCCAGCTCGCCGTCATCGACCTAGAGGGCCACGAGGACCAGGAGATCGACGCGCTCAACCACGAGCTGGAGATGCTCCACGACCCGACGCACCAGCGCAGCTACACCCTCGACGAGTGGATCCAATGCCTCAATGACGCCGGGCTGAACGTCCCTGTCGCCCGCGGCTCGCAGGCGGAGAGCCCAACCGGGGTTCCGGTGAAGCGGTGGTGCGAGATCGCCTCGTCCGGCACCGAGGCCGAGCAGGCCATCCGCCAGCGGCTCACCGAGGCGCCTCCTGGACACCTGGACGCCCTTGGCATCCGCCGCACCGGCCGAGAATTCCTCATCCCCGTGCGAACCTGCATGGTGATCGGTGTCAAGCCGCTGGCGGAGACCCGCTGACATGCCGATGATCACGCTCTACACGCCGGCGCCGAGCCCCGGTGTCGCGGCGTTGCAGGAAGTGTCCGACGCCGTAACCGGACTGCTGAACCTACCCTCCGGGCACTGCTGGATGCTCTGGCAGCAGCTGGAGCCCGGCAGTTTCCACCGGCCCGAGTGGGAGAAGGACACCGACGCCCCGGCCCCCGTCGGGTTCGTGGTTTGTAAGCAGAGTTACACCCGAGACCAGGTCGGCGCGTTGCTGAAGCTTCTCCAAGCGCGCCTCGGCGACTTGCTCGGCGTGGCCCGGGAGGAGATCTACCTGACGGTGCAGCGGGCCACCGCTGGCGAGTTGCTGGTGCGGGGCGAAGTCTGGCAGGGAGACGAAATAGTCGGGGAGGAGACGGGGCGGAAGATCAAGGCAGTGACGGACGTCGTCCCGGTCGGGTTCGTGCACAACGATCGTCTCGATCTCACCGACGACAACTGGGGTCCGGTGACCTCGGTGATCCACCTGGACAGCAACCAGTTCACCTCGGACGCTCTGCTCCGCCTAGACAGCTTCTCCCACGTCGAGGTCGTCTACCACCTCCACCGCGTTCCGGTGTCGAAGATCCAGCGTGGTGCCCGGCACCCGCGCAGCAACGTTGACTGGCCGCTGGTCGGCATCTTCGCCCAGCGCGGCAAGAACCGCCCGAACCGGATCGGGGTCTCCCGCTGCCGGTTGCTGCGGGTGGACGGTCTGGACATCCATGTGGAGGGCCTCGACGCGGTGGACGGCACGCCGGTGCTGGACATCAAGCCCTACATGACCCAGTTCGCGCCTCGCGGAAAGGTCGTCCAGCCGACCTGGGTGGACGAACTGATGCGCAACTACTACTGAACTGCCCACGGGAAAGGCCGACGCGACATGTCGGGTGGCGGGTCGAAACACTCCGACTCGGTATTGGTCATGTTCGTTGGCCCACTCGCCCTCTGTCGCCGGATGCCAGACGCCAGGAGGAGGCGGGTAGACCGGGCCCGATGGCCTTCCACCAGGGCAGCAGCCGGCGATCGACACGGGGCCAACATCTACACCACCGACCCGGATGACACCGAGGGCCACTGCCCGCAGAGACAGAATCCGAGGGCCGTGTCGGCGGTCCACTCTCTTCGGGCACCCGCGCAATTCGCCGGCTGAGTGGGAGAGCGGGCTCCCGAGGACCAAGATCCGGACCATTCCCGAACTGCATCTCTGGTCAGAAGCCTCAGGACCATCGCTTCATCTGGTCAACCATGATGCGCGTCCTGCACGACCAGCAGACGAAGAACCTCCTGGTCTCCTACTCCCCCAAGAGGCTCGGCTTCTTTTAGAGCCTGAAAGACGGCGCCTGACCTGGGCTTTCGCCCCTCAGGCGCCGTCGGCTCGACCCGCTCGACACGGGTGTCAACCCTTTCTGTTCCTCCCGGTTCGTCCAGCCCCTCTCCCGCGGTCGAGGTACACGTCAGCTGACCCGAAGACCGACCGCCATCGTCAGCTCGAGGACCCGGTGTGGCGATGCGAGATCCGGAAAGAGCTCCCGCAGCTGCGACATCCGGTACCGGACGGTCTGGGGATGGACGAACAACGCCGCCGCCACCTCGTCCCGCCTGCCCTGGTGCAGCAGCCACTCCCGCAACGTCTCCTCCAGCCGCCGTGCGGTCGCGACAGGCAGGGTCCGCAACGGTGCGAGGGCTCGGGCACGCAGGTCCGCGAGCACGTCCACGTCGGCGCTCAGCACCAGCTCGGGCAGGTGGTCCTCGGTGTCGCGGATATCGGAGGAGAGGGAGCGCGCGCGTGCGGCTCGTGCGTACGAGGCGGACGCTCGAGTCCATGGCCGGGCCGGGCCGACCACGGCGGTGCGGTCGGTCAGCTGCCGCAAGAGATGTGACCGGTCGGCATCGGGGACGAGCAGCACACCGGTGGCGTCCGGCAGATCGTCGAGAACGAGGGTGCTCGGGTCGAGCGCGCGGTAGGCAGGCCGGGCCTGGGCGGCGGGCAGAAGGACCGCGGTCAGCGAAACCGGAGGCTGCCACCCGGCCCGTTGAGCAGAGGCCAGCAGCACGTCCGGGCTCGCGTCGGCAAGGAGGTCGCGGGCCAGGTGTTCCAGGTGGCGCTCGTGGTCCCGGCCCCGGGCGGCCAGTTCGTCGGCGTGGCCCGCGGCGCTCGCGGCGGAGAGCTCGTCGATGTAGGCAAAGGTCAGCTCGGCGAACTTGGCGACCTCGGCGGCGGGCAGACCTGCGGGTACCGCCCCCGCTGCCAGGCATCGCCAGGCCACGCGGGCGCCGACGCGGTAGGCGCTGAGCAGGGCGTCCATCGAACGCCCGTCGCGCACCTCGCCGCGGCCCAGCTCGTAAGCCGCGTCACCGCCATCGCCGCCCGTGGCGTTCCCGCTCGCGAGGTCCAGGTAGTGCCCGAGGGCGGTGCGGACGGCGCGGCGGATGGTGGCGCCCATGCGGCCCGAAAGGGCGTTGGCGTAGGGAGGGACCTCGTCGATGATCGCCTGGACGACCTCGCCGGCGGTGGTCTTCAGTGCGGCCCGAAGTACGGTGACCGTCGTCTCATCCAGGGCCAGCTCGCTGGCCCTCCGGGTTACATGGCTCACGTTTTTGTTCCCTGCGAACAATTCTGCCGATCAGATTCACGTCCTACGGTCAGGACCTTACGCCGTGAGGCGCAGCAAGCTGGAGCCATGACGAGTGCAGCCCTCCGCAGTAGGGCGTGGAAACTGCTGGAGATGGTCACGACGCCGCTGCTGCCGTCGGACTACCTCGACCTGGTCAGCCCGCTGCGGGCGGGCGCCGACCTGCGGGGGCGCATCGAGGCCGTGCACCCCGAGACGGCTGACGCCGCGACCATCGTGATCAGGCCGGGAAGGGGCTGGCGCGGCCACACGGCCGGTCAGTACGTGCGGATCGGGGCCGACGTCGACGGGCGGCGCCTGTGGCGCGCCTACTCCATCACCTCGCCGACGAACCGCCAGGACGGCCGCGTCACGATCACCGTGAAGGCGATCCCGGACGGCAAGGTCAGCAACCACCTGGTCCGCAGGGCGAAGCCCGGCACGCTGGTCCAGCTCGACCAGCCGACCGGTGACTTCGTACTGCCGGAGGCCAAGCCCGCCAAGGTGCTCTACCTGACGGCCGGCAGCGGCATCACGCCCGTGATGGGCATGCTGCGCGACATCGACTTCGACGACGTCGTCATGGTCCACAGCGCGCCACAGCCGCAAGACGTGATCTTCCGTAACGAACTGCACGACCTGGTCGCGGCCAAGAAGCTGCGGCTCACCGAGGTGCACACCGACACGGACGGCGTGCTCGACATCGCCCGACTCGACGAACTGGTACCCGACTGGGCCGAGCGCGAGACCTGGGCCTGCGGGCCCGCGGGCCTGCTCGACGCCGCCGAGGAGTTCTGGAGCGAACGCGGCGTCAGAGAGCGCCTGCACACCGAACGCTTCCGCCCCGGCATCGTCGCCGCCGGCGACGGCGGCGAGGTCACGTTCAGCGCCACCGGCAAGACCGTCGAGGCGGACGGCGCAACGCCGTTGCTGGACATCGGCGAGGAGGCCGGCGTGCTCATGCCGTCCGGGTGCCGCATGGGCATCTGCTTCGGATGCGTCACGCCGCTCAAGGCGGGCGCCGTCCGCGACCTGCGCACCGGCGAGATCACCGAGGCCGAGCCGGGCGTCCTCATCCAGACCTGCGTGTCCGCCGCGGCGGGCCCCTGCGACATCGAACGGTAGGAGCACCTTGACCGCCATCGACCCCACCGCCCACCTGACCGCGGAGCAGATCGAAGAGCTTGGCCGCGAGCTGGACGCGATCCGCGACGAGGTGATCGCCAGCCGTGGCGAGAAGGACGCCGCCTACATCCGTACGGTCATCTCGGCGCAGCGCAAGCTCGAGCTGGTCAGCAGGGGCGTGCTGCTGTTCTCGTTCTTCCCGCCCGCGTGGCTGCTCGGCACCGCCGGGCTGTCCGTGGCGAAGATCATGGACAACATGGAGATCGGCCACAACATCCTGCACGGCCAGTGGGACTGGATGCGAGACCCGAAGATCCACTCCACCACCTGGGAATGGGATCACGTCTCGCCGGCCGACCAGTGGAAACACTCGCACAACGAGCTGCACCACACGTACACCAACGTGATCGGCAAGGACAACGACCTCGGCTACGGCATCATGCGCGTCGACGAGGACCAGAAGTGGCACCCGTTCCACCTCGGTCAGCCGCTGTGGAACTTCCTCAACGCCTGCTTCTTCGAGTACGGCATCGCAGCGTACGACCTGGAGCTCGGCAAGAACCTGCACAAGCGCCGCCGCAACACCCCGGAGTTCCGCGCGCGGGCCAAGGCCGTGGGCCGCAAGATCCGCAAACAGGTGCTCAAGGACTACGTGATCCACCCGCTGCTGTCGGGCCCGTCCTTCCTCACCACGCTCGCCGCCACGTTCACCGCGAACCTGGTCCGCAACATCTGGACCCACTCGGTCATCATGTGCGGGCACTTCCCCGAGGGCGTTCAGACCTTCGAGCGCCGGTCGATCAAGGGCGAGACCCGCGGCCAGTGGTACCTGCGCCAGATGATGGGCTCGGCGAACATCAGCGGCAGCAGGGCCATGCACTTCATGACCGGCAACCTGTCGCACCAGATCGAGCACCACCTGTTCCCGGACCTGCCGAGCAACCGGTACGCCGAGGTCGCGGTGAAGGTGCGCGCGCTGTTCGAAAAGTACGAGCTGGAGTACGTCACCGGGCCGCTGCCCAAGCAGGTGTTCTCCGCGTGGCGCAAGGTCTTCCGGCTCTCGCTGCCGAACAAGAAGCCCAAGGTCGATGCGCCGGACCGCGATCAGGAGCTCGTCGCCGCCTGATTCCCGGTATCGGTTCAGACCTTTCACCCGTACGTCGGCCGTTCTCACTCTGCACGCCGACCCGCCCACCGGACCTCGGAAGGACCTGGCTCTCCCCGCGCAACCCGCGCGAGATTCAGGCACGGGATGCGGCGGCCCGACAGGTGGGCGTGCTGGACTGCCCGATCCCGGCCGCCCGGGCCGGAACGTACCAAGATCCGGACCATTCCCGGGCCAGCCCCTGGCAGAAGGCCTCACCGACTGTCGTTTCGCCTGGTCAGAATGGGTCTAGGCGCTGTACCACCAGCAGACGAAGAACCTCCTGGTCTCCTACTCCCCCAAGAAGCTCGGCTTCTTCTGAGCGTCCTCGGAAGCGGCATCGGCTTCCTCCCCCTTCCGCTCCGTGGGGTCTGATGTACTTCAGCCGGCCGGTACGAGGGATTCCGGCGGAGAGTGGTGAGGGTGCGATGAGTGAACCGACGAAGCCCGCGGTCGAACGTCCGGCGGGTGATGCTCCCCAGGAGCTGGTCATCCGGGACCTCGTCGTCGGGGACGGACCCGAGGCGAAGCCGGGCAGGGTCGTCCGGGTCCACTACGTCGGGGTCACCTTCGAGTCCGGAGCGGAGTTCGACGCCTCCTGGGACCGCGGCGAGCCGTTCAAGTTCGCCGTGGGCGGCGGCAGGGTCATCAAGGGCTGGGACCGGGGCATCAGGGGGATGAAGGTCGGCGGCCGGCGCGAGATCGTCGTCCCTCCGCGCCTCGGCTACGGCAACCAGTCCCCCTCGCCGTTGATCCCGGCGGGTTCCACGCTCGTCTTCGTGGTGGACCTGCTCTCCGTGGTCTGAGTTCTGAGTGCCCGTGGCGGGTCGGGCCGGACGGATGCCGGCCCGGTCCGTCAACTGCCCGAGCCGGCGCGCCGGTCCGGGGCGGGGGCGGGCCGGGCATTGGGTACGCTCTCGGTGACTTCGGGGCGCCGGCAGGTGCTGAATCGCCGCAATCAGAGATGGATCCCATGGGCAGCGCTCCTTCCGCCGACTTCCTGCAGCCGCTCAAGGCGGACGACCCGGCCGTCGTGGGCGGCTACCGCCTGGCGGCCGTGCTGGGCGCGGGCGGGATGGGCAAGGTCTACCTCTCGCACACGCCGGGCGGTCGGCCCATCGCCATCAAGGTGATCCGGCCCGAGTTCAGCGAGGACCCCGAGTTCCGTCGACGCTTCCAACAGGAGGTGCGGGCCGCGGAGCGGGTCCAAGGGCTCTACACCGCCCCGGTCATCGACTCGGACACCGAGGGCCCCCAGCCCTGGCTGGCCACGGCCTACGTACCCGGCCCCTCGCTCGCCCACGCCGTCGCCCGACACGGCGCGCTGCCGGTCCGCAGCGTGCTGCTGTTGACCGTCGGGGTAGCCGAGGCGCTGCACGTCATCCACGGCGCGGGCATCGTCCACCGGGACCTGAAGCCCGCCAACGTGCTGCTCGCCTCCGACGGCCCGCGGGTCATCGACTTCGGCATCGCCCGGGCCGCCGACTCCACCGCTCTGACCAGTACCGGCGTCAGCGTCGGCACCCCGGCGTTCATGGCGCCCGAGCAGGCCTCGGCCGGCACGGTCACCCCGGCCACCGACGTCTTCGCCCTCGGGCAGATCGCGGCCTTCACCGCCATCGGTGCATCGGTCTTCGGCGACGGGCCCTCGCACGCGGTGCTCTACCGGATCGTGCACGAGGACCCCGACCTGAGCGCCCTGCCGGAGGAGTTGCGGCCTGTGGTGACCCGCTGCCTCAGTCGTGATCCGGCCGACCGCCCGACCCTGACCGAGGTCATCGAGCTGTGCAACGCGGCCTCGGAGGCTCCGCTGCGCCAGGGTGAGGACTGGTTGCCGCAGGCCGTCGCCGGTTCCCTCACCGAGCGGCTGCGGCTGCCCGCGCCGGCGCCCGTCCCGCCGGCGCAGCCGCCGACGGCCGCGCCGACTCCGGCTCCGGGTGCGGTTCCGACCGCGGTCTCGCCGCAGGCGCCCGCCGCCGCGCCCGGGTACACGCCGACCGGTGTGGCCGCCGCGCCGACGCAGACAGCTCCGGCTCCGGGGGCCGTGCCGCCGGGACACCCGACGCCGCCCCCGTACGCGCAGGCCTCGTACTCGCAGCCGCAGTACGGCCGGCCCCCGTACACGCAGCCCTCGTACGCCCCGGGCCACAGCACGCCGCCGCCGTTCCACCCCCAGGGCTTCGTCGCCGGTCCGCCCGTTCCGCCGCGCCCCAAGCGGACGGGGCTGATCGTCACCGGGGCGGTGGCGGCGGCGGTCGTCGGCCTCGTGGTCATCGGTTCCCTGCTGCCGGACGGCTCCGCCAAGGGCGGGAACGACAAGGCAGCGGGCGGCGCGAGCTCCCCCTCGGGGAGGCCCGACCCGCAGCCGGTCGCGTACCCGGGCATCGACGTGCCCCAGAACCACCAGCTGATGTTCGCCGACAACCCTCCGCGCCCGGCCGAGGAGCCGACCGGCGCCGGGGTGCTCTACGGGCACGCCGACCTGTTCTTCTACCGGGACACCCTGTTCGGGGACGAGAAGTTCGGTAGCACGAACGGCAAGCTCGTCCTGCTGAACAACTCCGAGAAGGGCTCCTTGGAGACCTGCCGGGCCGTGACCCGCTTCACCGAGAAGATCGGCCTCGACCAGCTCACGGACGGGTCGCAGGTCTGCGTGCTGAGCAAGGCCGGCCACATCGCGGTGGCGACGTTCCGCGGCAGGACGGGCGGCGCGAAGGAGACGGCCTTCATCACCGTCGACCTGACCGTCTGGCGCAATGCCGAGCCCGCGGCGAAGAACTGACGGTGGCTCGCGCACCCGACGACGTTGCCCGGTCCGTGTCCTTGCAGGGGCGGTCGAACTCGTCGACGATGCTTTCAAGCCTCGGCCTTCCGGATCCCACCGGGTCCGGACAGGGCAGGGGAGAACTGGGGGAGACAGTGACAACGAACAGCCGTCCGAAGAAGCGCCCGACGGTCGCGGCGGCGATCGTTCCGCTCTTCGTGCTCGCCGGACTGCTCCTGGGTCCCGCGGCCACCGCCTCGGCTGCCGCTCCGGGCGCCCGGCAGGCTCATGCCGCCGCGGCGCTGCCGCAGGGCGGTCCGCTCGCCGGCGCCGGCGTGGCAGCCGGTCTCCACCAGGCGCCGGCGTCGTCCCAGGTCCGGGCCACCACCGGGAACAAGAAGGGCAAGAAGAAGGGCAAGAAGAAGGGCGGCCTGTTCAAGAATCTCCTGATCGTTCTGGTCGTCGTCATCGGGCTGCTCGTCGCCCTGTACGCGGTCCGCCGGGCTCTGCGCCGCAGGTCCGCCTAGGGAACGGCACCTGAACCGGCCGGAACGAGCCGGGCCAGGTCCGGACCGGCCCGGCCGGGCCCGGCCTGCGGCTCAGGCTGTCGTCGGGTCCGCAGCGATCGGGTGCACTTCGACCGGGTCGCTGCCGGGCTTCCCGCCGGGTCCGGGGCAGGCCGACGCCCGTGCGGCGATCTCCAGGGCCCGCTCCTCGCTCTTGACGTCGACGACCCAGTACCCGGCCAGGACGTCTCCCGCCCGGGCCGGCCCGTCGGTCACCCGGGGCCGGCCGTCGCTACCGGCCCGCACCGGGACCGCCCCCGGGCCGGGAAGTTCAGGTCAGGCTCCACGACCAGGTCCCGTCGGCGGTGACGAGGCAGACGAGGAGCACCACGTCGGCCAGGCCCAGGCCGATGGCCAGGCGGGCCCGGCCGGGCCTGGTCGTGTGCCGCAGCAGTGCGAGGACGCCGAGGACGACGGCGGTCGGGCCGAGGATCAGGTTCATCACGAGCAGCCCCACCAGGCCGAGGACGAAGCCGGTGACGGCCATCGCGTCGGCGTCACGGGTGCGGGCCGGCCCTCGGGCTGCGGTACGGGCATCCACCTGCGGGCTCATCGGGCACCTCGGGGGTCGTGGTCGAGCCGTCCTCCGGACCGGCGGTGGCCGAAGAGGCGCTCGCGGGCGGCGAAGAGGGCGAGCCAGAGAGCGATGGCGAGACCGGCGACCATGCTGACGGGCGCGGGTACATGGGCCACGACGCCGAGGACGACGCCGAGCACCAGCATTGCACCTACGAGGAAGAGCATGAGACGTCCTCCATTCAGGTAACAGTTGTTCACTGACTACCCAGTCCAGTTTGCATCATGCTGGCGACGGACGACTGTGACGCGGTTGACTTCGCGTCATGAGTGCAGAGACCGGCCTTCGCGAGACCCAGCGCCGCCGCACCCGACGCGCGCTCCTCGATGCGGCCCTGTCGGAGTTGGCGGAGCGCAGCCTCGGCAGCCTCGGCCTCCGGGAAGTGACCCGGGCCGCCGGAGTCGCCCCCACCGCCTTCTACCGGCACTTCCGGGGCATGGACGAGCTGGGAACCGCGCTGGTCGAGGAGGCACTGGCCAGCCTGCACGGGACGGTGCGGGAGATCCTCACCTCGACCGGCGACGCCGACCGCCGCGGCGACGCCGCGGTGCGGCTCATCGGCGAGCTGGTGCGCGACCGGCCCGGGCACGTCCGTTTCCTGGTCCGCGAGCGCCACGGCGGGGTACGGGCGGTGCGCGAGGCCATCGCCGCGCAACTCGACGTCTTCGCCGACGAGATAGGCGTCGCACTGGGCGCCGACCGCCTGAGCGCGGGCTGGGAGGCTGACGACGTGACGATGCTGTCGCGACTGCTGGTGGATCACATGTTCATGACGGCCTCGGCGTTCCTGACCGCATCCCTGCGGGGCGACGACTGCTCGGCCGCCACCGGCACGGCCCTCGCCCAGCTGCGCCTGATCCATCTCGGGCGCGTGCACTGGGCGGATGACCGGGCGAGGTGACGGTCGGCCTCAGGTCGGCTTGCGCCACACGGAGATGTGCTGCGCGGAGTCCTGGGTGAACGGCGACCCGTCCCAGTCCGCGACACGGCGTTCCAGTTCGAGCCCGGCGATCCGTGCCATCAGGTCGAGCTCCGCCGGCCAGGCGTACCGGTGCCGGGAGCTGTCGCGGCGGTAGTGGCCGTCGTCGCCGTCGAGGGTGAAGTGGTGCGAGACGAGGATCTGTTCGACCAGGTCGAAGGTGTCGAAGCCGACGTGCTGCTCGGAGACGTCGAACGGCACCGCGACCTGGCCGGGCGGCAGGAACCGCAGCGGCGGCACTCCCAGCTCGATGACGAATCGGCCGCCGGGCTGCAGGTGACGTGCGGCGTTGCGGAAGCACTCGACCTGCTCGTCCTGCGTGAGCAGGTTCGTGATGGTGTTGTAGACGAGATAGACCAGGGTGAACCCGCCCGGGACGACGGTGGTGGCCATGTCCCCGAGGGTTACCGGGAGCGTGTCCTCGTCGATCTTGCGCCGCAGCACCGCTGCCATGTGCTCGGACAGTTCGATGCCCACCACCGGCACGCCGCGTTGCCGGAGCGGGACGCCCACGCGGCCGGTTCCGATGGCGAATTCGAGTGCCCGGCCGTCTCCGGCGAGCTCGGCGAGGAAGGCGATCGTCGGCCCGAGAACGGCAGCCGAGGACGTTTCGGCCTCCTCGGCGTCGTAGCGGTCGGCGGTCGCGCGGGTCCACAGTTCACTGCTCGTCACGGGCGGCCACTCTGCCGGGTGCCGGGGGTGCTGTCGACTCATTTGCGCCCCCTCGGCGCGGCCGGAAGGCCGTGGCGCATCCAGGTCGTGCCGGGCGCCCCGCGGCAGAACGGGGAGCGGCCGGCCCGGGCGGCGTCCCGGGGCGCACCCGTGGGTCGACCGCCTCGACGTGCCGGAGCGGTACCGGCACCCGCCGCGGGCGGGCAAGTGGTGCATGCGTCGTGCCCGCCCGGGCCGGGTGGGTCAGGTGGTGGGTCTGGCGAGGAACTTGTCGATCGCCGTGGCGACTTCGGGGTGGGCGAGGTACTCCTCGATGCTGTGGGCGCGGTCGCTCGCGTTCACCACGGCGTGCTCTTCCGTCAGCTTGCCCCAGACGGGCTCCAGCGGGCAGCCGATGGCCACCGCGTCGGTCGGGCACCAGGCGTTGACCCACTCGCGGACGACTCCGGGGCGCTCGGTGCCCGGCGGGATGAGACGGCTGGTGACCGCGTTCATCCCCAGGGGGCTGCCCGCGGTGACGAGGAGGGTGACCTTCATGCCCGGGCGGAGCCGCTTGGCGACGAGGTCCATGCCGACCACCGTGCCGAGGCTGTGGGTCACCAGGACCAGCTCGCCTTCGTGCGGGATCTCCTCGGACACACGGTCCAGGACGGCGTCGCGGACCGCCTGGTCGTTGAGGTAGGCATCCACGTCACGGAAGATGGTCGCGATGGCCAACGCGTCCACGTCCGTCTTGGCCGCCAGCCAGCCCAGGGCTCCCTGGAGGGAACCGACGATCGTGCTGCCGATGTTCTCCGCGGCCTCCTGCCCGTTCGGCGGCATGCCGGCCCGGACCGCCGCCTCCATGACGAGCTGCTCGTACGTGCCCTGCTCGGACCGGGCGGCGAAGGCCTCCAGCGCCGCCACGGCGGGGGCGTCGGCGTAGGAGGCGGGAAGCGCCTCGTGTTGCCCGATGACCTCGACGATCCGGTCACCGTAGTAGGGGAACCAGACGTCCCCCGGGTCCACGGTGCGGAGCCCGGCGCGGGTGAGTCCGTGGTTGAGTCCCCCGGTCCAGCCGCGGCGGAGCACCTCGGGGTCCTTGCCCTGCTGGCTCCGGCCGTGCAGGAACACCAGGTGGCGTGCGCCGCCGAACGCCTTCATCGGGGCCTTCAGGCCGACGCGGGTCCCGGCGGGCGCGGGGGTCGCGGCCGCCTCCTGCGGGGTCGGCGTCGGGGTCGGGGTCCGGGCCGGGGCCACGGCCGGCGCTACGGGCGCGAGCGGCGCCAGCGGCGCGACCGGGGTCTCCACCGGACCTGCGACGGCGTCCTGCCGGAGCCCCGACTCGGGACCCATCTCCGCCAGCAGCGCCCGCCGCCCGGGGTCCAGCGGCAACGCGGCGAGGTGCTTGAGGATCGAGCTGGTACGGGCGCCCTCGTTCGAGACGTAGTCGACGGTGTCGTCGCTGTCGATGCCACTGCGCCACAGCTGGCCGTCCTTGCGCAGGATGCGGCCCTGGGCGTCCGTGTTCGGGACGCCCATGTGGTGCAGCGCCACGACCTCCCACTGGTCGTTGAAGACCGGGGACCCGGAATTGCCGGGCTCGGTGTCGGTCCGGTAGTGGAGGAAGTCGTCGAGCCGCTGCACGAGGGCGTTGTCGCGGAGCGCGATCTCCTTGAGCCGGCCCATCGGGTGGCCGATGACGTTGACCGGTTCGTTCTGGACGAGTTTGCCCTGCTGGATGCTGAGCCGGTTCCATCCGAACTTCTCGCCGGCGAGACCGCCGTCGGCTGCGGGAGCGACCGCCACCAGCGCGTAGTCGAGATGCCTGTCCGCCGTGAAGAAGGTGTCCGGGTCGAGGGTGAACCGGATCGCGGCGTCGGGTGCGTTGTCGATGGTGACCTGGGCGTTGAACTCCAGGAAGCAGCGCCGTGCCGTCTCCGGGTCCGGCAGCACGTGGTGGTTGGTGAGCAGCAGCCGGGGGGAGACCAGGAAGCCGGTTCCGTGCGGCCGTTCGAGACCGCCCCGCAGGATCGAGATCCGGGCGACGGTGGCGGCCGCGCGAGCACCCCGGGGCAGGAAGCTCCACGGCTGGAGGTCCTTGGTGAGTCCGATGACCCGCTCCAGGGTCTCGGGAACGTCCAGCGCCTCCGCGTGGACGCTCTCCACCGCCGCCGTCGGCGGAATCCCGCCCCGTTCGAGCAGCCGGTTGGCCCGGGAGGCGATCCGCTCCGGGGTGTCCGGGTACCGCACCCCGGCTGCCAGCTTGGCCTCGATCTCCTTGCGCTCCGAGGACGCCGCGCGGTACCGCTGCGCCGCCGCCTTCTGCTGTTCCTGCTCTTCCGGGGATTCGTTGGAGGGGAGCATGCCACTCACCGTTCTGTCGATGTGGGTCTTCCGACGCCTTCCAGAAGGCGGACGCGCTCTCGATGCCGCAACAACAACGGGTGCGGCCGCGACCGCGCCGGACGGAGCGGACGGCACGCACCGAAGCGGCTTCCTGGGGCGATGTCCGGACGCAGAAGATTCCGGGGCGCTGCGCCGGACAGGTGGGCGGGCGCGGTTGCACCGTGATGCCCCGCACCCCGCCGTTCACCTGGGTTTTCGCCTGTCTGCCCCGCTCCGCACGACAGCGGCCGAGGGCTGGGGCAGCGTCGTGGGGAGTACAGGGAAATCCCCTCCGGGAAGAGGCTCGCATGGACGAGGTCGAACAGTACGAGCGCTACGCCGGCGGCAGTCCGGAGGCCGAACGGCTGGTCTTCGAACGGTTGACGCGTGAGCTGCTGCGGGTGCAGCACAAGGTGAAGAAGCGCAGTGGCGCCGCCGCCGTCGACCGGACCTTCCACGCCAAGGCGGTCCTCGGCGTGGAGAACGCCCGGCTGAGGTTCCGCGAGGACCTCCCGGCGGAACTGCGGGCGGGATTCGCCGCGCCCGGAGCCGAGTACCCGGTCACGGTCCGGCTCTCCAACGCGAGCGGGGTCCGTCAGCCCGACTTCGCGCCCGATCTGCGCGGGGCGGCGCTGCGCGTCGAGGTGGGCCCGGGTGAAGCCATCGATCTGCTGATGACGAGCTTCCCGGTCTCCCACGCCCGCGACGCGCGTGAGTTCGTCGCCTTCGCCAAGGCCATGGCGGGTGCCGACTCGCGGCTGCGCAAGGGGATCGCCCTGTTCCTCAAGCTGCCCCTGGCGGTCGGCTGGCCCACGGCCACCCGGATGCGGCGCAACATCGTCGCGGGAACCAGGCGTACGGTGCGCAGCCTGGCCCTGGAGACGTACTGGAGCCGCGGCGCGATCCTGTGGGGCGACCGCGGGCCGGTGCGCTACCAGCTGCGGCCCGCCGCGTCCGCCGCGCCGGCCCCGGCCGCGTCGGGCACCGATCCCGACTACCTGCGGCGCGAGCTCTCCCAGCGGCTGCGCCAGGGGGACGTCGTCTTCGAGCTGTGCGTGCAGCGCTACGTGGACGCACGGAGCACGCCGGTCGAGGACGGTGCGGCCGAGTGGCAGGAGGGTGTCGCCCCCGTCGTACCGGTGGCCACGCTGACCGTCCCGCGCCAGGACGTCCACACCGCGCAGGCCCGTGCCGGTGCGGCACGGGTCGATCTGCTGGCGTTCAACCCGTGGCACACCTCGGCGGGCTTCCGCCCCCTGGGCAACCTCAACCGGGCCCGCAAGGCCGCCTACGAGGCGAGCAGCGCCCACCGCCTGGGCCGCCGCTTCGTGACGGTCGAGCCGCGCCGCAACACCCTGCTCGGGGCACCGCTGCGGGCCGGCTTCCGCACGGTCAACCGCTTCGTGCCGTGGCACCGGCTGCCCACCCCGCTCGGCCTGCTCAACCTCATGGCTTTCCGGCAGACGCTGCGGCGCCACAACCTCATCGACACCGAGGCCCACGAGGCTCCGCCCGAGGCCGGTCCGGTGAAGGCACCGCCCGACGAGGAGCTGCTGGTCAGGCGTAGTTACGACGGCTCGTTCAACGATCTGTCGGCGCCGCGGATGGGAGCCGTCGGGGCGACGTTCGGCCGCACCATGGCGCCCGTCTACCGCCCGGACCGGTTCGACTCGCCCAATCCGGTCACCGTCAGCAGGGAACTGCTGCGGCGTGAGGCGTTCATCCCCGCGACCTCGCTGAACGTCATCGCCGCCGCGTGGATCCAGTTCCAGGTGCACGACTGGGTCAAGCACAGGAGGCTCCCGGTCTCCACCCGCAGCGTCGAGGTGCCGCTGCCACCCGGCGAGACCTGGCAGAACACCCCGGGCGGCCCGCGCGAGGCGGTGATGCGCTTCGGCGAGGACGAGGCGGTGCCCACGCCCGGCGGGCGGCCGCCGATCGTCTTCGCCAGCGACGTGTCGCACTGGTGGGACGGCTCGGAGGTCTACGGCGGCGACCGGTCCGCGGCGACCGCGTTGCGCGAGCCCGACGGCGGCGCCGGCCTGCGGCTGGAGGACGGCCACCTCCCCAACGGCCCGAACGGCTCCCCGCTCACCGGGTTCACCGACAACTGGTGGCTCGGCCTCAGCGCCATGCACACCCTCTTCGCCCGTGAGCACAACGCGGTGTGCGAAGCCCTGCGGCACGAGTATCCGCGCATGGACGAGGAACGGGTCTACCACACGGCCCGCCTGGTCGTCTCCGCCCTGATCGCGAAGATCCACACGGTCGAGTGGACCCCCGCGATCCTCGCCACCAAGACGCTCGACATCGGCATGCGGACCAACTGGGAGGGACCGCCGAAGAAGTGGCTCGACCAGTTGGGCGTCTGGCTGCTGGAGGCGAACGGGCGCCAGGGCATCCCGAAGACCCTGCCCGACCACCACGGTGCCCCGTACTCCCTCACGGAGGAGTTCGTCACCGTCTACCGGATGCACCCGCTGATGCCCGACGACTACGAGCTCGTCGACCACCGGTTCGGCCGTCGGCTCGACACCCTGGACTTCGCGGCCCTCCAGGGCGCCGCGACGGAGCCGCTCATCCGCAAGACGGGTCTGGTGAACACCCTGTACTCGCTGGGCATCGCCCACCCGGGGGCGATCACCCTGCACAACTTCCCGCGCGCCCTGCAGGCGTTCGAGCGGGACGGGGAGGTGATCGACCTCTCCGTGGTCGACCTGGTGCGCACCCGGCGCCGCGGCGTCCCGCGCTACAACGACTTCCGGGCCGGCCTGCACAAGCCGCGGATCCGGCGGTTCGAGGACCTCTCCTCCGACCCGGAGACGGTCGCACGGCTGCGGGACGTCTACCGCTCGGTGGACGACGTCGACACGATGGTGGGGCTGTTCGCCGAGAATCCGCCCGCGGGCTTCGGCTTCAGCGACACCGCCTTCCGCGTGTTCATCCTGATGGCCAGCAGGCGCCTGCAGAGCGACCGCTTCCTCACGGTGGACTTCCGGCCGGAGGTCTACACGCCGCTGGGCATGGACTGGATCGAGCGGGGCGGCATGACGAGCGTCATCCTGCGGCACTGCCCCGAGCTGGCCGGCATCCTGCCGCGCGGGGCGAGCGCCTTCGCGCCCTGGCGCCCGGTCGCACCGGTCCGGAACGGCAACGGCAACGGCAACGGCTGAGCGGGAGCGGGCGCCGCGGGTCAGGGGGCCATTTCGAACTCGGGCGCCTTGAGGGTCTTCAGGCATGCGGTGTCCGGTGCGGACGGGTTGTCGAAGAAGGAGACGGCGATCTCCTGGGCGCACTTCGACGTCGCGAAGACCACGTGCGGCTCGTAGGGGACCGTGACGACCGTGGCCTCGGGCAGCGTGCGGGCGACGTACGGGCCGTTGTCCGCGCCGGTCTGGGAGTCGAAGCCGCCCGACAGGGCGAGGGTGGGGATGTCGCCGCGCGTGGCGTCGCGGATGGAGGGCGGCGCCGCGGGGACGTTCCAGACATCGCAGTCCGGGTGGAGGAAGGTGAGCTGCGGGGCCTGGGCCTGCACCGAGCGGGGGAAGGCCGGGAACGTCGCCTGTCCGCCCCGGAGCGCCGCCTGCTCGCTCTCGTACGGGGTCCACTCGCTGCAGAAGACGCCGTAGACGAGGCCGTGGGCGATCCGGCCCATGGCCTGGGGGCTGAGCTTGCCGCCCGCCCACTGCTGGGCGATGCGCTGCGGCTTGCCGCGTGCCAGTTCGTCGAGGGCGGCGGGTACCTGGGGTGCCACGTGGGTGGCGGATGTCATCCAGTTCACCAGGGCTCCCCCGTCGAGTACGACCTTCACCGGCTTGTCGCTGCCGGGGAGGGTGACGGTGGTCGTGACCGGTTCGGCTTCCAGTTGGCGGACGAGCTTGTCGAAGGTGGCCGACAGGTTCGGGTAGCGCTTGTTGCAGGCGGGCTGCTCCGCGCAGGCCTTGAAGAGGCCGTCGAAGCCCTGCCGGGCGCTGCTCCAGGTCGCCGCAGAGCCGGCCCTGGACGGCGGGAGGATCCCGTCGATGCCCACGGAGCGCAGCCCCTCGGGGTGCAGGCGCATGTAGGCCAGCGCCAGGTGGGTTCCGTAGGAGATGCCGTACAGGTTCCACTTGTCGATGCCCAGCGTCTTGCGCAGGTCCTCGTAGTCGGCGGCGCTCTGGATGTCGTTGTAGGCACCGAGGTCGATGCCGGCCGCCGCGAGCTTGTCGCGGCAGGCCTTGGTGGCCTCGACGTGCAGGCGCTCGGTGGACGGGGCGTCGTAGACGAGGCCGACCGAACGGGCGTTGAACTCGTCGATGTTGGGGCACAGGAGGTCCGGGTCGGCCGAGTACGTACCGCGCTGGGACATGAAGACGACGTCGCGGTCGCGGTTCAGGCCGCCGTCGATCGCCATCTGCGCCTCCCCCACCGCGTCGTCGCCGGGTCCGCCCGCGAGCCAGACGATCGGGTCGGCCTTGGGCGTGTCGGTCGCCGCGGGCACGATGGCGACGCCGAGTTCGATCGTGCGGCCTCCGGACTTCTCACGGTTCTCGGGCACGGTGAGCGTGCCGCAGCGGGCTCCTTCGAGCGCCTTGATCGGTTCCGGTGTCTTCGGGCAGGGGCCCGGTTCGTAGGTGGCGTCCCCCACGGTCCGGGCGACGGTGCCGGTCGGCGCTCCCGGGGTGGGGTCGGTGGCGGTGCGGACCTGCGCCCCGGCGGGTGCCGTGAGCAGGCCGGCGACGAGGAGCGCGGCCGCCAGGCCGGCCGATGACGGGGCGAGGAGTCTTCCTGCGGGCTGGCGACGGCGGGGCGCACGGGCGAAGGTCATCTGCCCTCCCGGTCATTTGGGGATGATCGTGAACTGTTGGGGTTCGGGGTCGTCCACGCAGCCCGTGTCCGGCGGCGCGGTCGGGCGGTCGGGGAAGGAAGCCAGTACGCGTTGCGCGCAGGGCGACTGCGGGACCACCCCGTGGCCGGTTCCGGGGACTTGCACGGTGGTCGAGCGGGGCAGGCCGCGGGCCTCCTCGGCGGCCTTCAGTAGGAGCGCTTGCGCCTGCTGCGCGTCGTATCCGAGGCCCACGGCCTGCCCGTTGAACCGGTCGTCCCCCGGGCAGGCGAGGTTCGGCCGGTCGTAGAGGTTGCCGCGCTGGCCCATGACGATCAGTTCGCGGTCCTTGTCCAGGCCGGATTCGACGAGGAACGGGATGTCGTCGAAGGCGTCGGCACCGGGGCCGCCCGCCATGAACACCACGGGTTCCTTGGCGGGCTTCGCGGGGGTGAGCGCCGGAGTGACGGCGACGGCCAGCTCGATGGTCGCCCCGCCGGGGCGCGAGCGGTTCTCGGGGACTTCGAGGACGCCGCAGCGGGCGCCGCTCAGTGCCTCGATGGGCTCGGGCGGTTTCGGGCAGGCGCCGGGCACGAACCGGGAGGCCGGCGAGGTGGGTGAGGCGGGTGAGGTCGTGGCGCCGGGTGCCGGGGCTCCGGGTGCAGGGCCTGCCAGGCCGACTGCGGTCAGGCAGGCCAGAGCGGCCACGGCGGTCACCGCGCGGATGCTGTGCTTTGGCATGGACTTCGTTCCTCTGCCGACCTGGGCCGCAGCGGTTTGGCGGAACGCTCCTCCTCGACGCTACCGGTCGGACCGTACGGGCGCATGCGGAGCCGGCCGGCGGCCCCGGCCGCGGAGCCGACACACCCGCCCGGGTACGGCGGATCGCCGGCCCGGTCGAGCGCGGGATCGGCAGCGGCCGACCGGGTGGACGTGCGGGCGACCGTCCAGCGCGTCGACACCGCGGCCAGGGAGCTGGTGCTGCGGGTCCGGGTCACTCCGCGCGGAAGCCTCGGCGAGGAGGACGGGACCGCTCCGGTCGGGGACCTCAGCCTCCAGACCACCGAGGCGACCCTCGGCGACCTGTCGTTCAGGGCGCACGACCGGCTCGCGGCCAAGGACGTGAAGGTGGTCATGGCGGGTGGGTCGATCGGTGACTACCCGTTCGACGCCTACGAGACCGACATCGGGTTCTGGGCGCAGATGGACGGCAAGGAGGTCCCGGTCCGGTTGTGTTCTCCAACATCGACACGCTGTTCTCGGTCTCGGCGATCCCCTGGCCCTCCCCTCAGGAGGCCGCCCTGGGGGTGGAGTTGGTCCGCTCGGGCAGCCTGCTCGTCTTCGCCGTCCTGATGATGGTCGTGATGTGGGCACTGGCGGCGTCCGTGCTCATCGGGACCTGGTACCTGACGACCCGCGGCGAGGGCCTGGTCTGGCCCGCCCTCGGCTGGATGGCCGCCACCCTGTTCGCCCTCTCGGCGTTCCGCAACACGGCACCCGGCTCACCTCCGATCGGCTGCGTGCTGGACTGGTTCGCCTTCCTGTGGGCCGAGAGCGTCATCGCCCTCTGCGTGATCGCCGTGGTCCTCGCCGGCGTCCGCACCGCCCTCCGGGCCGACGGCGGCGAGGACGACGGGCCGGACGGCGAAGGAGCCGGACGGCCCGGGCCCGGCGGGACGGGCGATCTTGGCCGTGCGAGCAGACAATGAGCACGAGGCGCCCGGCGCGGTGACCGTCCGGGCGGGAGCCCGACGCCGCGTGCCGCAGCAGCGCCACGGGTCCAGCGAAGGACTGATGGATGATGCCGGACGAGAGAGCCGAACGCATCGCGGACTTCATCGAGCCGTTGCGGGTGGAGCCGGGGTCCGAAGTAATCCTCGGCCGGGACTTCGATCCCCGCTACAAGGCCGGCCTGAAGAAGCGGGACGGAGGCGAACTCCTGCGCAGCGGTGTGTCGTTGCTCGCCGAGTACCAGGAGCGGCTGGCCGCCCAGGACACGTACGGCGTGCTGCTCTGCCTCCAGGCCATCGACGCCGGGGGCAAGGACGGGACGATCCGCCACGTGATGAGCGGCGTCAATCCCCAGGGCGTGCGCGTCAGCAGCTTCAAGGTGCCCTCCGCCGAGGAGCTCGACCACGACTACCTGTGGCGGTACTCCCGCCGGCTGCCGGCGCGCGGCGAGATCGCCATCTTCAACCGCTCGCACTACGAGGAGGTGCTCGTCGTACGGGTCCACCCCGACAACCTCGTCCGGCAGAAGCTGCCGCACGACGCGTGCGGGCCGGACGTGTGGGACCGGCGCTACCGGGAGATCAACCGCTGGGAGCACTACCTCACGGACAACGGGTTCAAGGTCGTGAAGATCTTCCTCAACCTGTCCGAGGAGGAGCAGCGCGCCCGATTCCTGAAGCGGATCGACCGGCCGGAGAAGAACTGGAAGTTCTCCGCGGCCGACGTCCGGGAGCGGGCCCGGTGGGACGACTACCAGGACGCGTTCTCCGCGATGCTGTCGGCCACGAGCACGAAGTGGGCGCCGTGGTACGTGGTGCCGGCCGACCGGAAGTGGTTCGCCCGGATCTGTTCGGCGGCGGTCCTCGCGCACACCCTGATGGACATCGATCCCCAGTACCCCGACGTGGGGGAAGAGGCGCGCAAGGCACTGCTCGTCACCCGGCGGGAGCTGGAAGGGGAGGCCCCCGCCGGGACGGCGGCCGATCCGTACGCCGACTCCCGGCGGCCCGGGAGGAAGAAGCGCGGCTGAGGCCGGCGCCCGGGAGCATCCGCGGCCAGGATCGGAGGCAGGACGATGACGGTGCGGGCGGAATCTGCGGGAGGGCGGCCCCGGGCTCCGGGGGACGCCTGGTACACGCGCACGCCGGAGGAGGTCGTGGCCGCGTTCGGCGTCGACCCGGCCGTCGGCCTGTCCGCGGCGCGGGCCGCGGAGCTCCTGACCGCGCACGGACCGAACGCGCTGCCCGAGGAGAAGCCGACCCCGGCCTGGCGCCGGTTCCTCGCGCAGTACCGCAGCTACATGCAGATCGTGCTGCTGGCCGCGGCGGTCGTCTCACTGCTCATCCGGGAGTGGACCACCGCGATCCTGCTGATCGTGCTGACCCTGCTGAACGCCGTGGTGGGCCTGCGCCAGGAGGGCAAGGCCGAGAGCGCCATGAACGCGCTGCAGTCGATGTTGAAGGCGACGGCGCGGGTCCGCCGGGACGGGACGGAGGCCGAGATACCCGCGGAGCAGCTCGTCGTCGGGGACGTCGTGCTCATCGCCGCCGGGGACCAGGTGGGGGCGGACGGGCGCATCATCGAGGCCAGTGCCCTGCAGATCGACGAGTCGGCGCTCACCGGCGAGAGCGTGCCCGCCGCGAAGGACTCCGGCACGCTGGCGGGCTCCCTGCCGGCGCCCGGCGACCGGACGAACATGGCGTTCATGAACACGCCGGTCACCCACGGCAGCGGCGTGCTCGTCGTCACCGCGACCGGCCCCGGCACCGAGCTCGGCAAGATCTCCGGGATGCTGTCGGCCACCGAGAAGGAGGTGCCGCCGCTCACCAAGGAGCTCGACACCCTGACGCTGTGGATCACGGCCGCCGCGGGTCTGACCATGATCGTGATGTTCGCCCTGGGGCGCCAGCGGGACCAGGAGTGGGACGTGCTGTTCGTCAGCGCGGTCTCGCTGGCCATCGCCGCGATCCCGGAGGCCCTGCCGACCGTGACGCAGGCGATCCTGTCCGTCGGCAGCCTCAACCTGGCGAAGCGGAACGCCATCGTCAAGGAATTGCCGTCGGTCGAGACCCTGGCGTTCACGTCGGCGATCAATTCCGACAAGACCGGCACCCTGACGATGAACCAGATGACCGCCGTCGAGGTGCTGAGCCCCACCGACCGGTACACGGTCTCGGGCACGGGGTACGGGCTGGAGGGGAGGATCCACCATGCGGCGGGCTCTTCCGCCGGCATCGAGGACGCGATCCTGCCGTACGTGGTGGCCAGCGACGCGAAGCTGGTGGACGGCGCGGTGGTGGGCGATCCCACCGAGGGTGCGCTGCTGGTGCTCGCGCACAAGGCCGGACTGGACGTCGACGCCACCAGGGAGAGCCTGCCTCGGCTGGCCACCCTGCCGTTCGACCCCGGGTACAAGCTGATGGCCACCTTCAACGCGGCCCGGGACGCCTCCGGACGGCAGGTCGTGCGGTGCTTCGTCAAGGGCGCGGTCCCGGCGGTGGTGGCGCGGGCCGCCACGGCGCTCGCGGCGGGCGAGACCGTGCCGTGGGACGCCGCGCTGGCGGCGCGGGCCGAGGAGCAGACCGAGCGGATGGGCGGCGAGGGGCGCCGGGTGATGGCCGCGGCCACCCGGGACCTGGACCCGGCCGGGTTCGATCCGGAGGGCGACCTGCTGGCGTACGTCACGGAGCTGCGGATGACCAGCCTCGTCGGCATGGTCGACCCGCCCCGTGAGGAGGCGAAGGCGGCCGTGGCCGACGCCCGGGCGGGGCACATCCGGGTCCGCATGGTCACCGGTGACGACGTCACGACCGGTGCGGCGATCGCCCGGCAGCTCGGCATCCCGGGCGAGGCGGTCCTCGGCGCCGACTTCGCCGCCCTGAGCGAGGAGGAGCAGATCGCCCGGATCGACGGCATCGGCGTGGTGGGGCGGGTCGCGCCCGAGCACAAGGTGCTGCTCGCCGACACGCTGAAGAAGAGGGGCGACGTCGTGGCGATGACCGGGGACGGCGTCAACGACGCACCCGCGATCAAGGCCGCGGACATCGGCATCGCCATGGGCAGCGGCACGGACGTGGCGAAGAACGCCGGCCGCATGATCCTCTCCGACGACAACTTCGCCACCATCGTCTACGCCGTGGAGCAGGGCCGGAGGATCTACGACAACCTCACCAAGTACATCCGGTTCGTCCTGCTCCTGCTGGTCACCTTCGTACTGACCTTCCTCGGGGCCACGGTGTTCAACATCGCCGCCGGCGAGCCCTTCACCCCGCCGCAGGTGCTGTGGATCCACTTCGTGGTCAACGCATCCTTCGGCTTCGCCCTGGGCTTCGACCGGGAGAGCCCCGGGCTGATGCGCCGCACGCCGCGGCCGCGCGGGGAGTCGGTGCTCACCCGGCCCGTGCTGGTCACGGTCGCACTCGGCGGGCTGGCGATCACCGTGGTCCTGTTGGGGCTGATCACGCTCGGCAAGGCCCACTTCGACAGCGTCGAGACCGGTCGGTCCATCGCGTTCACCGCGTTCGCGCTCTGTCTGATCGTGGCGGCGTTCGAGTGCCGCAGCGAGACGGAGTCGGTGCTGACCGCGTCCACCTTCGACAGCAAGCAGATGAACTGGGTGGCGCTGGCCCAGTTCGTGCTGGCGGTGCTGGTGACCCAGATGGACGGCTTCCAGCGCCTCCTGGGGACGACGGAGATCGACGCCCGGCAGTTCGGCTGGGCGCTGCTCGCCGCCGTCGCCCTCCTGCTCCTGTGGGAGCTGGGCAAGCTCGTGGCCCGCCGGTCCCGAGGCACCTGATGGTCGGGCGGTCCGCGCCGAACCGGCACCCGAACCGCAAGCTCGCCTCTCGGGTGCGGGCCGTACCCGGGATCCGCGCGGTCTCGACCTACCGGCGGGAGTGGCTGGTCAAGGACCTGGTGGCGGGGGTCGTCCTGACCACGCTGCTGGTGCCGCAGGGCATGGCGTACGCCGAGCTGGCGGGCCTGCCGGCCATCACCGGCCTGTACACGACGGTCCTCTGCCTGCTCGGCTACGCGGTGTGCGGGCCGTCCCGGATCCTGGTGCTGGGCCCGGACTCCGCGCTGGGCCCGATGATCGCGGCCACCGTTCTGCCCCTGGTGGCCGCCGGCGGGGATCCCGACCGGGCCGTGGCGCTGGCGTCGGTGCTCGCGCTGATGGTGGCGGCCGTCATGATCCTGGCGTCGGTGGCCAAGCTCGGCTTCATCTCCGATCTGATCTCCAAGCCGACGATGATCGGCTACATGAACGGTCTGGCGCTGACCATCCTGATCGGACAGCTGCCCAAGCTGCTCGGCTTCTCGGTCGACGCGGACAGCCTGATCGGCGAGTGCGCCGGCTTCGTGCGGAGCCTCGCCGGCGGGGCCGCCGTGCCAGCGGCCGCCGCGGTCGGCATCGGCGGGATCGTCGTCGTCCTGGTGTTGCAGCGCTTCCTGCCGAAGGTTCCTGCGGTGCTCGTGATGGTGGTCCTGGCGATCGGCGCGGCCGTCGTCTTCGACCTGGGCGAGCGCGGCGTCGCACTGGTCGGGGAACTGCCCGAGGGCTTCCCTCCGTTCACGGTCCCGGACGTTCGGCCCGCCGACCTGCCGCTGCTGCTGGGCGGTGCGCTGGGCATCGCCCTGGTGTCGCTGACCGACACGATCTCCAACGCGTCGGCGTTCGCGGCCCGTACGGGGCAGGAGGTCCGCGGCAACCAGGAGATGGCGGGCGTCGGCGTGGCCAACCTGGCGGCCGGCCTCTTCCAGGGCTTCCCCGTCAGCACGAGCGGATCGCGTACGGCGGTGGCGGAACGGGCGGGGGCCAGGACCCAGCTCACCGGGGTCGTCGGGGCGGTCCTCATCGTCCTCATGCTGGTGCTGGTTCCGGGCCTGTTCCGCGACCTCCCCCAGCCGGCCCTCGCCGCCGTGGTCATCACGGCGTCGCTGTCCCTCGCCGACCTTTCCGGGTCCGTGCGGCTGTGGCGGCAGAGCCGTACGGAGTTCCTGCTGTGCGGCGCGGCCTTCGCCGGCGTGGCCCTGCTCGGCGTGCTGCCCGGGATCGCCGTCGCCGTGTCCCTGTCCGTCCTCAACGTCTTCCGGCGCGCGTGGTGGCCGTACCGCACCGTGCTGGGGCGGGTGCCGGACCTGGAGGGCTACCACGACGTCCGCTCCTACCCGCAGGCGCGGCAGCTGCCGGGCCTGCTGATCTACCGGTTCGACGCGCCGCTGTTCTTCGCCAACGCCAGGACCTTCCGCGACGAGATCAGGCGCCTGGCGGGCACGGACCCGCGGCCCACCTGGATCGTGATCGCGGCGGAGCCCATGACCGACGTGGACACCACCGCCGCCGACATCCTGGAGGACCTGGACGAGGCGCTCAACGCGGACGGCGTGCACCTGGTGTTCGCCGAACTGAAGGATCCGGTGCGGCGGAAGATCGAGCGGTTCGAACTCACCCGGACCATCGACGCCCGTCACTTCTTCCCCACGGTGGGGGCCGCCGTCGCCGCGTTCCGCCGGCTCACCGGGGCCGAGTGGACGGACGGCGACCACTGACCCGCCGGCCCCGCTCGGCGTCCGGATGGCAGGTCCGCGCGAGCCGCGGGACGATGTCCCCGGAGGACAGCGATGACCCAAGACCCGCCGGTAGCGGCGTCGTCGTCCCCGTCGGACGGACCGCCGCCGACCGGGGCCGGGGGCGGGACCGCGGGCGCGACCGACCAGACCGGGGCGGCCGGGCGGACCAGGCGGGGACGCGGCTCCGGGAAGAAGCGGCGTCTGCGGTTCCATGTCATGCTGCCCGGCTGCTGGGGCGCGCTCGTCCTCGCCTGCCTGTCCTTCACCCCGTCGTTGCTCCCCCGGGGCGGCGTCCTCCAGGGGCTGATCTGCGGCATCAGCGCGGCCATCGGGTACGGGCTCGGCGTGGTCGCCGCCTTCGTGTGGCGGGCCTTCGCCGACCGGGACGCTCGGACCCCCTCGCGCCGGTCGTGGCTCGTCCTGCTGGTCTGCGCGGTCGTACTGTTCGGCCTCGCGTTCGGGCTCGGACAGTACTGGCAGCACCGGATCCGCGGGCTCATGGGGGTCACCGACTACAGCGCGCTCGCCACCGTCGCCTGCCCGTTCGTCGCCGCTGTCGTCTTCTACCTGTTGCTGATGGCCGGGCGCGGACTGCGGCGCCTGTACCACGGGGCCGCCCGGCTGCTCGGGCGCTGGATCGGGCCGCGGGCGGCGCGGGTGGTCGGCTGGGTCCTGGTGGTGGGCGTGGCGTGGTCCGTGGTGAGCGGGCTGCTGCTGGGCGGATTCGTGAACGCGGCCAACGAGGCGTTCTCGGTGCGCGACACGCAGACTCCGGAAGGGGTGCACCAACCGACGTCCGCACTGCGCTCGGGCGGACCCGGCTCCCTCGTGCCGTGGGACTCGCTGGGCCGGCAGGGCCGGGCCTTCACCGGCAGCGGGCCGACGGCCCAGCAGATCGGCGGCTTCACGCACCGCGCGGCACAGGAGCCGGTCCGGGCCTACGCCGGGCTGTCGACCGCCGAGGACACGGAGACCCGGGCGGAGCGGGCCGTCGCGGACCTGAGGCGGGCGGGCGGCTTCGAGCGGGAGAACCTGCTCGTGACGACCACCACGGGAAGCGGCTGGGTCGATCCCGCCGCCGTGGACTCTTTCGAGTACCTCGGCAACGGTGACACGGCCACCGTGGCGATGCAGTACTCCTACCTGCCGTCCTGGCTCTCGTACCTCGTCGACCAGTCCAAGGCCCGCGAGGCCGGCCGCGAGCTCTTCGACGCCGCCTACGACGTCTGGTCCAAGCTGCCCCAGGACGAGCGGCCGCGGCTGTTCGTGGCGGGCGAGAGCCTGGGATCCTTCGGCGGTGAGACGGCCTTCAGCGGGGAGTACGACCTGCGCAACCGCACCGCCGGCACCCTGTTCGCCGGTCCGCCCAACTTCAACACCCTGTTCCGGGAGTTCAGCGATCACCGCGACGCGGGCAGTCCCGAGATCGAGCCCGTCTACAAGGAGGGGCGTACGGTCCGCTTCACCGAAGACCCGGCCACCGGAATAACCCCGGCGGACCGCGCGTGGGACGGCACCCGAGTGCTGTACCTGATGCACCCCTCCGACCCGATCGTCTGGTGGAGTCCCGCCCTGGCCCTGTCCGAACCCAACTGGATCGGCGAGGCGCCCGGCGGTGACGTGCTGGAGGAGATGGTCTGGATGCCTTTCGTGACCTTCTGGCAGGTCACGGCGGACCTGCCGTTCTCGACGGGGGTGCCGGACGGGCACGGTCACACGTACAAGGCCGCCTACGTCGACGGCTGGAACGCCGTCATGCGGCCGGAGGGGTTCACGGCTCAGGACCTGGACCGGCTGCGGGGCATCGTCGGGCCGCCGCAGGACTGAGCCCGGCCGCCGGACGGTCAGGACAACAGCAACCCGGCCACGTAGCCGAACGCGTTGACCGCCCAGTGCAGGCCCATGGGTGCCAGCAGACTGCCGCTGCGGCGCCGCAGTTCGCAGAACAGGACGCCCGCCGCGGCCGTGAACAGCACGGCCGCCACGACCGCGAGGGCGGCGCCGGCCGCAGAGTCGCCGAACACCTCGGTCAGGGCGGGTTTCGCGGTCGCCAGGTGCAGTGAGGGAAGTACGTGCCACAGGCCGAACAGCAGGCTCGACACGGCCGTCGCCCGCAAGGCCCCATGGGCGCGGCACACCAGGCCGTAGAGCACCCCGCGGAAAGCGACCTCCTCCAGCAGGACGGTTCCGACGGGGACCAGGACGAGGACGCGCACGGCCAGCTCGCCCGCGCCCATCCCGTCGTGGCGCCGGTCCTCGAAGAGGGGCCTGGTCTCCGGGAGGAGGGCTCCGGCCAGATAGACGAGGCCGACCAGGCCGATCAGGGCCAGCGCCCACCGGGCACCGCGGGCGAACGTGCCCGGGGCCAGGCCCGCGTCCGCCCTCGTGCCGCCGGCCCAGTGGAGCACGCCGATCAGCAGGACGCTCGCCGCGACGGCAGTGAGCAGGCCGAGGGGGCCGCTGCGGTAGTGCACGGCCAGATTCGCCGCGACAAGGACGGCCAGGGTGAGTCCGACGGCCGGCCGGGTGCCGATGGGTCCGCGCCATCGGCGCCGCGACGGGTCGCTCGCGGCCCGGGGTCCCGCTGCCTCGCGCCGCTCGGCGTCGTCGGGGTCGCCGCAGGGCATGACGTCCACGCTACCGGGCACCTCGTCCGGGCGCCCGGCCGTCGGCGGGCGGCACGCCGAGGAGCGGCCCTCCGCAGTGCGGAGGGCCGCTCCCGACAACTCTGCCGAAACGTTACTGCGCGACCTTCAGCAGCTTGTTCGCGGTGCCGGACGACGGGTTCTTGATGGCTCCCTTCGTCGCGGCCCCGGTCAGCGCGGCAGCCGTGTCGGCCGGCGTCGCGGACGGGTGAGCCGCCAGGTACAGGGCGGCGGCGCCCGCCACGTGCGGGGAGGCCATCGAGGTACCGGAGATCGTCTTGACCCCGGTGTCACTGTCGTTCCAGGCCGACGTGATCTCCGAGCCCGGCGCGTACAGGTCCACCACCGCGCCGAAGTTCGAGAAGTCCGACTGCTGGTCGTCCTCGGTGCTGGAGGCGACCGTGAGGGCTTCGGGCACCCGGGAGGGGGAGCCCTGGCCGGCGTCGGAGGACTCGTTGCCGGCCGCCACCGCGAAGCTCACGCCCGCGTCGATGGCCCGCTTGACCGCGGCGTCCAGCGCCTCGTCGGCGCCGCCGCCGAGGCTCATGTTGGCGACGGACGGACCGGAGTGGTTCTGCGTCACCCAGTCGATGCCCGCCACGACCTGCTCGGTGGTGCCGGAGCCGTTGTCGTCCAGCACCCGCACCGCGACGATCTTGGCCTTCTTCGCGACGCCGTGCGCGGCGCCGGCGATGGTTCCTGCCACGTGCGTTCCGTGGCCGTTGCCGTCGTCGGCGGTCTCGTCGTTGTCGATCGCGTCGAAGCCACTGGTGGCCCGGCCGCCGAAGTCCTTGTGCGTGGTGCGGACGCCCGTGTCGATGACGTAGGCCGTCACCCCCTCACCGCCGCCGTCGGGGTACGTGTACTTCTGGTCGCCGGCCGTGGCTGCCTGGTCGATCCGGTCCAGGCCCCAGGACGGGGGCTTCTCCTGGGTCTCGCTGATGGTGAAGCGCTTGTTCTGCACGACGGTGCCGACAGCCGGGTCCGCGGCGAGCCGCTTGGCCTCCTTCTCCGTCAGGCCGGAGGCCGAGAAGCCGTTGACCTTGGAGCCGTAGGCGCGCTCCAGCTTGCCGCCGTACTTCTTCGCCAGGTCCTCCTTGTTCGCGGATGCGTCGAGGATGACGACGAAACTGCCGTCCACGGCGCCCGGGGCGCCGAGGCCGTGCACAGTCCCTTCGGCCGGTGTGGCCGCCCCCGCGAGGGGGCTCGCAAACAGGCCCGCGGCAACCGCTGTTGCGGCTCCCGCGGCTATCGCCGTGTTGCGAAGGGCTTTGGATCGCTTGTGAGTTGCCATGAAGAGGGTTCTCCTCGTGTTGACGTGTGGGGCGTCAAACGTTCTGTAGAACCCTGTTCCGATTGACAGGAGCAAATCAAGGGCGAACCGGGGGTAAGGACTTGTTCAACAAGGTTTCTCAATAGCCCCTCCACACCTCCTCCACCTCGCACACGCGTTCTCACGAACTCCCGCGTGTAATAAGCACGTTCTTTTGGCGGCCGGGCCGGGGGGCTATCCCGCGATGTCCGCCGCGCAGGGGGCGAGCCCCTCCGCGGAGGCTCCGGCCCACCCGACGTAGCCGTCGGGGCGGACCAGGAACACCCCGTCCCCGTAGGCCTCGTACGAGGGGATCCGTACGGTGCGGACCGCCGCGAGCCCGGGAAGTCCGGACAGATCCGGCAGGTCGCGGCCGGGGGCCGCGGCGTCGCCGACGGCCAGCAGCGTCCAGTGCGCCTCGCGGAACTCCTCGAACAGCCGGACGCCGCCACGGATCCGTCCGGCGCGCGGTCGCCCGCCCGCAGGGCCCCCTCGGCCAGGTCCGCACGGGTCTCCACCGCGAGGACGCGGTCCCGGTAGCCGAGGCCGAGCTGCCGGGTGGCGGCGCCGCGCCGGGCCTCGCGGCGGTGGATGCGGGTGGACAGGCCGAGCATCTCGGCGGCGACCGGCAGCCGCTACGACCCGGACGAACGCGCCGCGCGCATGGCGGAGTTCCCCCTGGCGGCGGCCGCGGGGGCGGAGCTCTTCCAGGACTTCTCCACGGGCTTCGAGGAGAGCCTGCGCCTGCTCGTCGCGGGCATCGAGGCGCGCTACGGCATCTCCTGAGCGAGTGCCGCCGGCAGGCGGGCGGTCCGGGACGCGAGTCCCGGACCGCTCCCCCACGGCACCGGCGCGGCGGTGCCGTCCGATCAGATGACGCCCTGGGCCAGCATCGCGTCCGCGACCCGCTCGAAACCGGCGATGTTGGCACCGGTGACGTAGTCGCCCGGGGCGCCGTACCGCTCGGCGGTCTCGTGGGCGACGGCGTGGATCGAACGCATGATGGCGGCCAGCTCGTCCTCCACCCGCTGCGCGCTCCAGGCCACCCGGCCGGCGTTCTGGCTCATCTCCAGCGCGCTGACCGCGACGCCGCCCGCGTTGGCGGCCTTGCCCGGCCCGAACGCGACCCCGGCCTCCTGCAGGATCCGTACGGCCTCGGGCGTGGTCGGCATGTTGGCGCCCTCGGAGACCGCCTTGACCCCGCCGGCGACGAGCGTACGGGCGTCCTGCGCGTCCAGTTCGTTCTGCGTGGCGGAGGGGAAGGCGATGTCCGCCGGCACCTCCCAGACCCGTCCGCCTGGCACGAACCGCGCCGAGGATCCGCGGCGCGCCGCGTACTCGCTCACACGCCCCCGCTCGACCTCCTTGACCTGCTTGAGCAGCGCCAGGTCGATGCCCTTTTCGTCGACGACGTAGCCCCGGGAGTCCGAGCAGGTCAGCGGGTTCGCGCCGAGCTGCTGGAGCTTCTCGATCGTGTACAGCGCGACGTTGCCGGAGCCGGATACCACCGCGGCCAGCCCGTCCAGCGACTCGCCCCGGACCCCCAGCATCTCGGCGGCGAACAGCACGCTGCCGTAGCCGGTCGCCTGCGGCCGGATCGCGGAGCCGCCCCAGCCCTGGCCCTTGCCGGTCAGGACGCCGGCCTCCCAGCGGTTGGTGATGCGCCGGTACTGGCCGAAGAGGTAGCCGATCTCGCGGCCGCCGACGCCGATGTCCCCGGCGGGCACGTCGGTGTGCTCCCCGATGTGCCGGTGCAGCTCGGTCATGAAGGACTGGCAGAACCGCATGACCTCCGCGTCCGACCTGCCGTGCGGGTCGAAGTCGCTGCCGCCCTTGCCGCCGCCGATCCCGAGGCCGGTCAGGGCGTTCTTGAAGACCTGCTCGAAGCCGAGGAACTTCACCACGCCGATGTCCACCGAAGGGTGGAAGCGCAAGCCGCCCTTGTACGGGCCGAGCGCGCTGTTGAACTCGACGCGGTAGCCGCGGTTGACGTGGACCCGGCCCCGGTCGTCCTGCCACGGGACACGGAAGACGATCTGCCGCTCGGGCTCGGTGAGCCGCTCCACCAGGGCCACGGCCGGGTCGGCGTACTCGGGCCGGGCCGTGAAGACGGGGGCCAGCGTGTCGAGGACCTCCCGTACCGCCTGGTGGAACTCGGGCTGTGCGGGGTTGCGGCGCTCGATCTCGGCCCGCAGTGCTTCCAGCCTGTCCTTCGAGTCCTTCACGTATGTCCTTCCGTCGATTTCCACGTGCAGCGCGCCGCGAACACGCGCTTTCGGAAGAGTTCTTCCGCCAGAGCGGCTCCTTCGCGGAGGCTACCGCGCACGCCGCCCGCCCGGGCAAGGCTTCTGCCCTGCGGACAAAAAAGCGCGTCAGCGGCCGTTCCCGCTACCGCGGTCGGGTGCGCTCATGTCCCCCGTCGCGGGGATCCCGTCGGCGAGCCCGTAGCGCAGGTACACGGCGCCCTTCGGGCCGGCGGCCGGGGGTTCGAGGAGCGTGAGGCTGGTGGGCACCTCTCCCCCGTCGAACACCTTCTTGCCGACCCCGAGCACGATCGGGTGCACCCAGAGGTCGAGACGGTCGAAGAGCTTCTCGCGCAGCAGGCTCTGCACGAGGTTCAGACTGCCGACGACCTTCACGTGCTCGTGCCGGTCGCGGATCTCGCGCACGGCGCCGGCGAGGTCGGGGCCGAGCTGCGTGGACCCGGCCCACGAGAGGTCGGGCCGGCCGCGCGAGGCCACGTACTTCGGGACGCGGTTGAAGAGCGTGGCGATGCCGTCGTCCTCGCCGCCCTCCTGGTGGGGCCAGTAGGCGGCGAAGATGTCGTAGGTCCGCCGGCCGAGCAGGAGGGCGTCCGTGCCCTCGTACGCGGCGCCGATCTGCTCCCCGGCGACCCCGTCCAGCAGGGGCGCCTGCCAGCCGCCGAACGGGAACCCCACCGGGTCCTCGTCGGGGCCGCCGGGCGCCTGCCCGACGAGGTCGAGGGTCGCGAACAGCTCGATGTGGATGAGTCCCATGACGTGCTCCCGGTGCGTCGGTCTTCTTCCGTCAATGGATAGACCAGCCGGAGCCCGCGAACTCATCGCCGCGACGGACACCGGGACGGGAATCGCGACGGGAACTCCGGCGGAAATCGCGGGCGGAATCCGGTCCGGCCGGTCACCGGCGGGTCATGAGCCCGATGCCGTGTTCGAACCGCTCGTCGAAGGAGGCGTCGCCCAGGTGGTCGCCCACGCGGCTCAGGGCGGGGTATCCGCCGGGCGCCAGGGCCTCGGCCAGGGCCTCGCCGTGGGCCCGGTCCGCGGTCTGCTCCTCCTGGGCCAGCCCCAGCACGAAGTAGACGATCGACCAGCAGGTCCAGGCGGCCTCCCGGTCGCCGAACCCGCCGGCCAGCAGCGCCTCGACCATCCGGTCCGCGAACCTGAGCGTGCCCGGTTCCGCGACGTGCGTGCCGGCCACGATCACCGCGCCGTCGCGGTGGGACAGCAGCGCCCGCCGGTAGCGCCGGGCCAGCTCGTGGACGCGCTCGCGCCAGTCCTCGGGCAGCCCCTCCGGGGAGACCTCGGAGACGATCGCGTCGGCCATCAGCTCCAGCAGGCGGGCCTTGGACTTGGCGTGCCAGAGCACGGTGTTCATCCGTACTCCGAGGCGGTCGGCGACCCCGCGGACCGAGACGCCCTCCGCCCCGCGCTCGTCAAGGAGTTCCAGCGCCGCCCGCACCACACCGTCTTGCTTTTTGGTCACTGACCAAGTCTACTTCTTGGTCAGTGACCAACAAGGAGGATCGTCGATGATCGTCATCGTCGGAGCCGGGCCCGTCGGCCTGTGGCTGGCGGCAGAACTGCGGCTGGGCGGGGCCGAAGTGACCGTGCTGGAGGACCGGGAGGAGCCGGATCCGCATTCCAAGGCCCTCACCGTGCATCCCCGCACCCTGGAACTGCTGGCGTGCCGCGGCATCGTGGAGAGGTTCCTGGACGAGGGCCGCCGCATCCCGGACGGCCACTTCGGCGGTCTGGACGACCGGATGGACTTCGGCGTGCTCGACACGCCGTTCCCCTTCACGCTGGCCCTGCCGCAGGCCCGTACGGAGGCGCTGCTGGAGGAGCACGCGCGCGCCGCCGGAGCCCGGATCCTGCGGGGCCACCGCGTCACCGGCCTCACCCAGGACGCATCAGCCGTCACGGTCGAGATCGCCGGGCGGCCCCCGGTACGGGCCACTCACGTCGTGGGCTGCGACGGCACGCGCAGCGTCGTACGGGGCGCCGCCGGCATCGCCTTCCCCGGTACGGAGGCCACCACCTGGGGCTGGCTCGGCGACGTCGTGCTGGACGCGCCGCCGCCGGGCCCGGTCAGCATCTCCGGGCCGGCCGGCGGCCTGATGGTGGTACCGCTGCCGGGCGGTGTGCACCGGATCGTCGGCGGGGACCCGGACGGCGCCGGCCCCGACCGGCCCGGCGCGCTGACCCTCGACGAGCTGCGGGCCAAGGTGGTGGCGATCTCCGGAGGCGACTACGGCCTGCGCGACCCGCGCTGGCTCTCCCGCTTCGGCAATGCCACCCGGCAGGCCGAGCGCTACCGCAGCGGCCGGGTGCTGCTCGCCGGAGACGCCGCGCACATGCACTTCCCGACCGGCGGCGTCGGCCTCAACGCAGGCGTCCAGGACGCCGCCAACCTGGGCTGGAAGCTGGCCGCCGTGGTCAGGGGCGAGGCGCCCGACGCCCTGCTCGACACCTACCACGACGAACGCCACCCGGTCGGCGCCGAGCTGCTGGCGTCGACCCGCGCGCAGACCGCGCTGATGACCGGCCACTCCCCCGAAGGACAGGCGCTGAGAGCCCTACTGAGCGGGCTCATCGCCGACCTGCCGGAGCTGTCGCGCACCCTGGCGGAGCGGTTGTCGGCGCTGTCGGTCGCCTACCCGGCCGCCGAGGGCGGCCACCGGCTCGCAGGCACCCGCGCGCCCGACCTCCGGCTCGGCGACACCGGGCTGTTCACGCTCCTGCGGACCGGCCGCCACGTGCTGCTGGACCTGGCCGGCGGGACCGCTCCGGCCGAGGGCGTCACCCACCACCGCGGGCCGCTCTCCGCACCGCACGCGGACTGGGCGGGGGTGGCGGCCGCGCTGATCCGTCCCGACGGCCACGTGGCCTGGGCCGGTGACGACCCGGACGCCGATCCCCGGGCGGCCGTCGCCGGGCGGTGGGGGTGACCCGGCGGAGGGCGCGGCCGCCCTCCGCACCCGTCAGGCGAAGCGGAAAGTGGTGACCACCGCCGCGTGGTCGGAGGGCCAGTCGTTGGCCGCGACGTCCGGCCAGGGCGCGATGCGGCCCGTGGCCAGGGCGATGGAGTCCAGGACGGTGAGGCGGTCGCCGGTGTGGAGCACGAAGTCGATGCGGTCCTGCGGTTCCGGGCGGCCGCTGCCGTCCTCGTGCCGCGGGTGGACGGGCGACCAGGTGGTTCCGGGAGCCGCCACCGGGTCCGGGTGCGCCTCGCGGTAGGAGTCGCGCAGCCCGGCCCGTTCCACGGCGCGGGAGACCGGCCAGTCCACCGGACCGCGCCCGCCGTGCAGCGGGGCGGCCGCGGCCGTCCAGTCCAGGTGCGAGGGGGCGTTGAAGTCTCCGACGAGCAGGACCGGCGTACGGTCGGCCGCGGCCAGGTCCGGCGCCATCCCGGCCAGGATCCCGTCGATCTCGCCGACCCGCCCCGACTGCCTTTCGCGGTCGGCCAGTTCGGGCGCGGCGAGACCGCCGAAGCAGGCGTCGTAGGGCCCGTACGGCGTGTAGTTGAGGTGGGCGCTCCACAGCACCAGCTCGTGCGGGGCGCCGTCGGGGTGCTCGTCGAGCCGGATCCGGGCGCCGGTGGCCCCGTAGAAGCCGGCTCCGGGGTCGCCGAGGGTTTCCACGAGGGGGTGGCGGCTGAGGACCGCGAGGTTCTCCCCGGCGCTGTGGTGGAACCAGCCGAGCGCGTCGGCGAGTTCGGGCGCGGCGTGCACGGCGGTCTCCTGGAGGCCGACGACGTCGACGTCCGCGGCGAGGAGCACGGCCAGCTGCTTGTCGCGGTGGTCGTCGACGGGGCTGCCCCCGAGCCACAGGTTCCAGCTCATCACCCGGACCCGGTCGAGCGCGGGCGCGTCCGCGGCCGCCACGGGGATGCGGACGGTGAGGTGGGCGGTGGCGCCGTGCGCGTCGACCGCGGTGACCTCGGCGACGGCGACGTCGGCGGTGTCCGGGCCCGGCAGCGGCGAGGGGGTGCCGCTGAGGGTGCCGTCGGCGTGGACCGTGAGCCAGTCGGGGCGGTCGGCGGCGGCGAAGGTCACGGGACGGGCCGCGCCGCGGAGCAGGCCCGCCACACGGGCGGTGAAGGGCCGGCCGGCGCGGGCGCGGCGGGTGGTGAGCCCGGGGACGAGGAACCGGGGCGCCGGTGCGTCGGCGACCAGGGCCCGCAGCCGGTCCGGGGTGGCCTGTTCCAGGGAGTCCAGCACGGTGCGGCCCGGGGCCGGGTCGATCCTGGCGACGGAGGGCACGGCGAGAACCTGGCAGCCGGCGGCTTCGGCCGAGGCGACGCCGGTGGGGGTGTCCTCGACGGCCACGCAGGCGGCGGGCGGGACCCGCAGCGCGCGGCAGGCCGCGAGGTAGGGGTCGGGGTTCGGCTTGGTGAGCGCGGTGTCGTCGGCCGTGACGGTGACCGTGAAACCGCCGTGGCCGGCCTCCGCGAGGGCGGCCACGACGGTCTCCGCGACCTCCCGGGGGGAGGCCGTGACGAGGGCGGTGGGGACGCCCTCGGCACGCAGTGCGCCGAGCAGGGCCAGCGCGCCGGGCCGGGGTACGACCCGGGTGCGGACCCGGTCGGCGAACGCCCGGTGCAGCTCGGCGGCGATCGCGGCGGCGGGGGCGCCGCTGCGGGCGGCGAGGACACCGGCGGTGTGCTCCACGGGCCGGCCGAGCACGTCCGGCTGGTCGGCCTCGACGAGGACGTGCCCGAGCCGCTCGGCCGCCTCCGCCACGGTGTCCCACCAGAGCTGCTCGGTGTCGACGAGGGTGCCGTCCATGTCGAAGAGGACGGCTTGCAGCGGGGTCGGGGCGGGAGAGTGCGAGGGCGTCACGAACGAGGTCTCTTTCCGGTGCGGGTGGTGGGGTTGCGGCCGGGGCGGCCGCGGTACGGGCGGACCCGGGCGGCGGTGGTGGGACCCGGGGGGAGGTGGCTGCGCGGACGGCACGGCAGCCGGGGTGTCGTGCCTTCAGCGCGCGTTCCCGCGGCGCGGCCGGGCGGCCGCGGGCACGGCCCGGGGCGCCGGTCCCCGCGGTCAGCTCGCGCGCGGGGCCACCAGGACCGGACGGTCCGGCAGCGACAGGCGGACGGGCGTGCCGACGGCCAGGTGGCCCGCGTCGTGTGCGGGAACGTCGGCCTTGACCGGGGTGCCGTCGGCCAGGGCCACGGACACGCGGACGGTGGCGCCCAGGAACGAGGTGCCGAGGACCCGGCCTTCCCCGGCCGCGTCAGCGGTGACCCCGAGCGACTCGGGCCGTACGAGGACGTCGACGTCGGCGCCGTCGGCGCCGTCCCCGGCGCTCGGCGGGGTGCCGTCGACGGCGAGGTGGCGGCCCAGGACCGCGACGGTCGCGCCGGAGGCGAGGAGCCGGCCCGGGATGCGGCTCATCGTGCCCACGAACTCCGCGACGAAGGGGGTGGCGGGGCGGGCGTACAGCTCCGCCGGCTCCGCGCACTGCTCCAGGCGGCCGGCGCGCATGACCGCCACGCGGTCGGCCATGGACAGCGCCTCCTCCTGGTCGTGGGTGATGAAGAGGGTGGTGATGCCCAGTTCCTGCTGGAGGCGGCGGATCTCCTCGCGCAGCGTCAGGCGCACCTTGGCGTCGAGGGCGGACAGCGGCTCGTCCAGGAGCAGGACCCGCGGGCGCAGGGCGAGGGCGCGGGCGAGCGCGATGCGCTGCTGCTGTCCGCCGGAGAGCTCGTGGGGGAAGCGGCCGCCCTTGTCGGCGAGGCCGACGAGTTCGAGCAGTTCCCCGGCGCGGGCGCGCCGCTCGGCGGTGCGGACCCGGCGCATCCGCAGGCCGAACGCCACGTTGTCGAGGGCGCTCAGGTGCGGGAAGAGGGAGTAGGACTGGAAGACCATGCCTGCGTCGCGGCGGTGTGCGGGGACCGCGGTGACGTCCTTGCCGTCGACGAGGATCTCCCCGGCGTCGGGGTGTTCGAAGCCCGCCAGCATGCGCAGCGCGGTGGTCTTGCCGCAGCCGGACGGGCCGAGCAGGGCCAGGAGTTCACCGGGGCGCACGGTGAGGTCGAGTCCGTCGAGGGCGGTGGTGGTGCCGAAGGCCCGGCGCAGGCCGCGCAGTTCGACGGTGGCCGCGTCGGACGGTGCGGGCGTGCCGTGCGCGGCCGGCGCGGGTGCGGTGAGGCTCATGAGGGGTGTCATTTCCGGTCGGTGGTCGAGGAAGGGGCGCGGCGGCTGCCGAAGCCGGCGAGGAGCAGGAGCAGCAGCCAGGTCACCAGCAGGCTCATGACGGAGACGGCCACGGACATCTGGGCCTGCGAGCCGCTGATGTTGACGATCCAGACGGCGAACGGCCGGAAGCCGAGGAGCTGGGCGGTGGTGAACTCGCCGAGGACCAGGGCGAGGGTGAGGAAGGAGGCGCTCAGGAGGGCTCCGCGCAGGTTCGGCAGTACGGCGCGCAGCAGGGCGTGCGGCAGGCTCGCGCCGCACGAGCGGGCCGCCTCGACGAGGGTGCGGACGTCGATGGCGCGCAGTCCCGCGTCCAGGGCCCGGTAGGCGAACGGCAGCGCCATCACGGCGTAGGCGAGGACCAGGACGAGGGGGAAGTCCGGGTTCTGGACGGCGACGAACGTCTGGAAGAGCGGGGTGCGGGAGAGGCGTTCGGGCCCCCACTTCAGGACGGTGCCGACGCCGGCGACGAAGGCGATGGGCGGGACGACGAGCGGCAGCGAACACACGACCTCGACGACGGGCCGCAGCTTCGACGCGGTCAGCCGGAGTGCCACCGTGGCGGGAACCATGAGCAGCAGGACCACCGCGATGGTGGCGGCCGAGAGTTCGAGGGAGAGGAGCAGGCTGGGCAGGAAGCCCTCGGTGTCCAGGATGCGGGTGTAGGCGTCGAGGTTCACGCCCTGGCCGGGCACGTCGACGGTGAAGACGACGGAGGCGGCGAGCGGCACCAGGAAGTACAGGGCCGCGGTGGCGAGGACGAGAGCGCGCCAGGGGGCCGGGGTCGGGCGGGCGGTCAGGCGAGCCATCGGGCGCTCCGTCGTTGCAGGGGCAGGTAGACCGCCATCACCAGGCCCGCGACGAGGACCATGTCGAGGCTGAGGGCGAGGGCCACGTTCTCCTGCCCGATGAGCACGTTGCCGGAGATCGCGTCGGCGATCTGGAGCGTGACGAGCGGGACCGAGCTGCCGACCATCGCGGCGGCGGTGGCGTACGCGGCGAAGGCGCTGCCGAAGAGGAGCACGAGGCCGCCGAGGAGGGAGGGGGCGAGGACGGGCAGGGCGACGTGCTGCCAGTACTGGCGGTGGGTGGCGCCGTTGTTCTGGGCGGCCTCCCGCCACTGGGTGCGCAGCCCGTCCAGGGCGGGGGTGATGGTGAGGACCATGAGGGGGACGAGGAAGTACAGGTAGACGAGGACCAGGCCCCAGAAGCTGTAGAGGTTCCAGCCGGTGTCGGCCAGGCCCAGCTCGCGGGTGAGGACGCCCGAGTTGCCGAGGGTGGCGACGAAGGCGAAGGCGAGGGGGACGCCGCCGAAGTTGGCGAGGACGCCGGAGGCGGTCAGGACGGCTTCGCGCAGGGCCCGCAGGGGGGAGGTGACGACCGCCTGGGCGAGGAGGAGGCCGAGGAGGGTGGCGAGGACCGCGGAGGTGGCGGACAGTTTCACGCTGCCGACGAGGGCGGTGAGGTAGGCGCCCTGCCAGGAGGCGGTCAGGTTGCCGAGGCCGTACGAGGCGGCGCCGGTGGCCGGGTCCCGGGTGGTGAAGGCGCCGTCGAGCATGGCGGCGGCTGGCAGGCCGAAGGCGATCGCGGTGAACAGCAGCAGGGGGACGACGGCGAGTGCGCCGGAGCGGCGGGCCCGCCGCCCGGTCCGGGCGGCGGGGGCGGCCGGGGCCGCCGGGGCGGCGGCCGCCGTGCGGGGTGGGGTCATGTCGGTGATCATGGAGGTCGTGTCGGTGGGCGGTCCGGCGGTCAGCCGGCGACCGCCTTGCCCCAGCTCTGGGCGAGGACGCCCTTGGCCTTGGTCTGCTGGGCCTCCGTGGGGAAGGTCGGGGTGCCGCTGACCTGCGGGAGCTTGGCGGCGGCGGCCTTGTCGAGGGTGGCGGCCCCTTCCATGGCGCTCATGAGCACCGGGCGGGCGTAGCCCTTCAGCCACAGGTTCTGGCCTTCGGCGCTGTAGAGCCACTCCTGCCACAGCCGGGCGGCGGCGGGGTGCGGGGCGTCCTTGTTGATGGCCTGGGCGTAGAACTGCGCGTACTTGCCGTCCTCGGGGACGGCGACCTTCCAGTCGACGCCCTTGCCCTTGAACTGGTCGGCGTAGCCGGCGTTCAGGTAGTCCCAGTCGATGCTGATGGGCGTCTCGCCCTTCTCGACGGTGGCCGGGGTGGACTCGACGGGCGTGTAGTTGCCGTTCTTCTTCAGCTGCCCGAAGAAGTCGATGCCGGGCTGGATGTCGTCGAGGGAACCGCCGTTCGCGAGCGCGGCCGCGTAGACGCCGCCGAAGGCGGAGCCGGACTTGGTGGGGTTGCCGTTGAGCGCGACCTGGCCCTTGTACTCGGGCTTGAGGAGGTCCTTGAAGGTGGCGGGGCAGTTCTTGACGCGGCTCGCGTCGCAGCCGATGGAGATGTAGCCGCCGTAGTCGTTGTACCAGCGTGCCTGGTCGTCCCGCTGCGCCGAGGGGATGTCGCCGTAGGCGGCGACCTTGTAGGGGGCGAACAGGTCCTGCTGGGCGCCGCTGACGGCGAAGGAGGTGCCGAGGTCGAGGACGTCGGGGGCGCGGTCCTGGCCCTTGCGGCTGGTGACGGCGTTGATCTCGTCCTGGCTGCTGCCGTCGGGGTTCTCCACCTCGACCTTGATGCCGTACTTCTGGGTGAAGCCGTCGATGAGGGCGCCGTAGTTGGCCCAGTCGCGGGGCAGGGCCATCGCGTGCAGGGCGCCTTCCTTCTTGGCGGCCTCGACGAGGGCGTCCATGCCGCCGAAGTCCGCCGCGGAGGTCGCGGTGGCGGCGTCCTTGCCGGTGGCGGTCTTGTTGTCGGCCTTCTCGGGGGCGGCGCCGCAGGCGGTGAGGGTGAGGGCGGCGACGACGGCGAGGCAGCCGGCGAGGGCGGCGTTTCTCGGCAGGGACACGGTCTCTCCTGGGAGGTTGCGCGAGGGAGCGCGGGGAGGGTGGGAGGGGTACGGCGGACTCGAACGCTCCGAGGCCAACTTGTCTGAACAAGTTGGCCTCAGTAGGCCCGGCATCCATGACCTTCCGGTGAACGGAGGGCGACGGATTCAGGCCAATAACCTGGACACTCTCCCCATGTTTCGGTCCGCGCGGCCCTGCGCTTACGCTTTACGCGTCACGCGCATTGCGCACATTCGGCGTTCACGACGAGGTACGGGGGCACAGCCGATGAAGGCCCGGCACGAGGAGATCGCCGAGGAACTGCGGCGGGCGATCGACCGCGAGGAGTACGCGGTGGGGGCGCTCCTGCCCGCCGAGACCGAGCTGGCGGCGCGCTTCGGGGTCTCCCGCGGCACCGTCCGCCAGGCCGTGCTCGCCCTGACCGCCGAGGGCCTGATCGGGTCCCGGCAGGGCGCCCGGCGCGTGGTGCTGGCCAGCCGCCGCAGCCAGAGCTTCGCCGAGCTGCGCAGCTTCGCCCAGTGGGCCGCGGCCATGGGCCGTACGGCGACCGGCCGGGTGGTGTCGTCGGAGTACCGGCCGGCCACCGACCGGGACGTCATGTGGCTCCAGGTGGAGCCCGGCGCACCCGTGCTGCACGTGCTGCGCGTGCGCGGGCTGGACAGCGAGCCCGTCCTGCTGGAGCGCACCGTGTACGCCGACTGGATCGCCCCCGCCGTCGAGCGCATCGAGCCCGACTGCCCGTCGGTGACGCAGCGCCTGCTGGACGACACCGGGCTGGTGTTCGCGTACGGGGAGCACCTCATCGACGCGGTCGCGGCGGGGGCCCGGGACGCCGAGCTCCTCGAAGTACGGCGCACCAGCCCGCTGTTGCGGGTGCGCCGCATGACCACCACGCGCGACGGCCGACCGGTCGAATGGTCCGACGACCGCTACCGCTCGGACGCGGTGGGCTTCAGCGTCCACAACTCGATCGGCAGCAACCCCCTGGCCCGCCGCACGGGCCCGGCCCTCACGGACGCCTGAGCACCCCCGCCTCCGACGCAGGCGCGGTTCGGCCGGCTGGGACGGCGGCGGACCCGCACGCCGCCCGACGGGCTCGACGGGCGGCTGGGCCTGCAGGATCGGAGCGCCATGCCCCCGTGCTCCACGCAGGAGTTCCAGGACCGGGCCCGCGGTCTGGACCCGGACCTCTCCGCGGCGCCCGCACCTCCCGCACCGTCCGCACCCGATCCCGCGCTGCGCGACATCGCCCCGCTGGTCCGGGCGGCCGCGCCGGCCCCGGACGCCGCCCTGCGCGGCGACGGGTTCGCCGCGGAGCTCGACCGGGCCCGCGGCCTGTACCTCGCCCACCGCTCGGCCCAACCCCACCCGGCACGACGCGGTCCTGCGGGCGACCCGCACCTGATGCACGGAGGCCCTCAGCGACCACCTCGCGGCCCGCCGCTGACGGTGGCCCGCTCCGCCGGGAGCGATCGCGGCAGCAGCAGCGGGGTGGCCATGGCGAGGACGCCGGCGACCGCGATCGCGGCGCGCGGGCCCGTGACGACGGCCAGCAGGCCCCACAGGGCGGTCAGCGCGGCGATGGCGGCCTTGCCGGAGACCGACCAGGCGAGCAGGGTGCGGGCGGCCCGGTCCGCGGGGGTCCGCTCCAGCCGACAGGTGGCCAGCACCGGGTTGAAGACGCCAGTGCAGGTGATCAGCCCGCATTCGACGGCCATGACGAGCACGAGCCCGGACGTGCCGGATCCGGTGAACGCCAGCCATGGCAGCCAGCAGGCCCGCAGCGCCCCCGCGGCGAGCATGACCCGGTGCCGGCCGAACCGCTCGACGAGCCGCGGCGCCAGCCGGGAGCCGATCAGGCCGCCCACGCACGGTACGGCGAAGGCGAGTCCGTACTGCCAGGGCGCGAACCCGAGCGGGCCGAGCATGAGGACGGCCAGCAGCGGCGAGGTCGCCATGACCAGGCCGCTGACCAGGGCGGAGTTGAGGAACAGCGGGCGCAGCACGGGGTCGGTCAGGATGTGCCGCCAGCCTTCGAACAGGTCGCCGGCCCGCACGCGTTCCCGTGGTCCGGCGGGGGCGGGGCGCGGCTCCGGTGCCCCGATGGCACGGATCCCCGCCGCCGAGAGCAGGTGGCTGACCGCGTTGGCCATGACGGTCGAAACCGGCCCGAAGGCGGCGATCGCGGCCCCGCCGAGCGGCGGTCCGAGCATGGTGGCGGTCCACGTCGTGGATTCGAACCGGCCGTTCGCGACGAGCAGGTCCTGCGGCGGGACGATCTCCTTCAGGCACGCGCCGCCGGCCGCCGTGAAGGCGATGCCGGCCGCGCCGACGACGACCGAGACGACCAGGAGCTGGGCGAAGGTGAGCCCGCCGAGCGCGAACGCCACGGGCACGCTGGTCAGCGCCGCGAACCGGACCAGGTCCATGGCGACCATCACCGGCCTCTTGGGACGGGACTCCACCCACGGCCCGAGCGAGAACGCCAGCACCGCGCCGACCGCAGGCCCCGCGGCTGCCAGCAAGGACACCTGGGTGGTGCCGGCGTGCAGCACGAGGATAGCGATCAGGGGGAACGCGTCGAAGGCGAGCCAGGTGCCGAGCGTGCTGACGGCGTACGAGGTCCACAGCCATCCGAACCGCCGGCCCGGCGACCGCCCGCCCACCATGATCAGCCCGCCCCGCTCTCCGTACGGACGACCTCGTGTCGCCCCTGGGATCAAAGCGAGCCGCGCGCCGGCGGGTCAAACCGGCGAGGCCATCGGTCCCGCCGGGTTCCGGCGCGCCGATGGCCTCGTCCGTGCCGCGCCGGAGCGGGCGGTTGCGGAACCGGCTGCTGCCGGGTGACGCAGTGGATCCCGCCGCCGGTGCCGAGGCGGTCGATGCGCGTGGGACTCCCCGGACCCGTCCGCTCCCCCCGCTCGCACGGGGCGGCCTCGGCGAAGGCTTCACCACGCGCAACGTGGCCGCGCTGTGCGGCGTTTCGCACGGGATGTGCCACTACCACTTCCAGGACAGGACCGATCTCGTGCTGGCGGTCGTCACGGACATCCGCCCGGAGCGGATCCTCCCCCTGGAGGAGGCGGTCTCCGCCCCCGGGCCGTTCGCCGAGCGGGCCGAGCGGGTGGTCGAGCTGCTCGGTCCTGAACGACGAGCGGGTTCAGGAGAGCCTGGAGGCGGAGTACCGGCGCTGGCGCCGCTGTTTCGTCACCAAAATTCAGTCGATGATTGATGCGCGCAGTGTGGGTGGGCCGAGGGGGCGAGAGGAGTGCGCGGCGGGCCTCCCCGCGAAGGCGGGCGAGCGGTCGCGGGCCGGCGGCTCTGGCTTACCTTCCCTCCGGCACTGGCTGAAAATTCAGTCAATAGCTGAGGCAGGGAAAGCCTAGGCATCGAGGGGCGGGCCGGCGGGCAGCCGAAAAGGGGGACGGGCGGGCCGGCGGCTCAGCCCTGGCGGAGACCGGCCAGTTCGGCGTCGATGGCGCCGCTCATGAGTTCCCGCGCATGACCGATCCTGATGCCGCCGCTGAGCCAGCGCATGCCGAGCCCTTCGAGCAGGGCGGTGAGCCGCTCGGCCGCGGCGGCGAGCGAGGACGCGGGCGCCATCGGATGGACCCGGCCCAGCAGCGCGGCGACCTCCTGGACCCAGACCAGGGTGGCCCTGGCCAGGTCCTCGCGCAGGACCTCGTCGAAGACGGCGCTCGCCCGCAGTTCACCCCAGGCCGAGCTGTTCTCCCGTACCTCCACGGTGTCCTGGAGTTCCAGGAGCAGGGTCTCCTCCAGCTCCTCCCGGGGGGTGAGCGGCGGGTCGTCAGGGTCGCGGTCCGTGGTGTAGCGCTCGGCACGGTCGTTGATGAACTCGAGGGTCTGTCGCAGAACGCCCGTGCGATCCTTGAAGTGGTAGTAGATCAGGGCGGTCGACACGCCCGCCTCAGCCGCGAGTTCCTCCACGCGCAGCCCGCGGACCCCGCGCCGGGCGATCACCCGGGCGGCTGCTTCCAGGATCTGAGTGCTGCGAGACGCCATGGACCGCACCCTACCGGGGCGTTCCGGCGCCGGCGTACGCGGCCCGGCGCGGCCCGGCGCGGGGTCCGCGAGCCCGCACGGGCGCAGCGGCCATCAGAGGGCGGGCGCGAACGACCGGGTGGGACTGCATGGCGCAGCGGCTGCCACCGCACCCCCATGCCGCCGGAGCCGAGGCGGACGTGGAGGCGGTAGCCGCCGATCTCGTACGGGTCGTCGGCGGCCAGCGCCGTGGGGGCGGGCTGCGCGCCGGGATGATGCTCGGACATGCGGTTGCTCTTGCAACGATGCGGCAATGACCTGCACGCATCGTGACACTAACTAAAATTTCAGTCAATGTGTAGCAATGCGAGACGCACTCGACCAGGAGGGAAACACGCAGCGACCGACCGCAGAACAGAGATCCTCACCGGCGCCGCGCGTCATCGCGCGTCAGGGCGTCCGCGGGCTGCGGGTGGCGGACCTGGCGGCCGAGGTCGCGGGCCACCTCGCCCAACTGTGCCCGACAGCCCCCTACGGCGCCGTCGTGGCGGCCGCGGAACGGCTCACGGCCCTGCTGGAGGGGCCCAGCGTCCGCTGGCTCAGCGGGCTGATCCCCCTCCGGCACGCCCGCGGCCTGGTGCGCGAGGCGACCGGAGTGGAAGTGGGCCGCCTGGGTCTCCACGCTTCCTCCTCTTCCCACCCCCCGAATTGACTGAAATTCCAGTCAGTGCCACAGTGGCGACACGAGGCCGCATCACTTCACCGTGCAGAGCGGCCGTTCGCGGTGCGGAGCGCGCACCCTTGTCCGTAGGGCCCGGTTTGTCGGCCTACGTGACACTCGCGCCCGCCCTGGCCGGATGCGCCCCTTCCGCCAGCCCACGATCGGAGTTCCCCGTGTCCTTCCTTCCCCCCACCCGCCGGACCGTCCTGCGCACCCTCGCCGGAATCGGCGCGATCGTCGCCGGCGCCTCGGCCTGCGGCCCCTCGGTGGTCGGAGTGCAGCCAGAAGCCACGAAGGGGTCCGCCCCCGCGGCCGACGGGCGCCGCCTCGGCGCCGAGTGGGAGAGCCACGCCCGCACCTTCATGGCCTGGCCGGCCCTGGCCGCCGGAGTGTGGGAGCAGGACCTGCGCTACGTGCGCGAGGACATCGCGCGGATCGCCCGGGCCGTGGGGAAGTACGAGGCCGTCGTCATGATGGCCCGCCCCGACCAGGTGGCCGCGGCCCAGCGGGCCTGCGGCAACGACGTCGAGGTCATCCCGCTCGCGGTGGACGACCTGTGGGCCCGCGACACGGTCCCCGTCTTCGTGGAGGAGGGCGGCAAGGTCGTCGGAGTCGACTTCAACTTCAACGGCTGGGGCAACAAGCAGGAGCACAGGAACGACGGGTCGGTCGCCCGGGCCGTGCTCCAGAAGTACGGGATCTCCCGGGTCCAGGCACCGCTGATCGCCGAGGGCGGCTCCTTCGAGACGGACGGCGAGGGCACCCTGCTGGTCACCGAGAGCTCGATCGTGAACGACAACCGCAACCAGGGCAAGAACCGGGACGTGATCGAGGCGGAGCTCAAGCAGACCCTGGGCGTCCAGAAGGTCGTCTGGCTGGCCGGCGTCCGCGGCGAGGACATCACCGACGCCCACGTCGACAGCCTCGTACGCTTCGCCGCGCCCGGGGTCGTCCTGCTGGACCGCGCGCACCCCGGCACCCCGGCCGACTCCTGGTCGCGCTCCGCCGACCAGGCGAAGTCCGTCCTGTCGAAGGCGACGGACGCCCGCGGCAGGCGATTCGAGGTCATCGACCTGCCGCAGCCCGACCTGAACAGGATCACGGGCGAGGGCGACGACTTCGTGTCGACCTACGCCAACTTCTACATCGCGAACGACGCCGTCTTCATGCCGAAGTTCGGCGACCGCAAGGCCGACGACCGGGCTCGCGGCATCCTTCAGGAGCACTTCCCCAAGCGGGACATCGTGCCGGTCGCCATCGACACGATCGCCTCGGGCGGCGGCGGCATCCACTGCTCGACACACGACCAGCCGGGAGAGCCCGCCGCCTGAGCAAGCCCCTGCCCGGGCGTTACGGTGGCGGTATGGAACAGCGCATCAGCCTGGTCACCCTGGGGGTCGCGGACCTCGCCCGCGCCAAGAGCTTCTACACGGCGCTCGGCTGGCGCGGCACCGAGGTCGAGGAGACGGTCTTCCATCAGGCGGGCGGCCTGGCCCTGGTCCTGTGGGACCGCCGCAGGCTTGCCGCGGACTGCGGCCTTCCGGACACCCCGCCGACCGGCTTCGGCGGCATCGCCCTGGCCCACAACGTGCGCGGCGACGCCGAGGTGGACGCCGTCCTCGACGCGGCCGCGGCGGCCGGCGGCACGGTCACCCGGCCGGCCGCGGTCAACGCGATCGGCTTCTACTCGGGCGTCTTCACCGACCCCGACGGCCACGCATGGGAGATCGCCCACAACCCCGGCTTCACCCTGGCCGAGGACGGCTCCCTCGTCCTGCCCGACTTCGGCGGATAGTTGCGGGAGGCGCACGCGTACGCGCCCCGGGGCAACACCCGCCCCGGGGCGCTTCCTTGTGCCGTGCGCGGGCACGGGCACGGCCACGGGCACGGCCCTCACCGTCCCTCGCACCAGGGCGAGTTGAGGCGATTGCCCGACTCGTCCCTGTGTTGACCCTGCGGGCTTCCTTAAGGGAACTTGAAGAACCCCTCCTGGGGGACTTTTTCGCTGGTCACCGGCCTAGGCTCAGCCGGACTCCCCTCCTCCCCTTCTCTTGCGAGGTGTTACCGGCATGAGCCGCAGCCGAACTCCCGAAACGCAGACCCGCGTCGAGGCCCGGCGGAAGAAGACGGTGCGCACCCGCATCGTGCTGTCCGTCACCACGGCCGCCGCGGTGGTGGCGGTGGGGGTCGCGGTGGCCGACTCCGGCGATGACGCGCGTACCGACCGGCGCACCGACGCCGCCGGCACGTCCTCCGGGACGGCGACCCCCACCCCGGACGCCGCCCCGCCCACGACCGACGCCCCGACCACGACGAGCGCCAGCGCGTCGGCGACGCCCGACGCCTCGGCCTCGGCGTCCGCCACGCCCACGGACCCCGCGACGGCGGAGAGCAGCACCCCGGCCAAGTCGGAGTCCTCCCCCTCCGCCAAGCCCCCGCGCAAGCCCGCCACCACCACGGGCGGCGGCTCGGGCAGCACGGGCGGCTCCGGCGGCAGCACGGGCGGGGGCGGCGGCACCGTCAACGGGGACGCCGAGTCCGCCGTGCTCGCCCTGGTCAACAAGGAGCGGGCGGCCGCCGGATGCGGCGCCCTGACCTCCAACCCCAAGCTGAGCGCCGCCGCACGGGGTTACAGCGACACCATGGCCCGCGCCGGCGTCATGTCGCACACCGGACCGGACGGGTCCACGATGACCAGCCGGGTGGAGGCCGCCGGCTACAAGTGGTCCAACCTGGGCGAGAACATAGCCCGCGGGCAGGCCGACGCGGACGCCGTCATGAAAGCGTGGATGAACAGCTCCGGCCACCGGGCCAACATCCTCAACTGCGCCTTCAAGGAGATCGGCATAGGCGTCCACAAGGGCGACGGCGGCCCGTGGTGGACCCAGAACTTCGGCGCCCCGAGGTAACCGACCCCGCACACAAAGGGCCTACGGGGCGAAAGCCCCCCGCCCTTCCCTGAACCACCCTGAACCACCCCCCACAGCCACGTCCTCCCACCCGTACGCGGGTGGGGGGACGTCGGCGTTCGCCGACCCGCCCGGCACCCGGACCGGCGCCGTTTCGGGGGGAGCCGGTGACAGACCGGCCGGAACGTCGGACACTATGGGGCCGTGCCCCGAACTCCGCGCTACCTGCTCATATGGCTGTCGTGCACGGCCGCCAGCGTGACCGCCGTGCTCGCGACGGTCCAGTTCGTGGTCGGCTCGACCCGGCATACGCCCCCGGTCGCACGGTCCGCCCCGACGGTCATCGACACGCCTCCCGCCTGGCAGGCGGGCAGCCCGCCCGTGGACACGCCCTCCCCGACCGCGTCGGCCAGCCCCTCTCCCACGGCGTCGCAGAGCCCCTCCACCACCACTGCCGCCCCCACGCCCGTCAAGGCCACGTCGGGCGCCCCCCGGACCCCCGCGCCGAGGAAGGTCGACTGCGAGGAGGGCGGAGCGGGCCTGTACACCGTCCCCGCACAGGGCGGAAAGGTGACGGTGCGGTACGGGAGCCGCGGCGTGTGCCTGATCTCGGCGGTCCCCAGCCGTGGCTTCAAGGCCTCCACGTCGCAGACCTCGGACAGCACCCTCACGGTCACGTTCACGAGCTCCGACCACAAGTCGGTCGTCACGGCGACGATCGATCCGAGTGCGAAGGCCAGTGTCCGCGAATCGTCCTTCTGAGTACTGCTCGGCCACCCTCGTCCCTTTCGCAGGGATCAACACCTTGTGTCCGCCCCTGGACCGGGTTCCGGCGAAGCGGAAGGTGAGCTCTTCCTTAGGGCAAGCTCATGATCACGCCGAGGCGGTTCCACGGGCCCCGAGCGGTCCTATGCTCGCGTCAGCCGAGCGGCCGTCGGCACCGGGGAAACGACACCCCGGCGCACCGTCGGGCCGCCGGTTTCACCGAGCCGGGGGGCGCTCCGCCCATCCCGCAGTCCGAACCGTGCCTTGGGGTGTCTTCGCCATGAGTTCTCGCATGCTCCGACCCGTCCGCGCCGACCGCCGTACGACGTCGCCCCGCTCCGCCGCGCCCCTGGGAAGGCGACTGCCGCTGGTCGCCGCGGCCGTCGTAGCGGCGGGCCTGACCGCGGCCTGCGGCCCGTCCTCCGAGCCCGCCGGCTCCGCCGCCGCGGCCACGGCCACGGCCGGCCAGTCCTCGCAGGCCTTCCCCTCCGAGTCGCAGTCCGCGACGGCCTCCGCCGCGGCGTCCCCGACCGCGTCGGCCCCGCCGTCCGCGTCCGCCTCCGCCTCGGCCTCCTCGCCGACCCCCTCGCGGGCACAGTCCGGTTCCGGCTCGACCGGCGGCGGCTCCGCCAAGCCGGCCCGTACGTCGGCCGCACCGGCGCCGGCCAAGGTGCCCGGCCCCGGCTACGACAGCTCCGCCGACGCGCAGAAGCAGATCGACGCGGCGCTGCGCGCGGCCAAGGCCGACGGGCGGATGGTCCTGCTCGACTTCGGCGCGAACTGGTGCGGCAACTGCAAGGCCGCCGACAAGGTGTTCGCCCAGTCGCAGACCGCCGGGATCCTCGGCGCCTCGTACCACCTGGTCAAGGTGGACATCGGCGGGAACAGCCCCGCCAACTCCGCGCTCCTGCGCAAGTACAGCCCCTCGGGCGGCACCTACACGATGCCCGTCCTGGTCGTCGTCTCGCCGTCCGGCACGGTGCGCACCGACACCCACGTCACGGGCAACCCGTCGCTGACCGCGGAGGGCATCAACTCCTTCCTGCGCAAGTGGGCGGCATGAGACGACCGGTACGGGCGTCCGCCCTCGTCCCGCCCGCCGCCGGCCTCGCGGTGGCGGCCGTGCTGGCCGCCGCCGGCCTCTGGACGGACGACGGCGCCGGTGCGGGGGCCCGCGCCGGACGGCCGAACGCGATCGTCGCCGCGGCCGGCGCGACGGTCATGGACCCCGGCACCCGGCAGGACGCGCCCGCCCTGGCCGGTGCCGACCTGGACGGGAAGCAGGTCTCGCTGGGCGACTTCCGGGGCCAGGTCGTCGTCCTGAACGCCTGGGGCTCGTGGTGCGGCCCCTGCCGTGCGGAGGCGGACGACCTGGAGCGGCTCAGCCGGCAGACCCGGGGCGACGGGGTCCGGTTCCTCGGGATCAACACCCAGGACCGCGACCGGGCCGCCGCCCGCTCCTTCGTACGCGCCCACGACATGACGTTCCCCAGCCTCCACGACCCCGACGGCGAACTCCTGCTCCGGTTCCCGCCCTCCCTGGTCAACCCGCAGGCGATCCCCTCGACCCTCGTGATCGACCGCCGCGGGCGCGTCGCCGCCGCCATCGGGGGCGCCGTCACCGACGAGCAGCTGCGGCCCCTGCTCGCACGCGTCCTGGAGGAGGAGTCGTGACGGCCGGCGCGCAGTGGACGCTCGCCGTCGCGGACGCCCCCTCCCTCGTCAACGGGACCCTCGCGATCGCGGCGCCCGTGGCGTTCCTCGCGGGGCTCGTCTCCTTCCTCTCGCCGTGCGTGCTGCCCCTCGTACCGGGCTACCTCAGCTACGTGACCAGCCTGTCGGTCGCCGATCTGGCGGACGCGCGCGGCGGGCGCCGCAGCCGGATGGCGACCGGCGCGCTGCTGTTCGTCCTGGGTTTCACCGCGGTCCTCGTCTCCGGCGGCGCCCTGTTCGGCTACTTCGGCAGGAGCCTGCTGGCACACCAGGAGACGGTCACCCAGGTGCTCGGCGTCCTCACGGTGCTCATGGGGCTGTCCTTCATGGGGTTCCTGCCGGGCTTCACCCAGCGGGAGTTCCGCAGCCACCGGCGCCCCGCACTGGGGCTCGCCGGAGCCCCCGCCCTCGGTGCGGTGTTCGCGGTCGGCTGGACCCCGTGCATCGGCCCGACGCTGGCCGCCGTGCAGGCGCTCGCCTGGACCGAGGCGAGCGCGGTCCGCGGGGCCCTGCTGATGGCCGCCTACTGTCTGGGGCTGGGGTTGCCGTTCGTCCTGGCCGCGCTGGCCTTCCGCCGGGCGCTGGGCGCCTTCGGACTGGTCAAGCGCCACTACCCGTGGGTCCTGCGGACCGGCGGGGGGATGCTCGTACTCGTCGGCGGGCTGCTGGCCACCGGCGTGTGGAACGACATCGTGTACAGCATGCAGTTGTGGAGCGCGAACTTCACCACGGCCCTCTGAGACCCGCCGAACCGATCCGACCCGATCCACGCAACGCCACGCAACGCCACGCAACCCAACACAGAGGCACAGATGAACGTTTCCACGCAGGTGAGGCACTCCCGCACGGTCCGCCTCGCGGCCGCCCTCCTCTCCTTGGCCGCGGTGTCGGCCTGCGGCGGGCAGCCCGCCGCGGACGCCGTGGGCGCAGCCGACGCCGCCGCCCCCACGACGCGCTTCTCCGAGAACGGGGTCACCGTCACGCTGTCCGTCTCCGACTGGAAGGCCTCGGAGGGCACCCTCACCGCGGTGTTCACGCCGGAGAAGAAGGGCTTCCACCTCTACAGCACCGAACTGCCGGCCACCGGCATCGAGGGGGTCGGCCGGCCGACCGCCGTGGCGGTCACCGGGGCCCTCAAGGCGCAGGGCGGCCTGAAGGCCGCCGCGGAGGTACGGTCGATCAGCGTGCCCGGCGTGGACGCCCAGGTCCCGGTCTACCCCGACGGCCCGGTCACCACGACGCTGCCCGTCCGCGCCGACGGGAACGGGGACGCGACGGTGCTGGTCGGCTATGCGAGCTGCAGCACGCGGGACGGGTGCACCATTCCGGTGTCCGACCGCCCCGTGCGGCTGCGCATCACCGGTGACGGCCCGACGTTCGAGGCTTCCTGACGGCAGTCCCCGGCGGGGAGCGGACCCGGCGGGCGCCCGGTTCGGGCGGCTTCGTATGATCCTGGGGGTTCGCGGCCGCCCCCGCCCGCACTGCCGTTCACCGCCGGACGGACGCATGCCCGCCGGCCCTGCCCCGAAGACGTCATCTCCTTGAGCACCGACCAGATCGCCCCCGAGCAGGCGCGTCCGCGCCCGTGCTCGGCCCCGCGCGGCCGAATACTGTCGCGCCTCGTGGGACGCGCCCCCGCTCCGGCGCCGGGTACCGTCCTGCACAGCGTCAGCGGTGCCACCGCCGTCATGCTGGTCCTGGTGGCCATCGGCGCCGCCATCCACGAACCGGTCCTCATACCCCCGCTGGCCGCGTCGGCGGCGATCGTGCACAGCGTGCCCGGTCTGCCGCTGGCCCAGCCCCGCAGCGTGATCGCGGGCCACCTGCTGTGCGCCGCCGTCGGATACGCGGGGCTCAGCGCCTTCGGCAGCTCGCCCTGGGTGGCGGCCGTAGCGGCGGGGCTCTCCCTCGCCGTGATGACCGTGGCCCGGACCCCGCACTCCCCTGCCTGCGCCACCGCCGTCGTCATCGTCCTGCGGACGCCGGACCCGCGTACCTTCGTCCCCCTGCTGGCCGGGGCGGCCCTGCTCGTCGTCCTCGCGGGCTGCGCCCTCTCGCGCGCCCGCCGTACCGGAACCCGCTACCCGCAGTACTGGTGGTGAGCCCCGGCGGCCCTGCCCCTAAGGTGTCCGCATGCCGAGCGTCCTGGTCGTGGAAGACGACCCCAGCATCCGCCAGTCACTGATCGAGGTCCTGTCGGAACACGGGTATGCCGTACGCAGCGCCGCCGACGGGTTCAGTGCCCTGCGCGAGGTCACCCAGACGCCGGTCGACGCCGTGGTCCTCGACCTGGGGCTGCCGGATCTGGACGGAGGGGACGCACTGCGCATGATCCGGGGCATATCCTCCGTGCCCGTACTGGTGGCCACCGCCCGTGACGACGAGTCGGAGATCATCAAGATCCTCAACGCCGGCGCGGACGACTACCTGGTCAAGCCCTTCTCCGGGGGGCAGCTCGTCGCGCGCCTGTCCGCCGTCCTGCGGCGCACCAGCCACGTCCCGCCCGCCGGCGCCGGCGCCGCGGGCGCACCCGTCGCGGCGGCGGCCGAACCGCTGCGGGCCACCGTCGTGGGCGAGCTGGCGGTGGACCCGGGTGCGCGCACCGCGTACCTGGCAGGGCGGGAGCTGCGCCTCACCCGCCGCGAGTTCGACCTGCTGGCCTTCCTCGCCCACCACTCGGGCCAGGTCGTCTCCAAACGCCGTCTGCTGACCGAGGTCTGGCGGGAGCCGTACGTGGACGACCAGACCGTCGACGTCCACCTGTCGTCCTTGCGGCGCAAGCTCGGCGAGCGCGCGGCGGCCCCGCGCTACCTGCTGACCGTCCGCGGCGTGGGCATCAAACTGGTGGCCCCGCGGTGAGGCGCTCACTGGCCGGAGTGGCCCTCGCCGTGACCTCCATGGTCGCCCTCTCCTTCCTCATACCGCTGGCCGCGCTGGTGATGTCGCTGGTCAAGGAGCAGGGCGTCAACGCCGCCGAGCAGCGCGCCGCCGCCCTGGCCCCCGTCCTCACCCTGACCACGGACCCGAACGCGCTGCGGGAGTCCGCGGCGAGCCTGGACGCGGCCGACTACCTGGTCGTGCACCTGCCGGGCTCCGGGCCCCTCGGCACCTCCAAGGCCCCGGCAGCCCTGCTCGAACGGGCCCAGCAGGGACGCGAGTCCATCTCCCAGGAGATCCCGGACGGCTGGATCTGCCTCCAGCCGGTGGTGCTCCCCGGCGACCAGGTCGCCGTCATCGAGAACTTCGTCCCCGAGGCGGAACTCACCCGCGGGGTAAAGGAATCGTGGGCGGTCATGCTCTTCCTCGCGGTGGGGCTGGTCGGCGGTTCCGTCCTGGTCGCCGACCGCCTCGGGGCGAAGGTCGTCCGGTCCTCGAAGCGGCTGGCGCAGGCGTCCCACGCGCTCGGCCAGGGCGACCTGGACACCCGTGTGGACCCGATGGGCCCCAAGGAGCTGCGCGACGCGGGCGTCGCCTTCAACGCCATGGCCCACCGGATGACCGAGCTGCTCGCCGTCGAACGCGAACTCGTCGCCGACCTGTCGCACCGGCTGCGGACCCCGCTGACCGCCCTGCACCTCGCGTCGGAGCGGATGGCCGGCACGCCGGAGTCGGCCAGGGTCGAGGCGGCGGTCGGCGAGCTGGAGACGGAGCTCCAGGCCATCATCGCCGCGGCGCGCACCCCTCTCGCCGTGGGCCCCATGGGCCAGGGCCTGCTCGGTACGGAACCGGCCGCGGGCCACGCCGCTGCCGGTGCGGGGGCGTCCGGTCCGCGCTGCGAGGCGGCCGAGGTCGTACGCCGCCGCACCGCCTTCTGGACGGTCCTGGCGGAACAGCAGAACCGGTCCTGCACCCTCGACCTGACCCAGGAGCCGACGGCCGTCAGCCTCTCCGACGACGACATCGCCGCCGTGGTGGACGCGCTGATCGGCAACATCTTCCGGCACACCGCGCCGGGGACCCCGTTCGGCGTCCAGGTCGTCCGCACCGCCCAGGCCGTGGAGCTGGTCGTGGAGGACGGCGGCCCCGGCATCCCCGAACCGGACCGGGCCCTGTCCCGCGGGAGCAGCACCGGATCCACCGGACTGGGTCTCGACATCGCGCAGCGGGCGGCGACCGCCACGGGCGGCTCCATGCGCATCACGCGCGGCCCGCTGGGCGGCGCGCACATCACCGTGTCGTTCGCGCTGGCCGCGGCGGCCCCGTCCGGCCGCAGGCTGCGCCGTCCCCGTACGTCCCGCCGCCGCCCGGCCTGGGCACGCGGCCGCCAGGCGCGGAGGCAGTGAAGAGACGCCCGGAGTGCGAGGGCGACCGTGCGGGGTTCTGAAGGCAGGGCAGCCGGCCGGATGACGACGGCGGCCGCGTGACCGTCAGTCGTCGCGGGCCACGGACCTGATCCTGTTGGTGATCAGCCGCCACGGTCGGCGCCCCCGCCAGTAGGCGAAGCCGTCCCGCGTGCCGAGAACGTCGGGATGATCGGGCCCCAGTACGCGTTCCAGATCCGCGAGCAGGTCTTCGAAGGCCTGAGAGGCCGCCGCCGGGTCGCCCGCCCTCCCCTGCCAGTACGCGAGGTTGCCCCGGGTGGAGAGCGCGGCGGGGTGGTCGGGCCCCAGTACGCGCTCCAGGTCCGTCAGCAGCTCCTCGAACGCGGTGGCCGCTCCCGCAGCGTCCCCTGCCTCCCCTCGCCACGAGGCGATGCTGCTCCGGGTGCAGAGGGTGTCGGCATGGTCGGGCCCCAGTACGCGCTCCAGGTCCGTCAGCAGCTCCTCGAACGCGGTGGCCGCTCCCGCAGCGTCCCCTGCCTCCCCTCGCCACGAGGCGAGGTTGCCACGGGTGCAGAGGGTGTCGGGGTGATCGGGCCCCAGCACCCGCATCCGGTCCGCGAGCAACTCCTCGAACGCCGTGGCCGCTCCCGCAGCGTCCCCCGCCTCCCCCCGCAAGAAGGCGAGGTTGCCCCTGGTGATCAGGGTGTCGGGGTCATCAGGTCCCAGCACCCGCATCCGGTCCGCGAGCAACTCCTCGAACGCCGCGGCGGCGCCCGCCGCGTCACCGGCCTCTCCCCGCCAGTAGGCGAGCTTGCCCCGAGCCACCAGGGTGTCGGGGTGGTCGGGCCCTACCGCGCGCTCCAGGTCTTCGTGCAGCTCCTCGAATGACGCAGCGGCCTCCGCCGCCTCCCCGGCCGCCCCCCGCCACGAGCCGAGGTGGCTCCGGGCGGCGAGGGCGTCGAGGTGGTCGGGGCCCAGCTTGTCCCGGGCGGCATCGGCCACACGGCGGATGTGGTGGAGCGCGGCCGCGACCTGGCCGGCCTCACCGAGGCTCAAACCGTTGCGGAGGAGGACGGGGTGGGCATCGGGCCGGTAGAGGGCGTCCTCGGCGTGGAGGGTGAGCGCCTCGGAGCCGGCGCGCAGGGCCTGGACGAGGGTGGTGTCGCGTTCGATGTCGGGCCAGGCGGCGATCAGGGCGTCGGCGGCCGTTCGTGCGAGCCGGTCGTGCTGCTCCGCGGGCAGGAGGTCGCGGATGGCACGTTGGAGGAGCTGGTGCACGCGGACCGTGTGGTGCGCGCTGTCGGGGGCGTGGTCGATCAGGCTGAGGCGGTGCAGCGCACGCAGTGCCCGGGTCGCGTCCCAGACCGTGACCTCTGGGGCGTCCGTCCGCCCCGGAACGGCACCCCGGCACCGGGCGAGGTGGTCCAGGGCCGGCGGGCTGGTCAGGACGGCGCCGGGGATGCCGTTGGGGTCGAGCATCGAGGCGAGCTGCAGCATGGGCCGGGCGAGCCGGGCCGGTGGGAGGCGGTCGGCGCACTCGATGGACAGGGACCAAGCGGCGGCGACTGTGGTGGCCTGGTCGTCGGGCAGCCCGGACGGGTCGGGCAGCGCGTCGGACAGGGTGCGCGCACGGTCGGACAGCCGGTGCCGATAGGTGGCACAGTCCACGTGGCCGTCGGTGAGGTAGGCGACTGCCTGAGAAAGCGCCAGGGGCAGGTGGCCGAGGTCCTCGGCGAGGCCGAGGAGTTCGTCGGCGGGCTCGTGGCGGTCGTGCGCGGCGAGGGCCGTGGTGAGGTAGGCGACGGCCTCTTCCTCTGTGAACAGCCCCATCGGTACCAGTCGTCGGCCGTGCCCGATCAGCGCGGCGTCGCGGCGGCGGGTGGTGATCAGGGTGCGCCCGTGGGGGCTGGCGGGGGGCCACAGGTTCCGCAGGTCGGCGGGATCTGCAAGGTCGTCCAACACGACCAGCCAACGGCGCACCGCGGTGGGTTTGGGCTCCAACCAGGCCAGGAACGAGCACGCGGCGGACTCCGGGCTGGCGGGGTCCGCGCCGAGGATCTCGGCCGCGGCCTGGGCGTAGCCGGTGACGACCGCGTCGCGGGTGGCTGCAGTGACCCATACCAGCAGGTCCAGCCGAGCCGTCTGCCACAGAGTGCGGGCATGGTGGGCAGCGAGCTGGGTCTTGCCGACTCCACCGAGGCCGACCAACACCTGGTAGGGCACCTCGGCTCCGTCGGTCCCGCTCCCGCCCGCCGTCCCTGCGCCCAGTTTTCCAGCGGTGGCACGGTCCTGGAAGCACTCGGCTTCCCTGGGCAGGACGCCGACCTGGTGCGGCCAGGTGACAGGGGGACGCGGTGCGGCGTGGAACTCGACCCTGCCGGCCCGGCCGACGGCCAGACTGTGGTCGCTGGCCGCGATGCCCCCTGGTGCGCAAAGGGAGTTCGGCGCCGGGTGGGAGAGCCGGCCGGAGCTCTCCGATCCGCCTACTCCGCGGGCGGATCCGGCGTCGGAGGGGGGCCGACGGACGCACCCCCGTCGATGACACCGGCCGCGATGGACCCGTGCTCGGCACGGATGTCCACGTTGCCGCCGGCGGCCAGCCCGCCCGACGCCGCCGTCACCCGGACGTCCGGAGTGTGATCGGCCAGCAGGGCGCGCAGCCGGTCGGCCGCCTCGCCGCGTTCTTCCTCGTCCAGGTTCTCCAGCACGGCCCCGATCCGGGCCTGCCAGGACGCTTCCTGGCTGATGCGCGCACGCTCGGCCTGGGCCGGATCCGCTGTTCGCAGCGCCGTTGCGGTCTGATCCAGCCGCTCCAGCTCTGCCCGCTCCCGGGCGGCGTCACCACGCCCGAACCAGCGCGCGACCGCCTGCCGGAACCCGGCCCACGCCTCGGTGCCCGCAGCCTGCACCACGGCCGTACCGCCCGCCATTGCCAGGGCAGCCAGCGTGTCCACCAGCATTTTCGGCCTCCTCACCTGGACGGCCTCCCTTGAAAACCGTAACGCCGTACCGGGTGCCTCGCAGGGGTGCACACCCCGAGGAAAGCGGTCTAGGGAGCGGCCTTGGCGGCGGCCTTGAGTTTGCGCCAGACCGTGCCGAGGGTCTCCAGGTCCTCCGCGTCGAGGAGGTCCGTGAAGACCGGCGCCAGGGCCTCGCGCCGGGTGGCGTCCGCCGCGGCGAAGACGGTGCGTCCGGCCGGTGTGAGCGAGACCTCCACGGAGCGGGCGTCGCGCGCCGACGGCGTACGGGTCACCAGGCCCCGGCTCTGCAGGGCGTCCACGACCCGGGAGACCTGGCTGCGGCTGAGCAGGGTGCTGTTCCCGAGGACGGAGGCGGGCACCGGCTCGGGGCTGGACGCCAGCCACAGCATGACCTCGAACCAGGACACGGGCAGGTCGTGCGCCTTGACCAGGGCCTTGTCCACGCGGTCCGTCATCGTCGTGCCGGCCCAGACCAGCCCGTAGAAGGCGTAGTCGGCCGCCGGCATCTCGGCTTCTGTGAGCTTCTTCGGCATGCCGCACAGTCTAGAGGTTGCGTGTGCACGCACATAACTTTAAAGTGTGTGTGCACGCACATAAATCCGATCTCTCCGAGGTACGCCATGTCCACGCTCCCCACCGCTCCCGCCGCGACCACCGCCGACACCTCCCTCCGTACCGTCCTGATCACCGGCACCTCCTCCGGCATCGGGCTGGCCGCGGCCGTCGCCGCGGCCCGCGCCGGATGGCGCACGGTGGCCACGCTGCGCGACACCGGCCGGGCCGCCGCCCTGCGCAAGGCCGCCGCCGAGGCCGGCGTCGAGATCGACATCCGCCGCCTCGACGTCGTCGACGAGGAGTCCGTCACCGCCGCCGTGGACGGCGTGATCGCCGACTACGGCCGACTGGACGCCGTCGTGAACAACGCAGGCGCCGGACACCTCGGCACCCTGGAGCTGGAATCCGTGGCCGACGTCCGCGAGGTCATGGAGGTCAACTTCTTCGGCGTGCTCAACGTCTCCAAGGCGGCACTCCCCCACCTCCGGGCCACCGGCGGCCGCCTGATCACCGTCACGAGCGTCGGCGGCGTCATCGGCCAGCCCTTCAACGAGGCCTACTGCGCCGCGAAGTTCGCGGTGGAGGGGTACATGGAGAGCCTGGCGCCCGTCGCGAGCACCCTGGGCGTGAGCGTGTCCGTCATCGAGCCGGGCGCGGTGGCGACCGAGTTCGTCAACAACATCGGGCTGGACCTCGGCGCCCGGATCGCCGCGGCCGGACCGTACGCCGACGCGCTGCGCACCTACATCGACCGCACGGTCAGCCAGTTCACGGAAGGTGCGGCCCAGACCCCGGCCGGCGCGGCCGAGGCCGTCATGGAGGCACTGACCGCCGACCGCCCCGCCTTCCGCATCCAGACCTCGCAGTGGGCCCGCGACTTCACCGCGACCAAGCTGACGGACCAGGACGGCTCGGCCGTGCTCGGCATGACGGGCACCTGGGTGGGCTGACCGCGCTTCGCCGGCCCCGGCAGGACCGGGGCGGGGGGCCGACCTGCGCTCCGCGCGCGGCGGGGTCAGCATGGGAGGAAGCCGGGCGGGGTGCCGTCCGGCCGCCGGACCGCCGCGCCGCGGCGCGTCCCCCGTCGGGAGGTGACCCGCGCCCATGGACGAATCACGCAAGGCCTGGATCGCGATCGGCATCGTCGTCACCGTCATCCTCCTGAACCTCGCGGCCATCATCCTCATGAACACGGTCGGCCTGTGACCGTGTGACGGCGCCCGGCCGAAGTCCCGGTCCGCCCCCGGCTCCCGGGGGCGGACCTTGTCTGCGCGCGGGAGCCGCCCGCCGCCCCGCCCGCCGCCCCACCCCCGCCCCGGCACCCGTGCCGCCATTTCTGACATCTCCTCAACTCTCCTGTTCTGACGTGTAGTTCGGCCTCCCTGCGGATGAAGCAGAGGCTGCCCGGACCCTTGCCGCGACGACCCGGTTCGCGAATGATGCTCCGGGCGTGTCGGTCGACGGTGGCCGTCATCGGCCCGCCACCCTCGAACCCGTCAGGCCAGGAGGCCAGTTGTGCGGACCAACCGTCGCATCCGCAGATCCCTCGTCGTCGTCGGCGCCGCCCTCGCGCTCGTCGTCGGCGTCCCCCAGGTGGCCTTCGCGGCTCCACCCCCGGCGCTGCCCGGCCAGGCCGAGGCGATCGAGCTGACCTTCCAGCCCGCCTACGACTACGACACCGACGGCTGCTACCCGACACCCGCCATAGGCCCGACCGGGGTCCTGAACGGCGGGCTCAAGCCCACCGGAGCGCTCGACGGCAACTGCCGGGACGCCTCGGACCTCGCCAACACCAACGGATACTCGCGCTGGAAGTGCAACAACGGCTGGTGCGCCGTGGTCTACGCGCTCTACTTCGAGAAGGACCAGGCGATCCCCGGCATCAGCCTCGGCGGCCACCGCCACGACTGGGAACACGTGGTGGTGTGGGTCCAGAACAACGAGGCCAAGTACGTCGCCACCTCCGCGCACGGCGACTTCGTGATCCACGCGCGCGACCGGATCCGCTGGGACGGCACCCATCCCAAGATCGTCTACCACAAGGACGGCGTCGGAACGCACTGCTTCCGCGCGGCGAACACCAACGACGAACCGCCGGAGAACCACCGCGGCACCTGGCAGTACCCCACGCTCGTCGGCTGGTCGGGATACCCGGCGACGCTCCGGGACAAGCTCAGCCAGGCCGACTTCGGCAGCGCGCACTTCGGTCTGAAGGACGGCTCCTTCACGTCCCACCTGGCGGAGGCCAAGCCGGCGGGCATCCCGTTCGACCCGTACCTGTAGCCGGCGGCCGCCGGGGCGCCGGGCGCCCCGCGCTGCTCCTCCCCGTCACACGCGCAGGAGGAGCAGCGCGATGTCGTCCGTGTGGCTCGAGGCCGCGCCGGTACCGCGCAGCAGGGCCTCGATGAGGTCGTCCAGGTCCGCCCCGTCGTGGTCGGCGAGGATCGCGGCGAGGTCGTCGGTGCCGCGCTCGGCGTCGATGCCGGCCGCGGTGGGCTTCTCGACCAGCCCGTCGGTGTAGAGGGTCAGGAGGGTCCCCGGCTCCAGCTCCAGGCGGGTGACGGGGCAGGGAGTGTCGAGGCCGACCCCGAGGAGCGGCCAGGGGTCGAGCTCCACTCGGTGCGGCGGGCACCCGGGGACGTGCACCAGCGGTGGCGGATGCCCGGCGCTGGCCAGCGTCGCACACCTGCTCGTCAGGTCGATGTGGACGTAGAGGCAGGACACGAGCAGATCGGTGTCCAGGCCCGCCAGGAGCCGCCCGGTGCGGGCCAGGACCGCGCCGGGCGGGGCGCCCGCGGCGGCGCGGATGGCGGTACGGACCTGGCCCATGAGAGCAGCGGCGGCGACGTTGTGCCCCTGGACGTCGCCGATGACGGCCGCGACGGTGGTGTCGTCCAGCACGACGACGTCGTAGAAGTCCCCTCCGATGTCCATCCCGTGGCTCGCGGGCAGGTAGCGGGCGGCGGTCTCCAGGCCCGGCACCGTGGGCAGGGTGTGCGGGAGGAGCGCCTGCTGGAGTCCGTGGGCGAGCTCGTGCGCCGCGTCGTGCAGGCGGGCCCGGTCGAGGGCCTGGGCGATGAGCCCGGCCAGGGAGGTGAGGACGGCGCGCTCGTCGGCGGTGAAGGCGTGCGGCCGCTCGTAGGAGAGGATGCAGCAGCCCACCGGGCGGCCGGAGACGGTCAACGGGAGGAACGCCCAAGCCTGTTTGCCGCTGATCTTCGGTGCGCCGGGATGCAGGTGGGCCATCGCTGCGGCGTCCTCGAAGAAGGCGGGAAGGCCGGTGGCCATGACCTGTCCCGCGGGAGTCAGCCCGGTGTCCAGGGGCAGACCGTCGAGCCGCTCGACGACCGCCGGGTCGTACCCGTGGTGGCCGGTGATCTTCAGGCGGCCCGCGTCGGCGGCGGACAGGACGAGGGCGTCGGCCCCGAACGCGGGCAGGACCTGGTGGGCGACCAGTTCGACGACGTCACGGACGGTGACCGGCTCCGTCATGGCGGCGGCGAGGTGCAGGAGCTGGTGGACCCGGCCGGTCTGCGGGACGGCGGCGCCCGCGGGCGCGCCGGACGGGGCCCTCTCCGCGTGCCGGGCGGGGCGGGTGATGCGGACGCTGATGCCGCTGGAGTCCGGATAGAGCTGGAAGCCCAGCGGGATGTCCGGCGGGCGCAGGGCGGTGAACTCCACCGGCTCGCGGCTGAGGACTGCCGCGCGGTAGCGGTCCTCGACCACGGGTGCGTCCAGCCAGGGCAGGGACTGCCAGGGCCAGGTGCCCAGCAACTGGCCGGACGCTCGGCCCAGCAGGGCCTCGGCGGTGCCGTCCACGAAGGTGATCCGGCCCTCCAGGTCCAGGGCCAGGGCTCCCTCGGGCAGGCGTTCCGCCCAGTCGGCGGCAGCCAGCGGGGGCCGGCCGCCGTACGTGCGGGGCGGTGTGGCCGGGATGACGCGGGGCAGTTCGGACACCGCCGGTACCCCGTCGGCCTGGTCCAGCATCCGGGCGATGCGGCGGGCGGCCGAGGTGATGTGGTGCTGTTCGCGCAGGCTCGCCGTACGGGCGTGGCCGGCGGGCCACAGCAGGAACAGGGCGCCGTGGGAGCCCCGGCGGCCCCTCAGGGGTGCCGCGGCCAGGCAGAACTCGTAGGGCAGGCTGACGGCGGCCTGCGGGTAGTCGTGGGCGAGCTCTTCCTGCGAGCCGATCCAGACCAGCCGGTCCTCGCGGACGGCGTCGCTCACGGGGGTGGAGGCGGCGGGGGAGATCCGGTGCCACGGCCGCGCGACCTCGGCCGGGACGCCGCACAGCACGACGAGCGCCAACAGACCGTGCGCCGGCCCGTCCCAGAGGTGGAACCCGCCGGCGGACGCCCCGGTCCGCCGGATCGTCTCGGTCAGCGCCTCGTCCAGCAGCCAGGAGCCGGCCCGGCCCGCGTCCGCGCCCGCACCCACGCCCGCATCCGCAAGGTCCTCACCGCCGCCGCTCACGACCCACCTCCCGTCACGCCCCGCCGGCCGTCGTACCGTTCCGCGCGCCGGCCGTCCGTCAGCGTCCGGCCGAGGCGGCACCGAACTCGTCGACGAGGGTGGTGCAGAAGGCGTCGAGGTCGTCGGGCCTGCGGCTGGTGATCAGCGTGCCGGGCGCCGCACGGCAGACCCGTACCTCCTCGTCGACCCAGGTGGCGCCCGCGTTGCGCAGGTCGGTCGCGAGGCTGGGCCAGGACGTCACGGTCCTGCCCCCGACCGTGCCGGCCTCGACGAGCGTCCAGGGGGCGTGGCAGATCGCCGCCACCGGCCGGCCGGCGCGGAAGAAGCCCTGGACGAAGGCGACCGCGCGCGCGTCCATGCGCAGGGCGTCGGGGTTGGCGACGCCACCCGGCAGCACCAGGGCGTCGTACGCGTCCGCTTCGGCGGCGCCGACCACGTCGTCGACGGGGAAGGTGTCCGCCTTGTCGAGGTGGTGGAACGCCTGGACCTCCCCGGTCTCGGTCGACACCAGGCGCGGCTGCCAGCCCTGGTCCTTCACGGCCTGCCACGGCTTCTCCAGCTCGACCTGCTCGACGCCCTCCGGCGCCACGAGAAACGCCACCCTCATCGTCGTCACGTCCCTTCCACGGTGGTACCGCCCGTCGGACGCCCGCTCCGCCCGCGTACGGCGCCTGCCCCTTCGGGAGCAGGGCAAACAGCCGTATGATCGAGGACGCGTCGGCCCCGGCCGTCACCCCCTGACGAGACAGGCGAGGACGTGCACGTGCACAGGACCGTCACCGAACTCGCGGACGGCCGCGAGCTCATCTACTACGACAGCGAGCCCGGCCGGGACCGCGGGGCCGAGGACCCGCGCCCGCTGGACCGGGTCGAGAGCACCCCGGAGCTCCGCCGGGACCCTGCCACCGGCGACTGGGTCACCATCGCCGCCCACCGGCAGTCCCGCACCTACCACCCGCCGGCGGACGCCTGCCCGCTCTGCCCCTCACGGGACGGCCGGCAGAGCGAGATCCCGGCCGCCGACTACGAGGTGGCCGTCTTCGAGAACCGCTTCCCGTCCCTCGCCGGCGGGGCCGGCCGCTGCGAGGTGGTGTGCTTCACCCCCGAGCACGACGCCGGCTTCGCCGATCTCACGCCCGAGCGGGCCCGGCTGGTCCTGGACGCCTGGACCGACCGCACCGCCGAACTGTCCGCCCGCCCCGGCGTGCGGCAGGTGTACTGCTTCGAGAACCGCGGCGCGGAGATCGGCGTGACGCTGGCCCACCCGCACGGCCAGATCTACGCCTTCTCCACCACCACCCCGCGCACCGCCAAGCACCTCGCCGCCGCGTCCGCGCACCGCGCCCGCACCGGGCGCAACCTCTTCGAGGACATCCTCGCCGAGGCCCGCGCGGCCACCGAACGCGTGGTCCTCGCCGGGGAGCACTGGACGGCCTTCGTCCCGTACGCCGCGCGCTGGCCGTACGAGGTCCACCTCCACCCGCACCGCAGGGTCCCCGATCTGACCCGGCTCAGCGAGGCGGAGCGCGCCGAGTTCCCCGGCCTGTACCTGGACCTGCTGCGCCGCTTCGACCGGCTCTTCGGGCTGGCCGCGCCCACCCCCTACATCGCGGCCTGGCACCAGGCCCCGCGCACCGGGGGCGAGGAACTCGCCCTGCACCTGGAGCTGTTCACCGTCCGGCGGACCGCCGACAAGCTCAAGTACACGGCGGGGACCGAAGCCGGCATGGACGCCTTCATGAACGACGTGACGCCCGAGGCGGCGGCGCGGCGGCTGCGGGAGGTCCTGTGACCGGGAACGGGACCGCGGCGGCGGCCGCGGCCGCGAGGCAAGCAGCCTCCGTGCGCCGGGAGTTCGAGCGGATCCACGGCCACGCCCCCGAAGGGGTGTGGGCCGCCCCGGGCCGGGTCAACCTCATCGGCGAGCACACCGACTACAACGACGGCTTCGCGCTCCCGATGGCGCTGCCGCAGGCCACCGTGCTGGCGGCCCGCCGCCGCGGCGACGGGCTGCTGCGGCTGCACAGCGCCCAGGGCGACGGCCGGATCACCGAGCTCGCGGTGGCGGACCTCTCCCCCGGCGCGGTCGGCGGCTGGGCCCGCTACCCCGCCGGGGTGGTCTGGGCGCTGCGGGAGCGGGGCCTGCCCGTGGGCGGCGCCGACGTGCACCTGGACAGCACCGTGCCCACGGGCGCGGGCCTGTCCTCCTCCGCGGCCCTGGAGTGCGCGGTGGCCGTCGCCTACGACGAGCTGTACGCGCTGGGGCTCTCGCGGCCCGAGCTGGCGCGCGTGGCCCAGTACGCCGAGAACGCCTTCGCCGGCGTGCCGTGCGGGGTCATGGACCAGATGGCCTCGGTCTGCTGCGCCGAGGGCAGCGCCCTGCACCTCGACAGCCGCAGCCTGGAGGTCCGCCAGGTCCCCTTCGACCTCACCGGGCACGGACTGCGCCTGCTGGTGCTCGACACCCGGGTGGCACACGACCTCGCCGACGGGGCGTACGCGGCGCTGCGCGCGGGGTGCGAGCGGGCGGCGGGGCTGCTGGGCCTGACCGCCCTGCGGGACCTCTCCGAGGCGGAGCTGCCGGGCGCCCTGGCGGGGCTGCCCGACGCCCTCGCGCCGCTGGTCCGGCACGTGGTCACCGAGAACGCCCGGGTCGGGCGGGCCGTCGACCGGCTGACGGCGGGCGAACCGGAGGCGCTGGGGCCGCTGCTGACGGCCGGGCACGCCTCCCTGCGGGACGACTACCGGGTCTCCTGCCCGGAGACCGACCTCGCGGTGGAGGCCGCGGTCGGAGCGGGCGCCCTGGGCGCCCGGATGACCGGCGGCGGTTTCGGCGGCTCCGTGATCGCGCTGGTCCCGGCCGCGGCGGCCGGGACCGTGGCCGGGACCGTGACGGCGGCCTTCGCCGCGGCGGGCTTCGGGGCCCCGGCCGTGCTGGAGGCCGTACCGTCGGCGGGAGCCCGCCGCATCGGCTGACCGGCGGGTCAGGCGCCGCCCGACGTCACGCACAGCGGCTGGGTGCCCTTGATGTAGCTGCCGCCGACGTCGGTCCAGAAGACCGCGCACCAGCGGTCGCCGTTCGCACCGTCCCTGGTACCCGGACCGGCGCAGGGGGCCGCGGGTGGTTGCCGCGGGGCGCGGGCTTCAATACCCCTCTAGGATCTGCGACATGGCGACAAGACTTGTGCAGGTCAACATGAAGGCCCAGGACGACTCCGCGCTCGGGCGGTTCTGGGCGGAGGCACTCGGGTGGGGTGTCGACAGCGAGGGACCCGGCGTGACGAACCTCGAGCCCGTGGGTTTCTCCTACCCCGATCCCTCGGCCGTCTGCATCGACCTCATCGCCCGCCCGGAGCCCAAGACGGTGAAGAACCGGGTGCACCTCGATCTGGCCACCACCTCGGCCGCCCATCAGGTGGAACTGGTGGCGCGTCTGCGGGACTTGGGTGCGACGCTCGCCGACGTCGGCCAGGGCGACGTCCCCTGGACGGTCATGGCCGACCCGGAGGGGAACGAGTTCTGCGTCCTGGAGCCCCGTCCGATCTACCGGGACACCGGGCCGATCGCCGCGGTGGTGGTCGATTGCACCGATCCGCGGGCGATGGCCCGGTTCTGGGACGAGGCGATGGACTGGAAGCTCCACGAGGTCGGCGACGACCAGGCGAGCATGCGGTCCGCCCAAGGCGTGGGCCCCTACCTGGAGTTCGTCCGCACCCCCGACACCAAGACCGTGTGGAACCGCGTCCACCTCGACATCAGCCCCTACCGCGGTGACGACCCGGCGGCGGAGGGGGCGCGACTGCGCGCCTTGGGCGCCACCGATCCCGGTATCGACCAGTCCGGGATCTCCTGGACGATCCTGGCCGACCCGGAGGGCAACGAGTTCTGCCTCCTCAGCCCGCGCTGAGCAGGGGGGCCGGGCCGCCCTCCGTCCAATCCGGGGGGAGGGCGGCGAGTGCGTCGCCGGCGGCGGCGCCCCGCAGGAAGGCGGAGCCGTGGCCCGCGGTGATGCGGACGCCTGTGCCGTACCAGGTGACGGGTACCAGCCGGGTCAGTCCGGGGGCGGGCCGCACGGAACCCGTCACGGGTACGCGCGGCAGCGGGTCGAGGGCCCGGCCGCAGAGGCCGGCGATGAGCGGGCCGAGCAGGGTGTGGGCGGCGACCAGGGCCGCGTACGGGTTCCCGGGCAGCCCCACCACCCAGCGGCCGGAGGGGAGTTCGGCGAGCAGCATCGGGTGGCCGGGGCGGCAGGCGACCGTGTCGACGACCATCCGGGCCCCGGCCTCGGCGAGCAGTCCGCGCAGCTGGTCGGTGGCGCCGGCCGAGGTGGAGCCGGTGACCGCCACGACCTCGGTGTCCCGCGCGCCGTGCACGGCCGCGGCCAGTGACCCCGCCGGACGGTCGCGGACGTGCCGTACCCCGCGGCTCTCGCCGCCCAGTGCGGCGACCAGGGCGGGCAGGGCCGGTCCGAGGGCGTCGCGCACCCGTCCCGGACCGGGCGGGCCCGCGTGGTCCAGTTCGTCACCGGTGACCAGGACCCGGACCCGGGGCGCGGGCCGCACCGGCAGGGTGTCGTGGCCGCAGGACGCGGCGAGCCCGAGCAGCGCCGGGCCGATCCGGGTGCCGGCGGGGACGAGACCGGTGCCGGCCGGGGCGTCCTCACCCGCCCGCCGGATGTGCCGGCCCGGCGGCGGCACGGGTCCGGCGACCATGCCGTCGGCGCCGGCCAGGGCCGCTTCCACCGGCAGTACGGCGCGCGTTCCCGCCGGAACCTGCGCTCCGGTGGAGATCTCCACGCACTCCCCCGCGCCGAGCGCGCCCTCCCATACCGTGCCCGCCCGGACGGCTCCGCGGATCCGCCAGGGGCCGGTGCCCGCCACCGCGTAGCCGTCCATGGCGGCCGTGTCGAAGGCCGGCAGCGGCTGCGGGGTGCGCAGGGCCTCTGCCAGCGTGAGCCCGACGGCGTCCGCGAGCGGCACCGTACGGGCGGCCGACGGCCGCGGCGCCCCCTGGGCGAGCGTCCGGGCCTGCTCCCAGGGCAGTTCCCGGTGCCGCGGCGGTGCGGCCGGTACGGGCAGGGGCACGGGCAGGGTGGGCGTGGCGGTGGCGGCGGTCGCGGGAGGCATGGGACGACTGTCGTCGCGCGGCGTTTCGGGGCGCCGCCGGGAGGGTTGCCACGGCGCACCGAACCGCTCACGGCACGGGTGGCGCCCGTGTGAGTCCAGGTAGCGGTGGAGGGCCTCGCCCCGGGAGAGGAATGCACACTCCTTGCAGCACGAGCAAGGATCTTGCGAACTTTCACTTGCATGCGCTAGCCATTATGGCAGTTTCACCTATCGGATGATTCACCATGGCCACGCAGGTCACTCCGGTCTGCTTCCGACCCCCGGTGGTCGAGCGGCTCTCACCGTTTCGGGGACCACCGGCAGGAGGCCCCCGCACGCCGATCACGGTGTTCGGCGCGCAGGGGCCCGCGCCTCACATGCGCGGGTCGATGGGTGTGAGGACTCCGAGCCGGTTTTCGACCGCCTGGGCCGCGTCCAGGCACAGGTCCTCCCGGAACGCCCGCCCGACGATCTGCACGCCGCAGGGGAGCCCGTCGACCAGGCCGGTCGGCACGGCCACACCGGGCACACCCACGAAGCTGGTCACACTGCACAGGCGCATGGCCGACGCGACCCGGTCCCGGCCCGCCCCGTCCCGCGACTCCAGCCCCGGCTCGACCGGCGGCTCGGTGAACGACGGGCCGAGCAACAGCGGGTACGCGTCGAGGAATTCGGCCCATGAGCGGCGGATGTTCATCCAGGTGCCCATCAGCCGGACGAGCTCGCCGGCGCTCGCCGGCGGGGTCCGCTCCATCGCCATCTCGATGTAGCGGTCCCCGCCCTTGCCGAGCAGTCCCCGCACCACCGGCCAGGACGGGGCGAACTCGGTCACGGTGATCCGGCCGTACGCTTCGAGCGCCTCGTCCATCCGCGGTACGTCCGGCACCTCGCGCACGTCGTATCCGGCGTCGCGGAGCGCGTCGGCCGCGGCCTCGACGGCCCCGCGAACCGTGGGGTGGACACCGTGCCCGCCGGGGTCGGCCACCACCGCGACCTTCACCGGCCCGGGAAGCGATGCACCGTACGCGGGCACCGGCACGGCCCGCGGATCCCGCGGATCCGTCCCGGCCAGCACCTCGTAGGCCAGCCGCAGGTCGCCCACGCTCCGGGCCAGCGGGCCGTCGGTGACCAGGATCTGGGACGCCGGGCCCGGGTCGTCCGGGCCGAGAAAGCGATGGTCCGCCGGGAACCGGCCCGTGGACGGTTTCAGCCCGGCCACGCCGCAGAACTGCGCCGGGACGCGCACCGATCCCCCGGAGTCGTTGCCGAGCCCGAGCGCCGCCATGCCCGTGGCCACGGCCACCGCGTCGCCCCCGCTGGAGCCGCCCGGGGTCCGGCTGCCGTCCCAAGGGTTGACCGTGTCGCCGAACAGTTCGCTGCGGGTGTGCATCCCCGCCAGGATCAGGGTGGGAACGTTGCTGTGCCCGATGGGAACCGCCCCCGCCGCGCGCAGCCGCGCCACCGGGGGCGCATCGGTCGCCGCCACCAGATCACGGAAGCGCTCCGCGCCGAACGTGGTCGGCACGCCTTCGACGGCGGTGCTCTCCTTGACCGTGAACGGCACGCCCGCCAGCGGCCCCAGCGCTTCACCGGCGGCCCGCCGGCGGTCCGTCCGCGCCGCGGCCTCGCGCGCCCGCTCCGCCAGGAGCTGCGTGACGGCGTTCACTCGCGGGTTGACCTCGGCGATCCGGTCGAGGTGGCTGTCGACCAGTTCGGCGGCCGAGACGGTTCCGCCGCGCACGGCCTCCGCCTGGGCGCGTGCCGACATCGTCCACAGGGCGTTCTGCATGGCCCTTCCTTCCTCCCCAATGTACCGATGCGCCTGCATCGGAACCGCAACCGTACACTCGTACCGATACGAGCGCAACGCAAGTGGTGCGCCGCACAGCGGAGCACCGCGGAACAGGGAGGCGGCCGGGCATGCCCAGGCAGGTGGATCACGTGGGCCGACGCCGTCTCATCGCCGAGGCCGTCTGCCGTCTCGCCGACGAACGCGGCTTGGAGGGCGTGACCCTTCGCGACGTCGCCGCCCGCGCGGAGGTGTCCATGGGCGCCGTGCAGCGGTGCTTCCGGACCAAGGAGGAGATGCTCGTCTTCGCCCTCGGGTACATCGGCGAGCGGATCGGCGAGCGCGTTCAGGCCCGCCTCGTCCGGAGCCCTGCCCAGTCGGCCGGCACCGCCCTGGGCCACGCGGCCACCGAGATCTCACTCCTCGCGGAAGAGCACCGCGCCGAGGCCAGGGTCTGGCTCGCCTTCGTCGCGCAGGCGGCCGTCAGCCCGGCGCTCGCCGGGACGCTGAAGGCGAACTACGCGGCCCTGCAGGATGCGTTCGCCCGCCTCATCGCGGAAGTCGGCGAGGAGGCCGAGCCCGTCGGGCCCCTCGATCCGCGGCGCGAGGCCCGCACCCTCCTCGCCCTTGCGGACGGCCTGACCACGCACGTACTCATCGGCCACCTCACCCCACAGGATGCGCACGACGTCCTCCACGCACACCTGGCCGGCCTCTGGGAGCGGCGGGTCCGGCCCCCTCACTGATCCCACAACGCGGAGACGGTCCGGCATATGCGGCCTTGACTACGTGGTCGTGTAACCGAACAACAGGTACGTGCATGGTGCGGCCATGAGACGGACTCTCCCTGCATGTGCCACCACGAATACCCGCTCAACCTAGCGGATGCGAGGCGAAGTTGCGGCTCCGTCCTTCTCGGTGGCGACGGCGGAGGCGGAGAGCAGGGTCGCACCGGCGAGGCTGCCCCAGAGGGCGGCCGGGCCGTGGGGTGCGAGAACGGTGATGACCGCCGGGGAGACCGCGAGGCCGAAGCCCGTGGAGAGCTCGAAGCGGGCGAGGACGCGGCCGAGGGCGTGGGCCGGGGCGAGGGCGGTGACCAGCGCCGTGGCACTGCCGGCATAGATGATCTCGCCGATGGTGCAGACCACGGACACCGCGGCGACGGCCGGGGCGCCCCAGCCGCCCCCCAGCGAGGCGGCCGCGAGGAACCCGAGGTAGGACGCGGCGAGCACCACGCCGCCGAGGGCCAGGACGGTCCGCCGGGGGAAGCGGGACATCCACACGGTGACCGGTACCTGAAGGGTGACCACGAGCACCGTGTTGGCCACGAAGACGGCCGCCGACCACACCGGGGAGGCGTGCAGTTGCGTCACCAGCACCAGGGGGAGCGCGATCTCCGGGACGTTGAGGCAGAAGACGTAGACCACGTTGGCGGCCAGCAGCGCGCGCATCCGGGGGGCGGGCGCCTCGGCCGCGCCCTCGTCCACGCCATCGGCCGGGGCGGCGGGACGCGCGTGCAGGTGGACCGACCACGCCAGGGCCGCCGCGGCGAGGTAGGCGATCCCGGTGACGGCCGCCATCGCCTGGAGCGCCGTGGCGCCGCCGGCCAGGCAGGCGGTGGCGAGGAGCGCTCCCGCGCCCAGTCCCGCGTTGCGCAGGGCGCGGCCCGCCGCGAGCGCGGTGTCGCGTTCCCGGCCGTGGGCGACCGTGGCGACCAGGGCCGCGTGGGCGGCCGGCCAGGCCTGGTTGCCGATGCCGAGGAACAGCGCCGCCGTCGCGAACGGCCAGACGTGCCCGGCCGGGGTGGCCAGCAGCAGCGCCACGCCCAGGGCCCGCACCAGCATCGACGCCGCCACGACCGTGCTGCGTGCGCCCCGGTCCAGCCACCGGCCCACCGCGGGCATGCACACCAGGCCGACGACGATGCCGGCCGTCATGGCGATGCCGGTCGCCGGAGCGGACAGCCGCAGCACCATCACCCCGTAGAGCAGCAGGAAGGGCCGCAGCAGGCCGGTGCCGAGCGCGTCCACGACCAGGGCGACGGCGTAGCGGGGGCCTCCGGAGGCCCGGACCAGGGCGCGGGGCCGGATCTTGGTGGTGGTTTCCATGGCGCCACCCTGCGTTCGGCCGCCGGGCCGGGCACGCGGGTTGACGGACATCGTCAACCCGGTGACGAGGGGGGCCGTCCGGTCGGAGATCCTGGGCGGGTGACGTTGAGGATCGACATCGGCGGCCTGCCGTCCGGACGGCTGCGGTTCGCCGCGTCCCCGCTCGCCGAACTGACCGCGATGCTGCACGTGCTGGCTGAGCCGGGGCACCATCCGCAGCTCGCCGGCTGGGCCGGTGAGGTGTGGGCCGGGATGCCGCCGGAGCTGGCGGAGCGCCTGCGGGAGGCGGATTTCCTCTGGCGTTCCTCACAGGCCGACTTCCTGCTCCCCGCCCGGCCCCGGCCGACCCTCGCCGAGGAGTTGGACGATGTGGACCGGATCGACGACGAGAGGTACGTGACGGCGGCGCTCGTCACCACGTGCGGCAGCAACCGGGTCCGCTTCGGCGCGCCTTCGCCGCTGACCGACCGGGCCGCACGGGAGCGCGCCCTGGACCTGGCGCAGGCCCGCGGGGTACGGCAGGAGGCCTTCGCGGCACGGCTGCTCGCGGATCCGGCCGCCGTACGGGCACGCGTGCGCGACACCCTCGAACAGTGCGCCGAGGTCTTCTTCGACGGCGCCTGGGCGGATGTCGCCGTACGCCTGGCCACCGACCTGCGCGTGAAGAACGACCTGCTCAGGCGGCACGGCATGGGGGCGGCCCTCGCGGCGGTCTCCGGCGCGGTCTCCCTGGCACCGGGCGGCGACCAGATCGTCGTGGACAAGCTCCCGGACAAGGCGACCGCCGCCCACGGCACCGGAGTCACCTTCATACCCAGCGCCTTCGGCGGCCCGCACCTGGCGGTGGTGCACGCCCCCGGCTGGCAGCCGGTGGTGCAGTACCCGGTGGCGGAGCCGGATCCGTCGGAGCCGGTATCGCTGGAGACGGTCACGCTCCGGCTGGAGGCACTCGCGCATCCGGTACGTCTTCGGCTGCTGCGCACCCTGGCCCGCGGCCCGCACACCACCCGGGAGCTGGCCCACGCCTGGGAGCTCTCACCGCCGGAGGTGTCCCGCCACCTCGCCGTCCTGCGCCGCGCCGGCCTGCTCACGGCCCGGCGGCGCGGTCGTTACGTCCGCTACACGCTCAACCTGCCCGATCTGACGGCGCTGGGCGCCGACCTGCTGGCGGCCGTACTGCGCTGAGCCGTACCGCGCCGTGCGCATGCGGACCCCGGCTGCGTGGCGCAGGTCACACGACTCCCCCTGTCACAACGGTGGCGGCACCGGTGTCTTGTGCCCGGAAGCCGACAACGAGAGAACGGGGAGCCCACCATGACCGAGAACACCGAAGTCATCGTGATCGGCGGCGGATACGCCGGCGTCATGGCCGCCAACCGCCTGACGCAGCGCGCCGACGTGAGCGTGACGCTGGTCAACCCGCGCCCGTCCTTCGTCGAGCGGATCCGCCTGCACCAGCTGGTCGGCGGCTCCTGCGACGCGGTCGTCGAGTACGCGGACGTCCTGGGCCGGGGCGTCCGCCTCCTGGTCGACACCGTGACGGGGATCGACGCCGCCGCGCGCCGCGTGACGCTGGCGTCGGGCGACACGGCCGCCTACGACTACCTGGTGTACGCCGTGGGCAGCGGCAGCGCCGACCCGGGGGTGCCGGGGGCCGCGGACTTCTCCTACCCGATCAACAGCCTGGAAGAGGCGCAGCGGCTGCGGCCCGTGCTCGTGGCCGCGCCCGCGACGGCGCCGGTGACGGTGGTCGGGGCCGGTCCGACCGGTATCGAGACGGCCGCCGAACTGGCGGAGCAGGGACGGGCGGTGACCCTGGTCTGCGGAGGGGTGCTCGGCCCGTACCTGCACGCCCGGGGCCGGCGCTCGGTCGCCCGGCGGCTGACCGGGCTCGGTGTGACCGTACTGGAAGGCCCGGGGGCGAAGGTGACGGCCGTGACCCGTCACGCCGTGCGTCTGGACGACGGCCGCGAACTGCCCAGCGAAGTGACCGTCTGGACGGCCCGCTTCGGTGTGCCGGACCTGGCCGTACGCAGCGGGCTGAGCACCGACGCCGTGGGTCGCCTGCTCACGGACGAGTCGCTGACCAGCGTGGACGACGACCGCATCGTCGCGGCCGGCGACTCGGCGGCCCCCTCGGGCCTGCCCCTGCGCATGAGCTGCCAGGCGGCGATCCCGCTGGGCGCGCGGGCTGCCGACACGGTGCTCAGCCGGATCGCTGGCGAGCGGCCCGCGCCCCTCAACGCGGTGTTCGCGGGCCAGTGCATCAGCCTCGGCCGCCGCGCGGGCATCTTCCAGTTCGCCCGCCGTCACGACGTGGCGGTCTGGTTCCACATCGCCGGCCGCCCCGGCGCGAAGCTCAAGGAGTTCATCTGCCAGGGCATCGCCAAGCACCTTGCCGGCGAGGCCCGCAAGCCCGGCTCGTACGGACTCCACCGCGTCTCGGGCGGCACCAAGCGGCGTGAACTCCTCGCCGCCGCCCCGGAAACCACTGGCACGGACGGCCTCCGGACGGCAAAACTGCTCCGGTGAACAGCGTGCCCCCGACGCCCGACCCGCTCCCCCTGCCCGCACCGGACCTGCAGGTGCCGGACCTGCCGACACCGGACCCCCGCAGCTGGGGCACCGCTGCGGACTTCGCGGCGATGCGGGCACTGGTCGCCGGGCTGGTCGTTCCCGGCAACGCCTCGATGTACGTCATGAGCGCACTGGAGACCTCCCGCGAGCTCATCCGGTACTCGTACTACCGCTACGAGTTCGCCACCGTCGCCGTCGCGCATTCCCTGTTCGCCCTGGAGCACGTCCTCGCCGAGCGGCTGGGGTCGGACGCACCGCTGGGGGAACTGATCAGGAAGGCCGCCGAGGAGGGCCTCGTCACGGCCGGGCTCGCCGCGGAACTCGACCACGGCCGACTGCTGCGCGACGGGCTCACACGGGGTGCGAGATCGAGCGCCGCCCTGACTGCGCCCATGGCCGTCGCCCGGGTGCGCGCCGTCTTCGACGCCGTCTCCCTGCTCCTCGGCCCGCCCCCCACCGAGGAAGCGGAGCGGGGAGACCGACTGGCCCGACTGTGGGAAGAACACAGGCGCGCGCTCTTCCCCGACGGCTTCCGCGGCGTGTCCATCGAGGGCGTGGAGCTGATCCTCCTGGACGCCGACACCGCCATCCTCGTGGAGATGGAACTCACGGAAGGGATGGACAGCAACCGCATAGCCGGCCTCTGGGCGTGCATCGCCGCCCTCGACAAGGCCGTGCCCCGGATCGACGAGGAGTACTGCGCCGCGTACTTCGCGAGGCTCCGGACACTGGCCGGACTCGCGGCGGCGCGCCACATCCCCGCGGCGACCTGAGGCCGGCGGGTCTCCGGTGCCGGCCCGCGCGCCCTCCTCATCTTCCGGGCTTCGCCTCCGGGTTTCCCTTCAGCCGCTCATCGAAATCCTGCTTCTTCACGGTCACGGTGGAATAGCCCGTGTGAATGGCGCCCGCGCCGTCCTGGGGAAGGAGCAGGACGGCCGGCCGCGGGGCGGTGGTGGGGGCGGCCATCGAGGTCGCCAGCAGGCCGATGCCGCTGCCCACCAGCACCACGGAGGCTCCGGCCAGAGCGACGCCGGGAATCCAGGAATGCTCGAACACGATGCTTCTCCGATTCTCCGTCCGATACAGGAGCCTCCGGGATTTCCCGGTGGAGGCGTACGTCAAATACACCCCGCACGCGCGCGGACGTCACGCCACTTGAACGCGTGACTTGACGCCCGCAACCGGTCTTGTCAAAGCCTCCGCCGCCGGACAGGAGCCCTCCTTTCCGGCTTCTGTCAAGTGACGAAAGGCCGGGACTACGACCCCTCCCCCGCCCCGGGCAGGGTGGCATTCGACCGTCCTGCGGAAAAGCAGGAGCGAAATGCCATCCGGACCGGAGGCCCCCGATGTTCCGTCGTGCAGGGAGTTTCGTGACCCGTCGTCCCCGACTGGTCCTCCTCGCCGCGCTGGTGTTCCTCCTGCTGTCGGCCGTGTTCGGCGCGGACGCGACCGGCCGGCTGAAGACGCAGGGATACGACGATCCGCGGTCCGAGTCCAGCCGCGCCGCGGTCCTCGCCGCCCGGCATTCGGGGGCCTCCCCCAACCTGGTCGTCGTCGCACAGGCCCGTGGCGGCTCCGTCGACAGCCCGGCCGCCCGCAGCGCGGGCGAGGCCCTGACCGGGCGCCTCGCCGCCGAGCCGCACGTGAACGCGGTCACCTCGTACTGGACGGGCGACGCGGCGGAGCTGCGCAGCCGGGACGGCCGCGCGGCCATGCTGGTCGCGCACGTGGACGGCGAGGGGGACCGGCTCGCCGCGCGGGTCGAGCGGCTGAGCGAGGAACTGGGCACCCCGGCCGGCCCCGGGACGGCGGCGACTCCCCTCACGGTGCACGTCGGAGGGCCCGCGCTCGTCGACGCCGAGCTCCAGAACCTCTCCGAGTCCGACCTGAAGCGGGCCGAGGCCGTCGTCCTGCCCGGGACCCTGGTCCTGCTGGTCCTGGTGTTCGGCAGCGTCGTGGCCGCCGCCCTGCCCCTGCTCATCGGCGTCCTCGCCGTCGCCGGGACGCTGCTGGCCCTCAGCATCCTCGGCAGCGTCACCGACGTGTCCGTCTTCGCTCTGAACCTCACCACGGCGCTCGGCCTGGGCCTGGGCATCGACTACGGCCTGCTGGTCGTCTCGCGCTTCCGCGAGGAGCTGGCCGACGGTTGCAGCCCGCGCACCGCCGCGGTGCGCACCGTGCGCACCGCCGGCCACACGATCGTCTTCAGCGCCGCGACGGTCTCCGCCGCGCTCGCCACCCTGCTGGTGTTCCCGCCGTACTTCCTGCGTTCCTTCGCCTACGCGGGCATCGCCGTCGTGGTGATCGCCGCGGTGAGCGCCGTGACGGTGCTGCCGGCGCTGCTGGCCCTGCTCGGGAAGCGGGTGAACGCCTGGGCCGTGCCCTGGCGCCGCCGGGTCCACTCCGGGTCGCGCTCGCGGCTCTGGGAGGGGCTGGCGCGGATCGTCGTACGCCGTCCGCTGCTGGCCGCGCTGCCGGTGATCGGCCTGCTGGCGCTGCTCGCCGGGCCGTTCGCCCACGCCGGTTTCGCCACTCCCGACGACCGGGCGCTGCCTAAGGGCTCGGCCGCCCGGCAGACCGGCGACCTGGTGCGCGGCGCGTTCGACATGAAGGGCGCCGGCGCGCTCGCCGTCGTCACGACCGGTACGTCGACCCCGTCGGCGCGGGAGGACCACGCCCGCAGGCTGTCCGCGCTGCCGCAGGTCGCCCGGGTCGTGACGCCCGAGGGCACCTTCCGCGACGGGGCGTCCGCCCCGCTCCCCGGCTCCGCCCGGTCCGCCGCGGCCCGGCCCGCCGGCGCCGTCGCAAGCCCCGCCCGGCTGTCCGTGGTACCGCTGGTGGACCCGCAGTCGCGCGCCGCCCAGCAGCTCGTGCGCGACATCCGGGCCACTCCCGGCCCGGCCGGCGCCGACGTCCTCGTCGGCGGACCGAGCGCGGTTCTGGTCGACGCCAAGGACACGGTGGGAGACCGGATCCCGCTGGCCCTCTCCCTGATCACCGCGACCACCTTCGTGCTGCTGCTCGGTTTCACGCGCAGTCTGCTGCTGCCGCTGAAGGCCATCGCGCTGAACGCCCTGAGCCTCGCGGCGGTCCTCGGCGCCATGACGTGGATCTTCCAGGCGGGCCATCTGCAGCACCTGCTCGGCTTCACCCCCGGTCCGCTCAGCACCACCATGCCGGTGCTGCTGTTCTGCATCGTCTTCGGACTCTCGGTGGACTACGAGGTGTTCGTCCTCGCGCGCATCAAGGAAGCGCACGACGCCGGACAGGACGACACCTCCTCCATCGTCTCGGGCATCGCCCGCACCGGCGGCATCGTCACCACGGCCGGCGCCCTGCTCGCCTTCACCCTGCTCAGCTTCGGCACCTCCCAGGTCTCGCTCCTGCAGTTCTTCGGGATCGGCGCGGGCCTGGGCGTCCTCCTCGACGCGACGCTCGTACGGGGCGTGCTCGTACCGGCGCTCATGCGCCTGGCGGGCGGCCTGAACTGGTGGGCGCCGTGGCCGATTCGGCGGCGCAGGGTGCCGCGCCCGGCGTCCCGTCCGCCCCCGGACAGCGCCGTGGGGCCGCCGCGGCCCGCGCCGCCGCCCTCCCCGGGCACGGCCCCCGTCCCCCCGCCCGCACGCGCCGCCGACCGCGAGTGCGCGTGCGCCGCCACCGCCCACACCGTCCGCACCACCCCGGCAGCCGTCCGGCCCGGGCCCCACGACAAGGAAGACCCGTCATGACTGACATCGCCATCGTCGGCCTCGGCTGCCGCTTTCCCGGAGCCCGCGACATCCGCGAATACTGGAAGCTCCTGATGAGCGGGGAACGGCAGTTCTCCGCGGTCCCGGCGGAACGCTGGAACCACGAGGTCTTCCACGAGCCCGACAACCCGTCGGCCCCGCACGCCTCGTACACCGACCAGGTCGCCTTCCTCGACGACGTGGACCGCTTCGACGCCCTGCACTACGGGGTGCCGCCCGCCCGCGCCCGGGCCATGGACCCGCAGCACCGGCTGATGCTCGACGTCACCCGCGAGGCCCTCGACGACGCGGGGCTGGGCCGGGGCGACTTCGACCGGGAGAACACCGGGGTCTTCTGCGCGATGTCGGTGTCCGACTACAAGGACGTCATGGCGGCCCCGATCCGGGCCATCGCCCTGGCCGACCAGGCACGGCGGTCCGCGACGGACGACGACGGCGTCCTCGAGGCGGTCAAGGAGCACGCCGGACGACTCGGCACCGTGCATCCCTTCAGCCTGCCCGGGAGCCTGCTCAACATGGCGGCCGGAACCGTCAGCCGGCAGTTCGACCTCGGCGGTCCCAGCTTCGCCGTCGACGCCGCCTGCTCCGGCTCCCTGGTCGCCCTGGACCAGGCCGTCGCCCAGCTGCGCCAGGGCGGCTGCCGGATCGCCGTCGTGGGCGGTGTCTACGTCAACCTGACCCCCGACAGCCTGATCGGCTTCTCCACGCTGCGCGCGCTGTCCGCCACCGGGGTGTGCCGCCCCTTCGACGAGGAGGCCGACGGCTTCGTGCTCGGCGAGGGCGCGGGCGCCGTCGTCGTACGGCCGCTCGCGGACGCGCTCGCCGCCGGCGACCGCGTCTACGCGGTGATCAAGGGCGTCGGCTCGGCCAACGACGGCGCGTCCCCGGGTCCGCTGGCCCCTGCCCCGGAGGGCCAGCTGCGCGCGCTGCGCCGGGCGTACGACGACGCGGGCGTCGCCCCGTCGTCCGTGGGCTTCCTGGAGGCCCACGGCACCGCCACCCGGTCCGGCGACCGCGCCGAGGTCGAGGCGCTGCGCCGGCTGCGCACCGAGTACCCCGACGACGACCCCTCGATGTGCTACCTGGGCGCCGGCAAGGCCCTCATCGGGCATTCCCTGGCCGCGGCGGGCATGGCGGGGCTGATCAAGACGGCCCTGGTCGTCCACCACCGCACGATCGTGCCGCAGCCCGGCACCACCCCCCATCCCGACCTGGGCGTCGGGGCCGCGGGCCTGCGGTTCGCCGAGACCGCGCGGCCCTGGCCGCGTACGCGGGCCCCGCGGCGGGCCGCGGTCAGCTCGTTCGGTTTCGGCGGTACGAACGTCCACGTGGTGCTGGAGGAGGCACCCGCACCCGCCCCTGCCCGGCCGGTGGCGGTGGGAGGCGCGGAGGGCGCACCACAGCTCGTCCTGCTCTCGGCCGGCGACACCGAGCTGCTCGACCTGCACATCGGCGACGTACTGGAGGCGGTGGAACGCGCCCCCCGCACACCCGTCGCGGCGATCGCGCACACCTTGGGCGGACGTGAGCCGCTGAAGGCCCGCCTCGCGATCGTGGCCGCCGACACGGACGAGTTCGCCCGGCGGCTGCTGCGGGCCCGCGGACGGCTGGCCGAAGGCGCCCGCGGCGACCTGGGCGAGGGAGCCTTCGCGGCGGACGCCCCCCGGCCGGCCGCGCAGCGCCGCATCGCCTTCGTCTTCCCCGGTCAGGGCAGCCAGCGGCCGGGCATGATGCGGGACCTGTACGAGAGGTTCGCCGGATTCCGGACCGTGGTCGACGCGCTCGGTTCTGTTGCCCGGGGCGACGCGGACCTCGACCTCGCCGCGCTGCTGTACGGCGGGGAGGCGGCCGGCTCAGGGGACGGCGACACCGAGGAGTTCAGGCGGCGGCTCGCCGGCACCGAGGTGTGCCAGCCGCTGCTCGGCACCGTGCAGATCGCCGCCACCCGTCTGCTCGCCGACTGCGGTGTCACCCCGGACCTGGCGCTCGGCCACAGCGTCGGGGAGTTCGCCGCCGCGGCGGCGGCCGGGGCGCTCACCGGCGAGGAGGCCGTCCGGCTGCTGGTGCGCCGGGGCGCGGCCCTCCGCCGGGCCGCGAGCGGTCTGCGGGGCGGGATGGTCGCCGTACAGACCGACAAGGAGACCTGCCGCAGGCTCGTCGTCGGGATCGACGACGTGTGGCTGGCCTGCTTCAACCAGCCGCGGCAGGTCGTGGTCAGCGGCACGCCGCAGGGTCTCGCCACCCTCCGGCGGGCCTGCGCCGACGCGGGCATCGCCACCGCGGTGCTGGAGGTGTCCGACGCCTTCCACTCGCCGCGGCTGGCCTGCGCCGAGGAGGCCGTGCGCGCCGACCTCGCCGGACGCCGTGTGAGCCCTCCCCGCCTGCCGTTCGTCTCGTCCGTCAGCGCGGCGCTGTGCAGCGATCCCGAGGAGTTGCGCGAGCTGTGGGCCCGGCACGCCTCCGCGCCGGTGCAGTTCGGCGACGCGGTGCTCGCCTCGTACGACGCGGGGGCGCGCCTGTTCCTCCAGGTGAGCGGTGGCGGCTCGCTCCTCGACCCGGTCCGCCGCAACCTCGCCGACCGGGAGGACGTGCACGTCGTCGCCGCGAGCGGCGCGACACCGGACGGCGGACGGGAGTTCGTGCGGGCTCTGGCCCGGCTCGCGGTCCTGGGCGTGCCAGTCGACCCGCGCGTCCTGGTCCCGGCGCAAGAGCGCCGGCCGGTCGATCTGCCGGTGGCGAGGCTCGCCGCGCAGTCGTACTGGGCCGGGCGGACGGCTCCGTCCACGGCGGCCCCGTCGGAGCAGGCCCCTTCGAAGGCGACCCCGTCGGAGGCAGCCCCGCCGACGGCGGACCCGGCCGGCGTACGCCCGGCCCGGCCCGCGCCGCCGGAGGAGACGGAGACCCCCGCGGACGCCCCGTCGCTCCACCCCATGGACGACCTGCGGCAGCTGGTCCGGGAACAGGCGGATCTCATGTCCCGCCTCTCCGGGGCGGCCCACGCACCGGCCCGCGGGGAGTCAGCACCGGCCGGGGACGTCGGCGAGGTCACCGAGGCCGTGTTCGCGCACATAGCCCGGATCTCCGCGTTCCCCGTGGGCCACCTGCGCCACGAGCAGTTGCTGATCGACGACCTCGGCTTCGACTCGCTGATGCTGACCGACCTGTTCACGGCCCTCAAACGACAGTGGCCGCTGTGGACCTTCGACGAACGGGACGCCGACCGGCCGACGGTCGGGGGCCTCGCGGCGGCCGTCGCGGGCGTCTCCGTGGAGCCCGCACCGGGAGCCGTTCCGGAGCAGCGTGCGGGCGGCGGCGTACCTGCGCCTGCGCCGTCCGAGTGCCCGTCCGAGGACCCGTCCGACGACCTGCCGGCGCCGGCCGCCCCGGACCCCGCGCCGCTGCCCGAGGAGCACACCCGCATCGACCGCTTCCCGGAGGTCACCGCCCACGTCGAACGCATCGGCGCCCTCTCCGGCACCGGCCTGTCCAACCCGTACTTCCTCGTGCACGAGGGCGGTATGACGGACACGACCGTCATCGGCGGCCGCGAGCTCCTCTCCTTCTCCGGCTACAACTACCTGGGCCTGGCGACGCACCCCCGGGTGAACGAGGCTGCCAAGGAGGCGATCGAGACCTACGGCACCTCGGTGTCCGCGAGCCGCCTGCTGTCCGGCAGCCGCCCCCTCCACCTGGAACTCGAGGCCGAGCTCGCCGACCTCCTCGGGTGCGAGGCCGCGGTCACCCTGGCCAACGGGCACGCCACCAACGTCACCGTGATCGGCCACCTCGTCGGGCCCGGCGACCTCGTCGTCCACGACGCCCTGGCCCACGACAGCATCCTCCAGGGCTGCAGGCTCTCGGGGGCGACCCGGCGGCCGTTCCCCCACAACGACGCGGCCGCCCTCGACGCCCTGCTCGCACAGGTCCGCCACCAGTACCGGCGGGTGCTCGTCGTCATCGAGGGCGTGTACAGCATGGACGGCGACATCGCCGACCTGCCCGCCCTCGTCGCGGTCAAGCAGCGGCACGGCGCGCTGCTGATGGTCGACGAGGCGCACAGCATCGGAACGACCGGCGCGACGGGCCGCGGCGTCGGCGAGCACTTCGGCATCGACCGCCCGGCCGTCGACCTGTGGTCGGGCACGCTGTCCAAGGCCCTCGCCGGCTGCGGCGGCTACGTCGCCGCGAGCCGCCCGGTCGTCGAGTACCTGCGCTACACCGCTCCGGGGTTCATCTACAGCGCGGGCATGACCCCGGCCGACACCGCCGCGTGCCTGGCCTCGCTGCGGCTGCTGCGCGACGAGCCGGAGCGCGTGGCCCGGCTGGCGGAGAACGCCGCGCTGTTCGTCCGCCTGGCGCGCGAGGCGGACGTCGACACCGGGGACAGCCACGGCACGCCGGTCGTCCCGTGCATCGTCGGGGACTCGCTGAAGACCCTGCGCCTGGCGGAGGCCCTGTTCCGGCGGGGCGTCAGCGTCAACCCGATCCTCCACCCGGCCGTCCCGGAGGAGATGGCGCGGCTGCGCTTCTTCGTCACGCGGGACCACACGCCCGGGCAGATCCGGCACACCGTGACCGCTCTGGCGCAGGAACTGCGGCAGCCGGACGCGGTGCGTGCGGCATGATCCGCGATGCCGGGCACCTCGGTTTCGGGGCGATCGCGCCGGGCCCGGTCCACCGGTGGGGCGGAGCGGCCCTCGTCGTGGCCCGGCGCCCCGGTCCGCGCCCGCCACCGCCCCTCTCGTTGGCGGAGCGGCGGGTGCTGGACGCGCTGCCGGCCCGGCGGCGGGCCGAGTGGGCGCAGGGCCGGCTGCTCGTCAAGCGCCTGGCGGGGGACGCGCTCGGCGTGCCGCCCGGCGAGGTGGAGGTCCTCCCGCGCGACGACGGCAGCCCCGGCGTCCTGGTCGGCGGCGTGCCGGCGCCAGCGGTGCACGTGTCGATCAGCCACACCGCCGGCCATGTCGCGGCCGCCCTCGCACCGGAACCGGTGGGGGTGGACCTGTGCGAGACGGCCTCGGCCGCCGCGGTACGCCGCGTCGCGGACCACGTCCTGTCCCCCGGGGAGCTCTCCCTGATCGGCACGGACCGGCCCGAGGCCGCGGCCGCCGCCTGGGCGCTGAAGGAGGCCGCCGTCAAGGCGGACCGGAGCTCCGTCTTCGGCGAGGCCCCGCGCCGCGTCGTGATCCTCGGTCTGCTGCCGCCCGTCCTGGGCGGGCGGCGCCGCGCGATGGTGTGGCGGGCGGACCACGCGGTCCTCGCCCTCGTACTGGCGCATCCGGCCCTGCCACCGGGCTCCGCGGCGGGGCCGTGAGCGGGCCGGCCGACCGAGCGCCCCTGCTGGCAGCACTGCGTTGGTGCTCCTTGCCCCGCCGGACGATGCTTGTCAGTGGGGCCCCTGGCCGTGCAGGTCCCGTGGGACGGCAGCGACGGATCTAGCGAGGGCGAGATGAGCGGCGATGGAGCAACTTCCCACCTCTCCCGGTGAGCGGCCGCAGCAGACCGATGCCGCGCAGGAGCCCGCGTACACGGCGACGGCCGCCGTCGACGAGCAGGGCGTCGTCATCGAGTGGGGCGAGGGTGCCGCTCGGCTGCTCGGCTACGCGTCCGCCGAGGTGGTGGGGCGGTCCGCCGAGTTCCTGCTGGCCGATCCCGTCGGCGACGCGGCGCGCCGGATCCCGCCCGAGCAGGAGCGGTGGAGCGGGACCGTGGCACTGCGGCACCGGGACGGCAGCCGTCTGGAGCAGGGGCTGCTCGCGCACCGCCGGACCTCCACCGGCGGCGCCACCAAGTGGTACGTGGTGTCCGCGGTGGCGGCCGGGCGGGGCGGTGACGGCTCCTCGTGGGGTGATCCGCTGCACGAGTGGTCGTTCTCCCAGTCCCCCTGCTTTCTGGCGGTCTTCGACGCGGACCTGCGGCTGGTACGGGCGAACGCGGGCATGGAGCGCACGCTGTCCCTCACGGAATCCGAGATGGCCGGGCTGCGCCTGCCGGAGATCGCCCCGGACCCGGTGAGCGAGGAGACCGAGCACAGGATGCGCCTGGCGCTGGAGACCGGCGAGCCCCAGCACATGGAGGCCTTCGTCCGTGCCACGGGCGTCAGTGCGGAGCACGGCTGGGCGACCTCGGTGGCCCCGCTGCGGGATGCGGACGGCCGGGTGCGTGCCGTGTGCCTCGCCGCGCACGACCGGACCGGGGCCGAGGTCGAGAAGCAGCAGATGTTCGTGCCGGACGCCGCCGCTGCGCGGATCGGCACCACCGAGGACAGCACGCGCACCGCGCAGGAGCTGGCCGACGTGGCCGTCCCCCGGATCGCCGACTTCGCGGTCGTCGACCTGATCGAACCGCTTCCGCGGGGCAACGGCCACGCCTCCGGCCCGCCGTCGGGGCCGGTCACCGTCTGCCGTACTGCCGTGCGCTCGGCCGTCGAGGGGAGTTCCGAGGGGCGGGTCGCGGTCGGCGAGACGGCCGTCTATCCGCCGCTGTCGCCGCCCGCGGAATGTCTGGCCTCGGGTCGTGGCGCCGTGTACGCGACGACCGCCCCGGCGGTCGCCCAGTGGATGGCGCAGGACCCGGCGGCCGCCTGGCTGGGTGCGCACGGGACCCATTCGATGCTGGTGGTGCCGATGCACGCCGACGGCGTGAGCCTCGGCGTGGCCGTCTTCGGCCGCCGCCAGAGCCGGGAGCCGTTCCTTCCGCAGGACCTGAGCCTGGCCGAGGAGCTCACGGGCCGGGCGGCGGCGAGCATCCACGGCGCGCACCGGTCCGCCCGGGAGCACACCAGCACCATGACGCTGCAGCGCAGCCTGCTCCCGCAGACGCTGCCCGACCACCCGGCGCTGGAGACGGCCTCCCGCTACCTGCCGGCCGGAACCGAGGCGGGTGTCGGCGGCGACTGGTTCGACGTGATCCCGCTGTCGGGCGCCCGCGTGGCCCTGGTCGTGGGCGATGTCGTCGGCCACGGCATCCGTGCCTCCGCGACCATGGGCCGGCTGCGCACCGCGGTGCGCACGCTGGCCGACGTCGACCTGCCGCCCGACGAACTGCTCACCCATCTCGACGACCTGATCATCCACCTGTCCGCGGACGAGGGCGGCCGGGAGTCGGTCGACGAGAGCGCCGGGGGCATCGGTACGACCTGCCTGTACGTGGTCTACGACCCGGTCACCCGGCACTGCACGCTCGCCCGGGCCGGGCACCCGCCGCCGGCGGTGGTCTCCCCCGAGGGTTCGGTGTACCTCCTCGACGTCCCGGCCGGCCCGCCGCTGGGCCTGGGCGGCCTGCCCTTCGAGACGCTGGACGTGGACCTTCCCGAGGGCAGCGTGCTGACCCTCTACACCGACGGGCTGCTGCAGCCCCGCGAGCGGGACATCGACGAGGCGCTGGACACGATGTTCGCCGCGCTCGCCCAGCCCGCGTCCACCCTGGACACGGTCTGCGACCGGGTCCTGACGGCCCTGCTGACGCACCGTCCGGATGACGACGTGGCCCTGCTCGTCGCGCGGACGCGGGCCCTGCACGCCGACAAGGTCGTCGTGTGGGACCTGACCTCCGATCCCTCCGACGTCTCCCAGGCCCGCCGGCAGACCACCGACCAGCTGGCGGAGTGGGGGCTGGAGGAGGCCTCGTTCGTCACCGAGCTGCTGGTCAGCGAGCTGGTCACCAATGCCATCCGGTACGGCGAGCCGCCCATCCAGCTGCGACTTATCCACGAGAAGGACACCCTGATCTGCGAGGTCTCCGACGCGAGCAGCACCGCCCCGCACATGCGGCGGGCCCGGACCTTCGACGAGGGCGGGCGGGGCCTGCTGCTGGTGGCGCAGCTCGCCCAGCGCTGGGGCACCCGGCACGCTCCGGTCGGCAAGACGATCTGGGCCGAGCAGTCGCTCCTCGGCTTCTGAGGGCGGCCGGGCCCTGCGGCTTCTGAGGGCGGCCGGGCCCTGCGTGGCGCCCGGCGGGGCCGACGGGAGGCGGATCAGGCCTCGGGCCGGTCCGCCGGCGCGCGGAAGACCGGCAGGGCCCACTGCGGGGGCTCCGGAGGCGGTGCGGCCTCCTCCTGGCTGCGCCGGGGCCTCTGCTCCGTCCGGGGGCCGTCCTGGGTGGCGACCCGCAGGGCCGCCACGAACTCCAGGCAGGAGCCGTACCGGTCCTCGGGAACCTTCGCCAGGGCCTTCGCGAAGACCTCGTCGGCGGCGGGGGCGATGTCCGGCCGCCGCTCGGTCAGGGGCGCCGGCGGGTCGTACTGGTGCGCCCACAGCAGTGCCGCGTCCTCCTCGCGCACGAAGGGCGGCCCGCCGGCGAGGGTCTCGTAGACGACGCAGGCCAGGCTGTACAGGTCGCACCTGCCGTCCACCGGCCGGCCGGAGATCTGCTCGGGAGCCATGTAGTCGAGCGTGCCGACGAACTCCCCCGCCGTGGTGAACCCGCTCAGGGACAGGGACTTCTTCGTCAGGCCGAAGTCCGTGAGGTAGATGTGCTCCGGGTGGTCCCGGTCGGGCCCCGCCGCGACCAGGATGTTTCCGGGTTTGACGTCCCGGTGCACCAGCTCGTGGTCGTGGGCGGCGTCCAGGGCGGACGCCACCTGGGCGGCGATCCGCAGGGCGGTCGTCACGGGCAGCGGGCCCTCCCGGTCCAGCAGCCCCCGCAGGTCCAGCCCGGGTACGTACCGCATGGCGATGTAGAGGACGCCGTCGGTCTCGCCGGCCTCGAAGATCGGCACGATGTGCGGGTGCTCGATCGAGGCGGCCACCCTCGACTCGTGGGTGAAGCGGCGCCGGAAGGTGTCGTCGCGGGCCCGTTCGGGGGCGATCAGCTTGATCGCGACCGTGCGGTCCAGGCGCAGGTCCTTGGCGCAGTAGACGACGGCCATGCCACCCCGGCCGATCATGCGCTCGATCTTGTATCCGGCGATCTGCTGCCCGACCAGCCCGGAGGGCCGGCCCGTGTACTGGCTCAGGTCCGCGCCCATCAGGCGCCCCCTTCCTCAGCAGGAATTCTATCCAGTGGTCCCCCCGGACGCCCTGCGGAAAACCCTCGCACGCCTCCGCTACCACAGCGCGGGCAGCGGCGGCAGGGGGTGGACCACCCCCATTTGGACGGTGGTGGGGCGGTGGAGCCATGGGTGGCGCGGACGGGGAATGTGGGCGGTCGGCGCCCATGCGCGGGGGGCGCGGATGGCGTTGAGTCGGAGGTGCCGATCGGCCGGCGCCAGTCCGACTCCAGCCGCGCATCCCGCGCATTCGACCCTTCTAGGAGGTGAACCGGGTGAGCGTACTCAAGCCCCAGAACACGGAGGCCCGCAGGACGCAGCGCGGCCCGGGATACCCGAACTGACCCGACGGATCCGGTCGGGGGCGCTCCCCCGTGCCCCCGCCCGGATCCCGTCGTTCCCGCCGGCCGCTGCCGGCGGCGGCCCCGCGGACGATCACAGAGGCTGACAGCTCAGATGCGCAACGGACGATGGGTCCACCGCTCCCTCTTCACGTGGAACGACACGCTGTTCTTTGACCCTCTCGACGCCTTCCACGAGCCGGACGCCGACCACTTCCTCGCCGGGTTGGACGCGGTCACGCGCGCCCGGTTCGTCCGCCGCGGCCTCCGGTGGAGCCACCGGCACGACCCGGCCCCGCCGGAGCAGGGCTGGAAGATCCACATCTCGGCGGGGCACCGGCAGGTGCGCGAGATCGCCGCCTCGGTGGTCGGGCACCTGACGGCCCGCGGCACCGACTTCGAGATCGCCCTCGATCCCACCGTCTTCGCGATGCGGGGCGGCGGCCGGCTCGCCACCGTCTACCCGCACGACGTGGAGGAGTTCCGGAGCTGCCTGGCCGGCCTGGCCCGCCTCCTGGACGGGGTGGAGGGCCCGTACGTCCCGTCGGACGTGCGCTACCGGGACAGCAAGGCGCTGTACCTGCGCTACGGCCCGTTCCGCGACGCCCGCACCGTCGACGTCCTCGGGCGCCGGCTGCCGCCCGCACCCGACTGGGCGCCCTGGCCGTTCGACGACTGGAAGCCCGCCGACGAGGACGCGGGGGACGGTCTGCTCGGGGGCCGGTTCCGGGTGACCGACACGATCCGGTCCTCCCACGACGGCGGCGTCCACACCGCCGAGGACACCGCGCACGACGACCGGAAGGTGCTGCTGAAGGAGGCCCGCCACGACGCCGTGGACCGCCTCGGCCGCGAGTGGATGTTCCTGAACCTGCTGGCCGCCGCGGGCTCCTACCCGGCTCCCGTCGCGAGGTTCCAGCACGGCGAACACCACTACATCGCCATGGAGTTCGTCGAAGGCACCGGCCTCGGCCCGCTGCTGCTCGCGGGCAGCCCGCTCGCGCGGCCGGGCTTCGACGCCGCGCGGTCGCGGGAGTACCTGCGGACCTTCCTGAGCGTCTTCCGGGGGCTCGCGCGCGCGGTCCGGGCGGCGCACGACCGCGGCGTGGTCCTCGGCGGCTTCACCGCCTCGGACGTCCTCGTCGACCCGGACACCCACGAGGTGACCATCGTCGGCCTGGAGTCCTGCCGGCTGACCGGGGCCGGGGCCGAGAACGCTTCCGGAAGCGGCTCCGCGGGCGGCGGCGCGACCGAGGCCGGGGACCGGTACGCCCTGGCCTGCGTGATGGCGGACCTCGTCCTGCCGGTCACGGCGATGGCGTACCTGCGCGAGGACTTCCTGGACCTGTACCGGATCTTCGTCGTGGAGGGTCTGGGCTGGCCGGAGCGGGTGCACCGGCTGCTCGTGGACCTGGCCCGGGGCCGGATCGGCCTCGTCGGCCTGCTCGACGTGCTGGAGGACGGGGCGGAGCCGCTCGGCCCGGTCGGGACGACGACGCCGCGCCCGTCCCCGGCCGTCGAGGAGCGGCCGGGGACGGGCGGGGCGGAGGCCGCGGCATCCGCGGTGGCCGCGTTCATCGACGCCGCCGCCGACACCGGCCGGGACACCCTCTTCCCCGTGGACCCCTTCGCGCACGTCACGAACCCGCTCGGGCTGGGATCCGGTGCGAGCGGCGTCCTGTGGGCGCTCCACTCCTCCGGCGCACCCGTCCGACCCGCATGGCGCGAATGGCTGCGCGCCGAGCTGGCGGGGATCGACCCGGCGCGGTACCCGGACGGCCTCATGAACGGCCTGGCCGGCATCGCCTGGGCGGCCGACTCGCTCGGGCTCGGGACAGCGGCCGGGGAACTGCTCGACCGGGCCAACCGGCACGTGGTGGAGAGGGGCGACCACACCTTCCACCACGGCCTGGCCGGGGTGGGCATGACGAACCTGCACTTCTTCCTGCGCAGCCGCGACCCGCGCGACCTCGCCGCGGCCCAGCACTGCGCCCGTGCGCTGCACGACACCGCGCAGCGCGACGGGGGCCAGGCGTACTGGCTGACCGGGTCCGGCGCGCGGGGGCCGCTGACCGGGCTGGGCTCCGGGCAGGCGGGCGTCGCGATGTTCCTGCTGCGGATGCACCAGATCTCGGGTGAGGAGCACCACCTCGCGCTCGGGCGGGAGGCGCTCGCCTGGGAGACGGCCCGCGCCGCGGCGAGCGGCGAGGAGGGGATCACGGGCCCGTCCGTCGAGTCGGGCTCGGCGGGTGTGGCGAAGGTGCTGCTGCGCTACGGCGACCTCGCCGCTGCCCGCGGCGTCCTGCGGGGCCTGGACCTGCGGTACTCGGCGGGGCCGGGGTACGCGACCGGGATGTGCGGGATCGCCGACGCGCTGCTGGACGCGGCGCAGTTCACCGGAGACCCCGCTTACCGCGACACGGCGCTGCGGCAGCTCGACTTCGTCAGGCGGGTCTTCCTCTTCGAGCCCGCCGAACGCTTCGGTCTGCGCGACACGGACGGGCGGCCCCTGCTGGGGGTGCCCGGTGAGGGCCTGCTGCGCTGTTCCACCGACTACCTGACCGGCTCGGCGGGTGTGCTGCGGGTGCTCCACCGCGCCGGCTCCGGCGGCACGGCCGACTTCCTGCTGGACGAGGTGGGGCCGCCCTGACCGGCAGGACGGCCGCACCGTGTCTAGACGAGGTTGCGGGAGGCGGTGGCGAAGGCGCGGCGGTTGGGGTGGCCGGTCTTGTGGAGGACGTTCGCCACGTGCTTCTCGACGGTGCGCAGGGAGATGTGCAGCCGGCCGGCGATGTCCTTGTTGCTGATCCGTTCCGCGACCAGCCGGGCCACCTCGAACTCGCGGACGGTGATGCCGGACCTGCGCAGGTCCGGCGGGACCTGCTCGGTGCCCGTGCGCCGCTGCCGGACGGACGCGCCCATCCCGCGCAGCAGGGCCCGGCCGGCGGCGGCGACCGGGTGGAGGCCGGCGCCGTGGAAGTACTCCTCGGCCTCCCGCAGCCACTCGACCGACGCGCCCCAGCCGTCCTCGTACGCCGGCCGGGCCACCAGCCGCATGCCCAGGCGGCGGGCCATGGGGTACGGGCCGGCCGCTGCCAGCGCCCCGGCCGCGACGGCCGTCGCCTGCTCGGGGTGCCCCTCGCGGCCGAGCAGCACGGCGTGGGCGAGGCCCGCGAACTGGCGGTTCCAACGGGTGCCGCCGGCGCCGGCCTCCGCGGTGCCGGGGCAGTGCCGGCGGCCGATGCGGCCGGCAAGTACGCCGAGCAGCACGACGATGCCGTGTCGGCCGAAGTCCGCGGTGGACGGGTTCTCGGTGTCGTGGGCGAGTGCCTGCGCGAACTCCGCTTCCGCGTCGTCGTGGCGCTCCTCCAGCAGCGAGCAGAAGGCCCGGGCCGACCCGTACGCCATGGCGCGCAGGCCGGGCGCGGCGTCGAGGAGCGGCTCCAGCCGTTCCAGCGCCCCGCTCATCTCGGCACGGCGTCCCTGGTGGGCGTACCGTACGGCGTCGGCGAGCCGGAACATGGCGAGGGACCGGCCCAGTCCGAGCGCGGAGGCCTCGGCCGCCTCCTCGATGATCCCGTCACGGGCCTCGTCGAAGGCGCACCGGCGGATCCGCTCCATGGCGAGGGCGAAGCCGGCCTCGTGCGCCGGTGGCAGCAGGCCTCTGCGGTGGGCGTCCTGCCGGGCCTGTTCCAGGCGGGTCGGCTGCTCCTCGTGGCCCGCCGCGGTGACGGCCAGCTGCACCTCGGCGGCCGTGCGCGGTACGGGGAGCCGGTGGGCGAGGGCGATCGCGCGGGCCCGCTCGAAGTGGGCCGTCGCCGCGGGCTCGTCCTCGGGCCGGGCGAGTTGTCCGAGCAGCAGCAGGGCTCCGCACGCCACCTCCGGCCGGTCGTCGGCGACGGCGGCGTCCGCCGCCCGGCGGGCGAGCCGGGCGGCGGTGTGCAGCCGGTCGGGGGCGAGCCTGCCCAGCTCGGCGTGGGCGGCGGCGAGGTCCACGAGGGCGGTGTGGCCGTCCGCGGGATGGCCGGGGAGCAGCGAGCGGGCGGTGTCGAGGTGGCGCAGGGCTTCGGCGGGGCGGCCGGCGAGGGTGGCGACGGCGCCGAGCCGGGCGTGGATCCCGGCCCGCCGGGCGGCGGGGAGGCCGTGGTCGGGGGCGGGCGGGTCGGGCAACCGGTCGAGGCGGGCCGAGCGGGCGGCGGTGTCCAGCAGCAGTTCCAGCACCGTGGCGTGCAGTTCGGGCGCGGCGCCGGGTTCGAGGAGGGCGTGGGCCCGGGTGAGCAGTTCCAGGGCCCGGTCCAGGGGCCGTTCCCCGGTGGCCTCGTCCATCGCCCGCTGCGCCGCTTCGCAGTACAGGCGGACGGCTTCGTGTGCTTCGCCGGCGTGCTCGTGCAGCCGGGCGGCGTGCGCGCGCCAGGTCCCGGGCAGTCCGGGGTGGAGGTGGGCGAGTGCGCGCGCGGCGCGCCGGGCGCGCCGGGCGCGTTCGCCCGGCCCGAGGTCGTCCAGGAGCGCCTCGCCCACCAGTGGGTGGCGGAAGGCGTACCACTGGGTGCCCGGCCCGTCTGGCGTGATCAGGCACGAGGCGAGGGCGGCGCGCAGGACCTCGGACAGGGCCGGGTGGTCGGCGCCGATCGCGTGCTCCAGTACGGGCAGGGGGAAGCGTCGCCCGAACAGGGCGGCCGTGCCCAGGAACCGCGCGCCCAGGGGCCCGAGCGCTTCGGTGCGGCGCCTGACGTCGTCGGCGACGGTGGAGGGTACGGACGGGGTCCGCTCGCCGCGGTGGGCGGGGCGGGCGGCGTGGTGGTGGACGAGTTCCTTGACGACGAAGGGGATTCCGGCGCTGCCGGTCACCGCGCGGTGGAGGAGGTCCGGGCAGACTTCCACCGGTGCGACGCCCAGCTCGGCCGCGACGAGGAGGCGCACGTCGGGGCGGGTCAGGGGGTTCAGGTCGAGGATCTCCGCGGCTTCCCGCTGGCGGGCGCGCAGGGCCAGCTCGGTGGCGGCGCGGGGGGTGCGGCCCGCGACGAGCAGGAGCACGGCGGGCTGTTGCCCGATGTTGTCGAGGAGGTACTCGACGACGGCCAGGGTGCCGGCGTCTGCGTCGTGCAGGTCGTCGAGGACGAGCAGGCAGCCCCGCTGCCGGCCGACGGCGGCGAGCAGGCGCAGCATGGTCTCGGCGACCGCGATGTGCGAGGCGGCGTGCCCGCCGGGATCCGGGGCGTCGCTCAGCAGGCGGGCCATGACGGGGCCGTAGACGCCCAGTTCCTCCGGGTCGGGCAGCAGGCCGGCGCGGGCGAGCAGGAGCAGCGCCTCGACGAGGGGCCGGTAGGGGACGGGCGGGCCGACGGTGCTGGCCCGCCCGCGTACGGCGACCATGTCCGCCGAGGCGGCCGCGTCGAGGGCCGCGGCGGCGAGCCGGGTCTTGCCGATGCCGGGCTCGCCGGTGACGAAGAGGGCTCCGCCGCGCCCGGAGCGGGCGGCGGCCAGTGCGGCCGTGATCCGCTCCGTCTCGGCCGTCCGCCCGATCATTCGTGCCCGCCCCCGGTGCGGGCCCCAGACGTGGCCCGTGGCAGTGGCGGTGGCAGTGGCGGTGCGGTCTTCGGTCGGCCGTGCAGGCCGTGCCGGCCAGAGTGCGGTCACCGGCTCGTCCCCTTCCCGGCGGGCCGTCCGGGACACCGCCGGGTCGACGGTACGGGGGTTCGGGTGCCCCCCGTAGCCGTCCGTTTGGGGGGCTTGCGCCGGGCTCAGCCCCCGTCGAGGCTGTCCTCCCGCACCCGCAGGGCGAGGTCGAGTTTGGTGTAGGTGGGGCGGCCGGCCTGCTGGTACTTGGCCTTGACGCGGTCCAGGTAGTCCTTGGCCGTGTGGACGGTGATGCCCGCGCGCCGGGCGGCGGACTTGAGGGTCATGCCGGACGCGTAGTCGAGCAGGATCTGCCGTTCCCGGGGGGAGAGCCGGGGGCGGGCGGGGCTGTCGTCGTAGGCGCAGGCGAAGGCGAGTTCCGTGGAGAGTGCGCTCCGGCCCTCCGCGAGGTCCTTGACGGCGGCGACCAGTGTCGGCAGGTCGTGGTCCTTGGTCAGGTATCCGTCGGCGCCGGCCCGGATCGCCTCGATGATCCGGGAGCGGTCCGGCACGGTGCTGATCATGAGGACTCGGCTCCCGGTGCGCAGCACCCGGCGGATGTTGTCGGCGGGGTCCGAGCCGTCCCGCAGGACGAGGTCGAGGAGGACGACGTCGGCCGGGGGCGGGGCCGTGCCGTCGAGGCCGTGGGAGCTGAACGGGCCGGGGTCCGCGAGGAGTTCGCCGACGGTGGCGGCGGTGGCGACGAGCCGCAGGTCCGGTACGTCGCCGAGCCAGGCCCGCAGTCCGTCGCGGAGCATCCGGTCGTCGTCGACCACCGCGACCGTGATCACCCGGGCCATCTGAGCTCCACGCGTACTCCCTCGCCGGGGGCGGTGTCCACGGTGGCGCGGCCGCCCGCCTCGGTCATCCGGCCCTGGACCGAGCCGCGCAGGCCGAGGCCGGGCTCGCACCGGGCCGGGTCGAATCCGGGGCCCCGGTCGACGACGGTGACGACGGCTCCGCCGCTTCCGTCCGGGTCGCCGGTGGCGGTGAGGTACGCGTGGCCGGTGCCGGCGTGCCTGCGTACGTTGTTGAGGGCTTCCCGTACGGCGTGGCCCAGTGCGGCGGCGACCTCGGGCGGCACCTGCGGCAGGGCGTGGTACTGGGCGGTGACCCGCAGTCCGAGGCTCTCCACGGATCCGACGGCCTCCTCCAGGGCCTCGCCGATCTCCCGGTGGGGGACCTCGTCGGCGGTCTGCTGGATCAGGCGGCGCAGGTAGGCGGCCTCGCGGGCGCACCGTTGCCGCACCTCGGGGGCGTTGGCGTCGAGGGTGCCGGCCGCCAGGGTGGTCAGGGTGGCGAGGACGGTGTCGTGCAGGGCGCGGTGGTGTTCGAGGCGTTCGGCGTAGCGCGCCTTGTGTGCCTCGGCGGCCAGCGCTCGGGCGTTGGCCTCGTCGAGGAGGCGGCCCTGGCGGAGCAGGTACCAGCGGAAGGCGTAGGTCATCAGGGCGGACGAGACCAGCGAGTTGAGGTGGCCGACGATGACGGCGGGGGTCGCGCCGACGGCCTGGTAGCCGATGAAGTGGGTCACTACGAGGAGCGCCACGACGGCGAGGGCGTGGAGGCGGTCGAGGGCGATGGCCGCGGCGGCGCTCGCCGAGCCGCCGAGCAGCATCGCCCAGGCGATGGTGGGGGGTTCGCGCACGCCTCCCCAGGCGCACAGGGCCAGGGGCAGGACGCATCCGGTGACGATGACGTCGGCCCAGATGTGCCGCCGGTCGAACCGGCCGCGGCGCAGGGCCGTGCCGTAGGTCAACACGCTGAGGCCCAGGGCCGCGGCGAGGCCCAGGTGCTGCAGGGGCAGGTGCCACGGGCGGTGGGCGACGGCCATGACGGCGACCGTGAGGTGGCTGCCCCGGTAGAGCAGGGTGGCCACGACGAGGAAGGACTGGGCCCGGTGCGTCCCCGACCCCACGGAGGTCGTTCCGCGCAGTGCCCGTATGCGGCGTAACGGTAAGGACTGCAACACCAGGACCACTCCTCCCCAAGCCGCGGGCCGCGCGGGGCCCCAGGGGGTGTGCCGTAGGGGACGGATGTGCCGCGAAGCCCGCAATTGCCAGTGACACCAGGCATTTTGCCCCAGCAGGTGCACGCCAGAAAGGCACGTCCCGGACGGCCGGTAGCCGGCCGAGGCCGATTTCACCGCCCTGCGGCCGATCGCCGGGCGGGGTCAGGCGGGCCCGGCGCTGCGGAACGAGTTCCGGTAGGCGGCGGGCGGGATCCCGACGATCCGTTTGAACTGGCGGCGCAGGGTGGTCGCGGTGCCCATGCCGGTGGCGAGGGCGACCGTCTCGATGCTCTCGTCGGTGGCCTCCAGCAGTTCCTGGGCCCGGCGCACGCGCTGGGTGAGGAGCCACTGCATCGGGGTCTGTCCGACCACCGCCCGGAACTGCCGGCCGAGGTGTCGGGGGCTCGTGTGCGCCTCGCGCGCCATGTCGGTCACGGTCAGCGGCCGGTCGAGCCGCTGCTGGGCCCAGGCGAGCAGGTCGGCGAGCCGGTGGTCGCCGCGGGCCTGGACCGGGGTGCCGACGAACTGGGCCTGGCCGCCGGAGCGGTGCGGCGACATGACGAGGCGGCGGGCTACGGAGTTGGCGACGGCGGCGCCGTGGTCGAGGTGGATCAGGTGCAGGCAGAGGTCCACGGCGGCGGCCTTGCCAGCGGCCGTGAGCACGCTGCCGTTGTCCGTGTAGAGCACGTCCGGGTCGACGACGGCCAGCGGGTGGCGTGCCGCGAGCTCCGCGGCGTGGGCCCAGTGGGTGGTGGCCCGGCGGCCGTCGAGCAGGCCCGCGGCGCCGAGCACGAACGCTCCGGTGCACAGGGAGGCGACGCGGGCTCCCGCCTCGTGGGCGGCGCGGACGGCTTCGACGAGCTCGGGCGGCGGCGGGACGTCCACGTCGGCGCAGGCGGGCACGATCACGGTGTCGGCGGTGGCCACCCGGTCGAGCCCGTGGTCGGGTTCGACCGTGAACGGGCCGATCCGCACCGGGCCGGGTCCGCAGAGCAGCACGTCGTACCAGCCCTCCGTCGCCTCGCGCGGCGGGTTGCCGAAGATCTCGTAGGCCACCCCCAGTTCGAAGTGCAGGAGGTCGCCGGCGGTCGGCAGTACGACGGTTGGCATGTCCGAAAGTGTACGGGCAGCGTCGTTCCGGACCATCACGGCCGGGCTCCGGCGGCGGCGAGACTGGGCTCATCGGCACGGCGAGAGCAGGGGGAACCATGGGTACAGCGGCAGTGGTGGTCTACGGGGCGACGGGGCACACCGGCCGGTTCGTCGTCGCCGAACTGCGGCGGCGCGGCTTCGCCGCGATCGTCTCGGGCCGGGACGCGTCCCGGCTGGAGGCGCTGGCCGCTCGGGGCGGGGACGTGGAGGTGCGCCCGGCCTCCGTCGACGACGCGGGCGCGCTGGACCGGGCCCTGGCCGGCGCGGCGGCCGTGATCAACTGCGCCGGACCGTTCGCGGTGACGGCGGGTCCGGTCGTCGAGGCGGCCCTGCGGGCGGGCATCCCGTACCTGGACGTCGCCGCGGAACTGGAGGCGAACGTCGCGACGTTCGCCGACCACACGCGGGCCGCCGCGGCGGCGGGTACGCATGTGGTGCCCGCGATGGCGTTCTTCGGCGGTCTGGGCGACCTGCTGGTGACGGCGGCGTTGGGCGACTGGACTTCCGCTGAAGTGGTGCACATCGCCTACGGGTTGAACAGCTGGCACCCCACGTCGGGCACGCGGGCGGCGGGCCGGGTGTCCCACGAGCGCCGGGCGGGCCGCCGCGTGCGGTTCGCGGAGGGTGCGCTCCAGTACCACGACGACGCGGTGGCGGAACAGGACTGGCTCTTCCCGGAGCCGTTGGGCCGGCGGTCGGTGATCGCGGAGTTCACCATGGCCGATGCCGTCACCGTGCCCACCCACGTGGCCGTGCCGGAGGTGCGGACCTACATGACCGTCGAGGCCGCGAAGGACCTGGCCGCCGAGGACACCCCGGCGCCGGAACCGGCCGACGCCCTGGGGAGGTCGGACCAGACGTTCGTCGTCGACGCCGTGGTGAGTTCGGGTGGGGTCGAACGCCGGGCCACTGCCAGTGGCCGGGACATCTACGCGGTCACCGCACCCCTGGTGGTGGAGGCACTGCAGCGCGTACTGTCCGGGCGCACGCACGCCTCGGGGGTCGCCTCGGCCGGTGCGGTGTTCGACGCGCCGGACTTCCTGCGGGCGCTGGCACCGTACGTGTCGGTGCAGCTCCCGCACTGACGGGCGGGCGGTGGGGACAGCCGTACTCCGGTTCGGGGGACAGCCGTAGTGAGGGGACGCCTCCCCCGCCCCTAACGTCCACGTGTATGACTCACATGGCACATGGACAACACGGCGGGAAGAGCGGGCCCTTAGGAGCGGGGCGGCGGCGCGGGCGGGGCCGGTGGTACGCGGTCGCGCCGGCCCTGGCCGCGACCGTGGTGGCCGCCTGCGTCCCGGCGGCGTACGCGGCGGCGCCGCCCGCTCCGGCAGCGGCGGCCGCCCCCGCGCAGGGCGCCGGGGACGGACTCGACCGCTACCACCGCCAGCGCCTCGCCTGGGGGAGCTGCGTGAAGGGCCCGGACGACACGGCGGGCCGCGACCTGGACCGGGCCGGCGTGAGCTGCGCCGACGTGACCGTCCCGCTGGACTACGCCGACCCCCGCGGCCGCACGATCACCGTCGCGGTCTCCCGGCTCAAGGCCACCGACACCCGCCGGCGCATAGGCGCCGTCCTCCTCAACAACGGCGGGCCCGGCGGCACCGCCGTCGAGTCCCCGCCGCACATCCGCAAGGCGATGAAGCAGGTCGGCACGCGCTACGACATCGTCGGCTTCGACCCGCGTTTCGTCGGCCGCAGCACCCCGCTGGACTGCGGCTGGCCGGTCGGCACGGCGTGGCTCTCGGCAGGCTCCGGCCGGGCCGGCTTCGACCGGCAGGTCGCCCTCCAAAAGGACCTGGCCGACAAGTGCCGCGCCGCGGGCGCCTCGGTGCTGGCGCACATCAGCACCCGCAACACCGCCCGCGACATGGACGTCATCCGCGGCGCGCTCGGCGAACGGAAGATCTCCTACCTGGGCTACTCCTACGGCACCTACCTGGGCACGGTCTACACCCAGATGTTCCCCGGCCGCTACGACCGGGTCGTCCTCGACGGGGCCGTCGCCCCGGGCGACTACAAGGCCCGGCTGATGCAGGGCGCCGAGCCCGAGAACGAACGGGCGCTCTCGGACTGGGCCGCCTGGGCCGCGGGCCGCCACGACGCCCACGGACTGGGCCGCACCCGCGCCGAGGTCCTCGCCACCGTCGAGGGGATCGTCGCGGCGTCGGCACGGGGAACGCTGACCGTCGGCGCCGCCCCCGAGGTCTTCCGGCTCGACGACACCCAGGTCCCGCTGATCCTCTTCATGGGGATCGCGGACGACACCGACAAGGCGCGGACCGCCCTCGCCGAGCAGGTGTCGGCGCTGGCGAAGGCGGCGCAGGGCCGGCCCGCGCCGCTGTCGCCGGACTTCGCCCAACTGCTGCGGTACGCCCTGACCGGCGAGCAGGCGGCGACGGGCGGCGTCCAGGCGGCGATCATCTGCGGGGACGTCGGCGCCCCGCGCGATCCCGAGGTCTACTGGCGCGACATCGAGCGCAGCCGGGCCGCGCACCCGCTGTTCGGGCCGCTCACCAACAACATCAACCCGTGTGCCTTCTGGGACCGGCCGCGCGAGGAGCTCACCCGGGTCCGCCGGGACGCAGCCGTGCTGATCGTCGCGGCCACCGGGGATCCCCGCACCACGTACCGCAGCAGCGCCGGGCTCCACGAGCTGCTGCCCAGCTCGAAGCTGATCACCGTGGAGAACGCCAACCGGCACGGGCTGTACGGCGAGTACGGCAACGGCTGCGTCGACGGCGAGGTCAACGCCTACCTGGCTACCGGGAAGCTGCCGAAGGAGGACCGGACCTGCAGCACCGCTTCTCCTTCTTCTTCCTCCTCCTTCTCCTCCTCCGATTGACATTCTTGCACTCGGAGTGCAAGCGTAAAGCTGCACGATGAGTGCAATATATTGTCATCGGATCATGGAGGGCCCGGATGTTCCTGACGATGGGGCGCTGGTGCGCCCGTCGGCCGAGACGGGTGATCGGGGCCTGGCTGTTGCTGCTCCTCGTGCTCGGCGGCGCCGTCATGGCGTACGGCCGCGTGACCAGCGAGGCGGTGACCATCCCGGGCAGTGACAGCCAGGCCGCCCTCGACACGGCGGCGACGGCCTTCCCCGGCCCCGCGTCCGGCAACCAGCCGCTCGTCCTGCACACCGGACCCGACGGCCCGGCCCTGACCGGCGAGAGCGCCCGGGACGCCGTCGAGCGCAGCGCCCGGGCCATCGCCGAGGTGCCGCACGTCGTGAGCGTCACCTCGCCCTACGAACGGGCCGGCGCCGCCGCGATGAGCAGGGACGGGCACACGGCCTACCTCTCCGTCGGCCTCGACGTCACCGGCCGCGACATCACCCCCGGACTGTCGGAGCAGATCACCGACGCTGCCGGGTCGGCCGCGGCGGCCGGCATCGAGGTCACCCCGGGCGGCGACCTGGCGGCCGCCGTGGACCGGCCGGACACCGGGCACAGCGAGCTCATCGGGCTCGCAGCCGCCGCAGTGATCCTCTTCATCGGCTTCCGGAAGGCGGCCGCGGCCGGGCTCCCCCTGGTCATCGGCGTGACCGGCCTGATCGCGTCGCTGGCCGCCATCGGCCTGGCCGGACACCTCATGGACATGCCGTCCTCCGGCACCACCATCGCCGCGATGATCGGCCTCGGCGTGGGAATCGACTACACGCTGTTCTGCCTCACCCGGTTCCGGGAGTTCCGCGGCCGGGGCGTGCCGGCCGCCGAGGCCGCCGCCCTGGCCACGGCCACCGCCGGGAAGGCCTCCGCCTTCGCCGGATGCGCCGTGATCGCCGCGCTGGCCGGGCTCGCGCTGGGCGGGCTGCCGCTGCTGCGCGCCCTGGCGCTGGCGCCCGCGGTCGCGGTGCTCGTCGCCGTGGCCGCGACCCTGACCCTGCTGCCCGCCCTGCTGAGCCTGCTGGCCCGGTTCCTCGGTGCCGCCCGGGAGGAGGGCGCCACCGCGCAGGACGGGACGGACACGCCCGCCCCCGCGGGCCGCGGCTGGCAGCGGATCGCCGAGCGCGTCACCACCCGCCCCCGGCGCCACCTGCTCGCCGGCCTCGCCCTGCTCCTGCTGCTCGCCGCCCCCGCCACCCAGCTGTCGTTCGGGCAGCTCGACGCCGGCGACAAGCCCGTCGGCTCGGCCAGCCGCACCGCCTACGAGCAGCTCTCGGACGCGTTCGGGCCCGGCGTCAACGGCCCCCTCCAGGTGACCGACGCCCTGGCGACGCCCGCCGAAGGCCCGCAGGACGCCCGCGTCGCCAAGGTCTCCACCGCCCTGGCCGCCACCCCCGGCGTGGCCTCGGTGAGCCCGGCCCAGCTCACCGCGGACGGCCGCACCGTCCGCTGGCAGGTCACGCCCGCGACCGCCCCCGGCGACCCCGCGACCGCCCGGCTGGTCGACACCCTGCGCGCGGACACCCTGCCGGCGGCCACCGCCGACGGCGCGGGAAGCGCCCACGTCGGCGGGGCCGCGGCCGCGGTCACCGACCTCAACGACCGCCTCGCGGACCGGCTGCCCGCCGTGATCGGGACCGTGGTGCTCGTGGCCGGACTGCTGCTCCTGGCGGCCTTCCGCTCACCACTCCTCGCGCTGAAGGCCGCCGTGCTGAACCTGCTGTCGGTGGCCGCCGCGTACGGGGTGCTCACCGCGGTGTTCCAGTGGGGCTGGGGCGCGCACCTGATCGGGCTGGAAGGGCCGGTGCCCGTGCCCGGCTACGTACCGCTGCTGATGTTCGCCGTCCTGTTCGGGCTCTCCATGGACTACGAGGTGTTCCTCCTGACCTCGGTGCGCGAGAAGTGGCTGGCGAGCGGGGACAGCCGGCAGGCGGTGGTCGCGGGCCTCGCCTCGACCGGCGGCATCATCACCTCCGCCGCACTGATCATGGTGAGCGTCTTCCTCGCGTACCTGCTCTCGGACGACCCCGTGGTGAAGATGTTCGGCACCGGGCTCGCCGCGGCCGTCGCCCTCGACGTCACCGTCGTGCGCGGCCTGCTCGTCCCCACCACCATGGCTCTGCTCGGGGACCGCGGCTGGTGGCTGCCCCGCCGCCTCGACCGGATCCTGCCCGAACTCGACATCGAGGGCAGCTCCCTCACCCTGCCGGCCGAGGGCCCCGAGGGCCTCCCCGCGCCCGAAGCAGGCGAGACCACCGCCACCAGTCCCCTTCCCACCCGGTGAGGTTCCCCATGCTGCCCCGCACCACCCCCCGCCCCGGCAGCGCCGCGGGCCGCCGTCCGGCCGGGCCCGCCGCCCGTCCGGCCGGCCCCCGGCGCCGCCGCGCCCTGATCGCGGCCGGCGCGGCCGCCGTACTGCTGCTCGCGGTGCCCGTCACCGACTCGGTCGCCCGCGACCTGGCCGAGGAACGGCTCGCGGACCGGATCAGCCTGCGGCAGACGAACCTCGCGGGGCGTCCGGACGTCTCCATCGAGGGGCTGCCGTTCCTCCTCCAGGCCGCCCGCGAGACCTACCCCGAGGTACGGGTCCGGGCCGACGCGAAGACCGACCGCGGCAGCCCGGTCAAGGCCGACGTCACCTTCGACAACGTCTCCCGCGACGGCGACGGCTACCGGGCGGACTCGGCGTCGGCCCGCTTCACCGCCCCGTACTCCTCACTGGGCGACGGACCGGACGGCGGTACCCTGGTCTCCGACGCCGGCAACGGCCAACTGCTCATCCGGCGCAGCGTGCTGGGCGCGCCCGTGGTGCTGACGGCGGGGGTCGAACTCCACGACGGCGTCGTCTCGCTGCGCCCGACGGCCGCCTCGGTCGCCGGCCGGGCCATGGATCCGGCCAGCCCCCTGATCGCGCAGGCGCTCGCCCGGCAGACCCGGACCCTGCCCGAACTGCCCCTCGGACTGCGGCCCTCGGGTGTGTCGGTGGGCGCGGACGGCGTGACGCTGACCGCGCGGGCCGAGGACGTCACCCCGGCCTGATCCGGAGCCGTCCGGCCCGGCGGTCAGCCGCGCGGGTGGTCGCCCGCCGCCAGCAGGTTCAGCACGGTGGCCTCCATCGCGGCGCGCGCCTCCTGCGGGCTCTTGCCGCCGGAGCGCCAGTGGTTCCAGGCACCCCACGTGGTGACGGCGTCCAGACCGTCGAGGAGTTCGGCCGCCCGGCTCCCGTCCAGGCGGCCGAGCTCCTCCGCGAAGATCTCGGCGACACGGCGCCGGGCGTGCGCGAACGCCTCGTCCGTGACCTGCTGGATGCGCGGCGAGGGATGGTCGATCCGCATCAGCGTCAGCCGCGCCGGAGTGATCCACTCCAGGATCCGCGCCCGCTGTTCGGCGAGCGCCGCCACCCGGACCCGGCGGGGCCCGGTCTCGGGCAACGGCCTGATCTGCTCGGCCAGTTGCTCCAGCCTCCGGGTGATGGCCAGGTCCACCAGCTCGGACATGTCGGCGAAGTGGTGGAAGACCAACCGGCGGGAGACGCCCGCGCGTTCGGCTACGCGCTCGGCCGGGAAATCCACGACGCCCTCGTCGAGCAGGTCGAGCAGGGCATCCACGATCTTGTCCCGGGTGCGGCGTCCGCGCTCGGTCCGTCCGTCCACCCGTACCGGCGCCGGGCCGGGCACCCGGTCGTCCGCCTCCGCCACCGCTGCTCCCTCCGCCGTACGCATCGCCGCCATTTTCGCACCCCCGGCACGGCTCACGCGTACCCCGCCCCGGCCGGGTCGGTGGCGGGGGCCGCGGCGGCGAAGCGGTGGCGCATCCGGTGCAGACCGCGCCGGGTGTGGCTTTTGACCGTGCCGAGCGGCATGCCGGTGCGCTCGGCGATCTGGGTCTGGGTCAGGTCCCCGTAGAAGGCCATGGCCAGCACCTCCCGCTGCGGGCGGGGCAGTCGCGCCAGCTCGCCGGTGACGATCAGCCGGTCCAGGACGGCTTCGGTCCCCTCCGCGGGCTCGTCCGGCGGGGGCAGGGCGGCGCCGGCCGCGGTGACCAGGTCGAGGCGGCGGGTGCGCTCCGTGAGCGCGTCGGCGATCTTCCGCCGGGTGATGCCGACGAGCCATCCGGGGAAGGCCCCGCGCTCCGGGCGGTAGCCGGCCCGGCCGCGCCACGCGGCCAGGAAGACCTGCTGGCTGACGTCCTCGGCCTCCCGCGGATCCCCGAGGGTGCGGGCCGCCAGGGCGTGGACGAGGCCGCCCCAGCGACGGTACGCGGCGGTCAGGCACTGCTCGTCGCCGCGCACGAACCCCTCGGCGACCTCGTGGTCGAGGAGGCGGTCCCCGGTCCCGGGGGACGGCTGGGCGGTGACGCTCACGGCGGTCATGGCGGCTGCTCCTCGGGCCGGGACCCGAACCGGCCGGTCGGCGGACGGGTGCCCCGCCCCGTGGTGTGCCGGGGCGGGAGCCCCTCCAGATTCCGGCCCGTGCGCGCTTCGGCACCACTCGCATCGTTTGTGCGTCGCATCATGGATCCATGACGCAGTCCTCACACGGCCTGACCACGGGGGCGGTGGCCCGCCGGCTGGGGGTCGCCCCCACGACCCTGCGCACCTGGGACCGGCGCTACGGCATCGGGCCGGCCGCCCGCGAGGACGGCCGGCACCGGCGGTGGACCCCCGGGGACATCGCCGTCCTGCACGAGATGTGCCGGCTGACCTCGTCGGGGATCCCGCCCGCGGAGGCCGCGCGGGCCGCCCTGGCCGGCCCGGCGCCCGCTCCGGCCACTCGACCTGCTCCGGCGGTTGCGGCCCTTGCGCCCGTCGGCCCCGAGCCCCTCCCCCGGCCGACCCGCCGGCCCGGTTCGGGCAACGGCCTGCCGCTGGGCGCCGTACGACAGGAGTGCCGCGGGCTGGGGCGGGCCGCGGTGCGCCTCGACGCCTGGGCCGTGGACGAGATGCTGGGTTCGGTGATCGACCAGTACGGCCTGGTCACCGCCTGGGAGGAGGTGATGGCGCCGACCCTGCACGCCGTGGGCCGCAAGTGGGAGACCTCGGGCGACCGGTACGTCGAGGTCGAACACCTGCTGTCCTGGCACGTGTCGAGCGCCCTGCGCCGCGCCGCCGGGCCCCCGGCCTCCGGGGCGAGGACGGGCGTCCCCCCGGTCCTGCTCGCCTGTGTGCCGGGCGAGCAGCACACCCTCGCGCTGGAGGCGCTGGCCGCAGGCCTGGCCGGGCTCGGCCTGCCCACGCTCATGTTCGGTGCGGCCGTGCCGCCCGAGGCCCTCGACCAGGCCGTACGCCGGACCGGACCGGCCGCGGTCGTCCTGTGGTCCCAGGCCCGGTCCACCGCGAACCACCCGCTGGCCCGGCACCTCGCCGAGGTCGCGTGGGGCGTCAAGGGCGCCCGCGCCCGGCCGGCCGTGCTGACGGCGGGACCGGGCTGGGCGGGTCAGCCCCTCTCCCCGGGCACGCTGCGGCCCCACGGGCTGCGAGAGGCCCTGGCCCTGCTGCGCGGGCTCTGCGACGCGGCGGCGGGTGTGGGTGCGGATACGGGACGGCCCGCCGGCGCGGATCAGTCCTGACCGCGGGCCCTGCGGAAGCGGGCCAGCCCCTCGGGGAGTGCGATCAGCGGATCGGGATAGCCGTCGAACCGGCTGCGTTCGGAGCCGGCCAGCTTCCACGGCTCGTGGATCGCCGGGCCCCGCAGTGCGGCGAGTTCGGGCACCCACCGGCGTACGTAGGCGCCCTCCGGGTCGTACCGCTTGGCCTGGATCACGGGGTTGAGGACCCGGTTGGGGCGGCTGTCGGTGCCGGTGCCGGCCATCCACTGCCAGTTGAGCTGGTTGTTGGCGACGTCCCCGTCGACCAGCAGGTCGAGGAAGTGGCGGGCTCCGGCGCGCCAGTCGATGTACAGCGTCTTGGTCAGGAACGAGGCGGTGAGCAGCCGGCCGCGGCCGGGCATCCAGCCCTCGTGGGCGAGTTGGCGCATGGCCGCGTCGACGACGGGATAGCCGGTGCGGCCCTCGCGCCATGCCCGCAGGTCGGCCTCGGCCTGCGCACCGCGGCGCCAGTGGTCGGACCGGGTGCGGTAGTCGGCGTCGGCGACCGCGGGGCGGGCGGCGAGGAGCTGGTGGTGGAAGTCCCGCCAGCAGAGCTGCCGTACGAAGGCCTCGGCGCCGGCTCCGCCCCGGGCGCGGGCGCGGTGCACGGCCTCGGCCGCCGAGAGCGCGCCGAAGTGGAAGTACGGGGAGAGCCGGGAGGTCGCGTCGGCGGCGAGGTCGTCGTGTCCCTCCTCGTAGGCGTCGGCGTGCCGGTCGAGCCAGTACGCGAGCCTCTTGCGCCCTTCCTCCTCGCCGCCGGTGGCCAGGCCCGCCGAGACGGTTCCGGCGGCCGGCCGTGCGGGGAGGCCCTCGGACCGGATGCCGAGCGGGACCCGGACCACGCGCGGTGCGGCGAGGGGCGTGCGCAGCCGCTCGCCGGACCAGCGTCTGAAGTACGGGGTGAACACGGCGAAGTGGTCGGAGCCGTTCGGTGTCACGGCGCCGGCCGGCAGGGCGGTGACGACCCCGTCGTGGACGTACAGGCGGCGGCCGTCGGCCTCCAGGGCCCGGCGCAGCCGCTGTTCGCGCCGCAGGGCGAAGGCGCTGCACCCGGCGGCCATGTGCACCTCGTCGGCGTCGGTCTCCCGTACGACGGCGCACACTTCGGCGACGGGGTCGCCCGAGCGGACGACGAGCCGGCCGCCCCGCCGGCGCAGCCCCTGGTCGAGGTCGGCCAGGCAGTCCGCGAGGAAGGCGAGGCGGTTCGGCGCCGCGAAACCGGCGTGGTCCACCGCCGGGTCGCGCACGAAGAGCGGGACGGTCTCGTTGCGCGGTCCCTGCGCCGCGCGCAGCGGCGGATGGTCGTGGACCCGCAGGTCCGAGGTGAAGAGGACGACCGAGACGTTCATGCCTGCGCTCCTGGGGTGGGGCCGCCGGCCGCAGTGGCGGACCCGGCCGGCTGCGCGAGCGGGGGCGGTCCGTCGGCCGCCTCGGCCGTGCGTGCGATGTTGCGTGCCATGCCGCCGAAGACGAGGGCGTGGAAGGGCGAGACGCTCCACCAGTAGGCGTGGCCGGCCAGGCCGCGCGGGTGGAAGAGGGCCCGCTGCCGGTACCGCGTGCGCCCTTCGTCGTCCTGTTCGGCGTACATCTCCAGCCAGGCGAGGCCGGGGAGCCGCATCTCGGCGCGGAGCCTGAGCAGCCGCCCCCGTTCGATCTCCTCGACCCGCCAGAAGTCGAGGGAGTCGCCGACCCGCAGGCGCGTGGCGTCGCGCCGGCCGCGGCGCAGTCCGACGCCGCCGACGAGGCGGTCGAGCCAGCCGCGGACGGCCCAGGCGAGCGGGAAGGAGTACCAGCCGTTCTCCCCGCCGATGCCCTCCAGGACCCGCCACAGCGCCTGGGGCGGGGCGTCGACGGTGCGCTCGCGGACGTCGCTGTAGAGGCTGCCGCCGGCCCAGTCGGGGTCGGTGGGCAGCGGGTCGCTGGGCGCGCCGGGTACGGAGGCCGAGGACCAGCGGGTGACGACCTGGGCGTCGCGGACCTTCTGGAGGGCGAGCGAGAGCGCCGTGTCGAAGGAGATGGGGGTGCCGGGCGGATCGGGCACCCAGTCGGCGATGTCGTGCTCGTCGCAGACGACCTCGTACTTGAGGGATTCCGCGAGCGGCCGGGCGATGGACCGGGGCACGGGGGTGACCAGGCCGACCCAGTGGCTGGACAGGCGCGGGGTGAGGACCGGGACGGGGAAGATCAGGCGTTTGGGCAGTCCGTCGACGACGGCGTAGCGGCGCATCATGTCGAGGTAGGTGAGGACTTCGGGGCCGCCGATGTCGAAGGCCCGGCTGACGTGGTCGGGCATCCCGGCGCTGCCGACCAGGTAGCGCAGCACGTCGCGGACGGCGATGGGCTGGATGCGGGTGCGCACCCAGCTCGGGGTGACCATGACGGGCAGCCGCTCGGTGAGGTAGCGGAGCATTTCGAAGGACGCCGAGCCGGAGCCGATGATGACGGCGGCGCGGAGCACGGTGGTGGGGACCCCGGAGTCGAGGAGGATGCGCCCGACCTCGGCGCGGGAGCGCAGGTGGGGCGAGAGGGCGTGGCCGGGGACCCCGCTCGGGGTGAGTCCGCCCAGGTAGACGATGCGGCGCACACCGGCGGCGCGGGCCTGCTCGGCGAAGGTGCGCGCGGCCCGGCGGTCGGTCTCCTCGAAGTCGCGCCCGGTGCCCAGGGCGTGCACGAGGTAGTAGGCGACGTCGACGCCCTCCATGGCGGGGGCGAGCGACGCGGCGTCGGTGACGTCGCCGCGGACGATCTCGGCCTGGCCCGCCCAGGGGTGGTCGCGCAGTTTCGCGGGGGTGCGGGCGAGGCACCGGACGCGGTGTCCGGCCTTGATCAGCTCGGGGACGAGCCGGCCGCCGATGTAGCCGGTGGCGCCGGTGACCAGGCACAGCGAGCCGGGAGGGTGGGCCGGGTGCCCTGGGGTGTCGGTCATGGAGGTGCTCCGTTCCGCCGTCGACCGGTGTGGTTCCCTGATCTCTTCCTCGGTCGCGGGCGGTACGGATGCAGCATGTACGCCGGATGGCCCCCTCGCCGCACGCGAGGCACCCCTAGACCGGGGAGCGGAAGCGGTTGCGGTACTCCGTGGGGGTGGTGTCGAGGGTGCGGCGGAAGGCCCGGATGAGGGTGTCCGTCGTGTTGAAGCCGCAGGCGGAGGCGATCCGGTCGAGGGTGGCGTCGGTGGATTCGAGCTGGTTGCGGGCCACCTCGACGCGCGCCGATTCGATGTAGGAGGCCGGGGTCGTGCCCAGTTCCGTCTTGAAGATCCGGGTGAGCTGCCGTTCGCTGACGTGGGCGTGCGCGGCGAGGTCCGCGACGGAGAGCCGGCCGGCGAGGTTGCGGGTGACGTAGTGGCGGAGGTCCTCGGTGCGCCGGGTCGCGGACAGGGGTGCGAGGGGGACGCTGAACTGGCTCTGTCCGCTCGGCCGCTTCAGGTACATCACGAGCTGCCGGGCGACGCGCAGGGCGACGGCCTCGCCGAAGTCGTCGGCGACGAGGGCGAGGGAGAGGTCGAGGCAGGCGCTGATGCCCGCGCCGGTCCACACGTCGCGGTCGCGGATGAAGATCGGGTCGGCGTCGACCTCGACGGCCGGGTGGTCGGCGGCGAGCTGCTGCGCGGTGGACCAGTGGGTGGTGGCGCGCCGGCCGTCGAGCAGCCCGGCCTCGGCGAGGATGTGGGCCCCGACGCAGACGGACGCGACGCGCCGGGTCCGGCCGGCGAGGTCCTTGACCCGGCCGACGACGGCGGGCTCGGCGACGGCGCGGGCACGGCCGGCGTCGTCGATCTCGACCGAGCCGGGGACCAGCAGGGTGTCGACGCTCCTGCCGGCCAGCTCGGCGAAGGTGGTGTCGGGCAGGATGCGGACCCCGGCGGAGGTGGTGACCGGGTCCGCGGTCTCGGCGGCCAGGAGGACCTCGTAGCCGGTGGCGTCGCCGACCTCGCGGCGCAGGAGGGCGAAGACCTCCGGCGGGCCGGTGACGTCCAGCAGGTCCACGCCCTCGAAGAGGACGACCACGACGAGCCGGCCGGCGCTGTTCACGGGGGTCTCCGTTCGATGGGCCGGGGCGCCGGTACCGCCCCGCGGCATGTCTGTTTCTGCAAGTTGGATGACATTGCAGACATTACCGGGGGCTCATAGCGTTCTGGGTACGGCCACCTCCGCGAAGGGGCCGCCCCACCTTTCGAATCGACGCCCTAGGAGGGTTCTTCCATGCCCACGACCACCCTGCGCGAGCTCAACGGCCTTGACCGGACGCCGGCCTCACTGGCCGACGCGACGCTGATCCTGGTCGACTACCAGAACACCTACACCCGTGGCGTGCTGGAGCTGACGGGCTGGGAGCCGGCGCTCGATGCCGCCGCCGACCTGCTGGCGCGGGCCCGCGCAGCCGGTACGAAGGTCGTCCACGTGATCCACGACGACGGCGAGGGAACCCTGTACGACGTGCGGCAGGACATCGGGCGGATCCACCCCCGGGTCGCCCCCGTCGCGGGCGAGGCCGTCGTCGTCAAGACGGCCGCGCCGGACGCCTTCGTCGGAACGGACCTCGGCGAGCACCTCGACGCCGCCGGCCACGAGAACGTGGTCGTCGCCGGGTTCATGACCCACATGTGCGTGACGTTCACGGCGCAGGGCGCGTTCCTGCGCGGCAACCGGCCCACCGTGGTCGCCGACGCCTGCGCCACCAGGCCGCTGAGCTCGGTGGGCGGCGAGCTGTCCGCCGAGCAGGTCCACCGTGCCGCGCTCGCGACCGTCGCCGACCTCTACGGGGTCGTCGTGCCCACCGCCGCGGCCCTGCGCTGAGGGGAACGGCCGGGGTCCGGGCGCGGTCGCCCGCGGCCGGACCGGCGCGTCAGAGTTCCTCGCCGAGCGGCAGCCGGTGGATGCCCGGCAGGTACTCGTCGAGCTCCCCCGGTGTGAACCGGGACATGCCCACCACGTGCCAGAACTCTCCGGCCACGTCGCCCTCGTACTTGTAGCCGCCGGCCGGTGTCAGCGCCGCCCAGCCGCCCGCCATGCCCATCAGCGTCGCGCGCAGCGACGGCGGCTCCCCGTCCGCCGGGGTGCCCCAGAGCCGTACGGTGCCGTCCTCGGCGCCGCTCGCCAGGAGGCTGCCGTCCGGGGAGAAGGCCAGGGAGAGCACCCGTCCGGTGTGGCCCGCGAGGTCGGTGATCCGCTCGCCCGTGTCGGCGTTCCAGAGGGCGATCGCGCGGTCGTCGCCGGCGGCGGCCAGCAGCGGCCGGCGCGGATGGGCGGCCACGGCCCACAGCCGTCCGCCGCGACCGCGCAGGCGCAGGCGCGCCCGCCCGTCCCGCCAGACGATGGCGCTGCCGTCCCAGCTCGCGCTCGCCAGCCACGCGCTGCCCTGGCCGTACGCGACGCCGTACACCCGGTCCGCGTGGCCGGCGCCGCTGCCGAGCTCCTCCACCAGGCGGCCGCTGCGTGCCTCCCACACCCGTACGACGCTGTCGTCGCAGCCGGTGGCCAGCACGTCGCCGTCCGAGCGGAAGGCGATGGAGCGGACCCGGCCGCGGTGCCCGGCCAGGTTCGAGACGGGTGAACCGGTCGGGCGGAACCAGACGCGGACCGAGTCGTCGTCGTTCGCGGTGGCGAGCAGGGTGCCGTCGGCGTTGAAGGCCTCCGCCCACACGTGCTCGGTCTCGGCGTCGAGCTCGCGCAGGTAGTGGCCGCCCACCGGGTCCCACAGGTACATGTCGCCGTCGTTGCTGGCCGTGGCCAGGACGGGGCCGACGGGGCTGAACGCCGCGGAGACCAGCCGGTCGCCGCGGCCGCGGAGCTCCTCCGTACGCCGCCCGGTGCGCGTGTCCCAGAGCCGTACGACGCCGTCGTTGCCGGCGGTCGCCAACTGGGAGCCGTCCGCGCTGAAGGCGACGCCGCTGATCCTGCGGCCGTGCCCGCGCAGGATGCGCTTGCCCTGGCCGGTGGCGGAGTCCCAGATCTGTGCGCCTCCGTCGTTGCCGACGGTGAGCAGCTGGCTGTCGCCGGGGCGGAAGGCGCACGCCCAGGCGGTGCCGCGGTGGTCGGCGGGCTGCTGGGGGTGGAGGGCGATCGTGTAGCCGTGGGGGCGGCCGGCGACCGTCCAGAGCCGGACGGCGCCGTTGCTGTCGCAGGCGGCGAGGAGGTCGCCGTCGTCGCCGAACAGCACCTGGTAGACGGCGCCCGTGCCCCGTTCGAGGACTCCGGCGGGGGTGCCGACGACCGGGTCCCAGAGCCGGACCTGGCCGTCGGTGCAGCCGCTGGCGAGGAGGTTGCCGCCCGGGTGGAAGTCGAGGACGTACACGCGGCCGGTGTGTCCGGTGAACTCGTGCAGCAGCCGGGCGTCGGACGCCCGCCAGATCCGCACGGTGCCGCCGCCTGTGCCCGTGCCCCGGTCCGCGGTGGCGAAGAGGGTGCCGTCGGGGCTGAACCGCGCGCGGTAGACGGCTCCTTGGTGCCCGTCGATCTCCCGGACGCACGTACCGGTGTTCAGGTCCCACAGCCGTGCCGTCGCGGCCGCGTCGCCGGTGAGCAGATGGCCGTCGCGGCTGTGGACGGCGGTGTAGACGGGCGCGGTGTGGCCGGGCAGCCGGTGCACGGGCCGGCCGGTGGCCACGTCCCAGACCGTGACCAGGCCTTCGCTGTCGCCGGTGGCGAGGAGCGTGCCGGCCTCGTCGAAGGAGACCGGCCACACGCCGTCGGGGTGGATCTCCAGGATGTGGCGGCAGGCACCGGTCACCGGGTCCCAGAGGCGTACGGTGCCGTCGGACCCGCCGGTGGCGATCACGTCCGGCCGGAACTTCACCGCGTAGACGCGTCCTTCGTGTCCCTGGAGGGTGCGCACCGCCCGGCCGTCGTCGGCGCCGCAGACGAGGATGGAGCCGTCCTCGCTGCCGACCGCGAGGAGTTCGCCGTCGCTGCTGTAGGCGATGGGTTCGGGCAGCCTGCTGGTGCGCATGCCGAAGCCGTACGGGACACCGACCGCCGAGGGCCGGAATCCGGCGTCCACCGGCATCCCGGGGGCGATCGCGGCGGTTCCCAGTTCGGGGGCGGCCCGCACGGCGTCGTCCATGGTGACGTCGATGAGCGCGGCCCGGTGCCAGCGGCTGCCGGTCAGCACGGCACCCCGCAGGTCGGCCCGGGTCAGGCGGGCCCGGCTGAGGTTCGCGCCGGTCAGGTCGGCCCCGCTCAGGTCGGCCCGGTCGAGGCGGGCGCCGGTCAGCCGGGTGCCCCGCAGCAGGGCTCCCGAGAGGTTGGCTCCGATCAGCCGGGTATCGGTGAGATCGGCGTCGGAGAGGTCGACGCCGCAGAAGTCCCGGTGCGAGAGGTCCTCGCCGGCCAGCCTGGCGCCCCTCAGGTCGGCGTCGGCCGGAACCCGCAGCCGGTCGCTGATCCGGACGGCGTTGGCGCGGGCGGCGTCGCTGGTCCCGCGGCCGGGCGCGTCGAGGACCTCGCGCACCCACCGGGCGCACCGTTCGTGGTCGGCGAGGTCGCAGAAGAACTCGACGGCGAGCTGGCTGAGCGGGCGTGCGACGAGCAGGGTGTGGCGGCCGCGGTCGAGCTGGCGGGCGGCTTCGCGCGCCACGAGCCATTCGACGACGGAGCCGTGGATGAACTGGAAGACGCCGTCGGAGCTGCGGACCAGCAGGCTGCCCGCGCCGACCGCCTGGGCGCGTTCGGACGGGGTGAGCGGGGACTCGGTGAGCTCGCTGAGGGTGGCGGCGACGGTCTCGGTGAGCTCGTCCAGGCGCAGGGCGCTGCGGCCGCTCTCCCACAGCCGCCAGGCCAGCGCGGTCACGGCCGCCCACAGCTCGTCGACGGTGAGTCCGGGCGGGGCGCCGGGCCCGCCCTGGCCGCGCGCCTCCTCGTAGGCGAGCCAGGAGCTGAACACGTCCTCGTACAGCCGGGCCGCGCTGAGCGCGCGGCCGGCGCCGGCGACCGCGCGCAGCTGGTCCTGGCTCAGGTCCGCGACGAAGGAGAGCAGCCGCGGGTTGCGGCAGAGCATCAGGAGGTCGGGGATGTTGCGCAGGAGCTGGTAGCGCTGGTCGGCGGCGCGTTCGTCGCCGTAGCTGCGCACGAGGTAGGAGCGGATCTGCGCCGGGGTGAAGCCCTCGACGGACAGGACGCGGCGCTGCGGCAGCAGTCCGACCCGCTCGCCGAGCGCGGTGAGGACCTGGGCGTGCGACTTGAAGTGCTGGGTGCGGCTGCTGACGACGATCTTGGCGTTGTCGACGGCGGCGTCGAGGAGCACCTGGAGGTGGTCGGCGGCCCGGTCGTAGCTGACCCGGTGGACCAGTTCGTCGAAGCCGTCGAAGAGCAGGACGACGCGGCCCTGGGCCAGCATGTAGCGCAGCGCCCGCAGGTCGATGGTGTCGACCTCGTGGCTCGCGAGGTGGGCGGCGACGAGGCCTTCGAGGCTGTGCGCCCGGTCGAGGGTGTTGAGCGGGATCAGCAGCGGCGTCAGGTGCGGGAGCTGTTCGGGGATGCGGCGGGCCAGCTCGCGCAGGGCGAAGGTCTTGCCGTGTCCGAAGTCGCCGAGGAGCAGGACGAAGCGGCCGTGGTCGGATTCGAGTAGCTCCAGGAGCTCCTCGACGAGGCCGTCGCGCTCCTGCCCGTCGGGGCGGTCGGCGTCGCGGTAGCGCTGGGGCAGGTACAGGCCGGGGGCGTACTGCTCGCTGCTGCCGAGCCGGGCCGTCTGCGCGGCGACGTAGCCGCGCAGGTCGAGCAGGCCCTGGAACTCGATGAAGCTGCGCACCCTGACCCGTACGCCGTGGCCGGCGGCCCGGTGCCGCAGCCCGCCGGCCGGCGCGTCGCCGCCGTGGACGAGGACGGCCTCGGAGCCGGAGTCGGTCGCGTGCACCTGGCCGACGAACCGGTCGATCTCCTCCTCGCTGGGCGTCCCGGGGTGGACGGCGATGCGCTGCTGCTGGACGACGTCGTCCTCCTGCTCCTGCCAGGTGGCCATGATCTGGACCATGTCGCCCGGTTCGCGGCGCGGGACGTCGCGCAGCCGTACGCCCGCCCTGCGCACGCGGCAGATCTCCTTGACCCGCTCGGCGAGCGCGGCGGCGGGGTCGTCGAGGGGTGCCCTGCCCTGGGCGTGCCCGACGTTGATCACGGGGGGAAGTTCGGGGACGGGGAAGACGCGGCGGGTGTGCCGCCACTCGCCGGGGAACCGCTCGGCCTCGGACGTGATCCGGTCGTCCCACCGGGTGACGGCGTCCGCGGTGACCTGGAGCAGCTGGAAGCGGGCGGGGGCCGCGGAGCCGAAGAGCGGCAGCCCGCCGGCGGGTCCCGTGAGCCGGCTGTGTCCGGGGGTGGCGGACAGAGTGCGCGGTCCGCCGGTCGGGCCGTGCAGCAGCAGGTGGAGCCGCGGCGCGGCGAGCCGGGCCAGGGTGTCGACGTCGCGGAGTCCGCCGGGGCCGCCGACGGCGTCGCCGGGGCGGCGGCCGTCGGTGAGCGGGTGGCGCAGCGCGCCGATGCGCAGCCAGCCCTCGTCCTCGTAGCGGCGCATGGCCTCGGCGAACCAGGCGGCCTGGTCGCGGCCGATGAAGCCGTACTGCTCCTCCTGGCGGTGGCTGTAGGCGATGGAGGAGTTGAATCCGGCGACGACCGTGCTCAGTTCGGGCACCGGGAAGAGGGTCCAGGGCTGGTCGCTGTCGAAGACGGTGTCCAGACCCTGGTAGAGGCCGCGGAACAGGCGTGTGTAGTGGCGCCACTTGGGCCAGTACGGCGGCTGCGGTGCCACCTCGTCGGCCTCGCAGGTGTGGAAGTAGGCCTGGGAGGCGGCCTGGTTCACGTCCTGTGCGCCCGGTACGACCATCACGCGCGGGGGCGACAGGTCGAGCTGGGCGCGCAGGGTGGTGAGGAAGCTGAGGGCCTGGTCGCACTCGCGGGGGCTGCCGGAGGCGGTGAGGTCGCCGGTGACCACCATCAGGTCGGGGGACGGGGCTCCCGCGTCCCTGAGCATGATCAGGTCGCCGCGGATCTGGCGGCTGAGCGAGTCGGGTTCGCGGCCCCGCCCGAAGTCGGGACCGGCCAGGTGCAGGACGGTCACGGCGTCCTGGCCGTTGCCGGCGGCGCCGGCCGGCGAGGCCTGCGGGTAGAGGGGCGCCCGGGCCGGACGGCGGCGGCCCGCCCAGCCGGGGCCGGCGAGCGCGCTCGGCCGGAGCCGGCCCCGGTGGGCCTGCTCGGGGAGGCGGACACCGCCCGGGCCGCCGCCCGACGCGGTGCCCGATCCGCTGCCGGGGTAGCCGGGCCGCCGGCCGGGGCGGGCGTGCCCGTCGACGGCCTGCTCGACCCGGGTGAGCAGCAGGGAGCGGGCGGTGTCGGTGTCGGCGACGCCCACCAGGTCGACGTAGGTGATCGTGGCGAGGAGTCCCTCGATCGGCATCTCGTCCACCCGGACGGTCAGGAGGCGTCGTTCGGGTGACTCGGGGGAGGCCCGGAGCGCGGCCTGCCATTCCATGCGCCCGTAGGTGGAGCGTTCGTAGTGGCGCGACAGGACAGCGATCACGGCGACGGACTCGCTGACTCCGCGGTCCATGAAGTCTATGAAGTTGGTCCCCGGTACGAAGTCCCAGGCCTGCACCACCGTGCGGTAGCCGGCTTCCTCCAGGGTCCAGGCGATCCACGCGGCCCATTGCTCGTCCGCCGGCGAGTAGCTGATGAAGAAGTCGAACTCCCGTGCCGGCGCCCCGACTTGCCCGTCCGTCATCATGGATCCCATGGTAGGGCGGGGGCTCCGGCCGCGACCCCTTCCCGCCGAGGACGGGTCGCGGAGCGTGAGGGTCCGCTCACCCGGGCCCGGCGTGGGGGGTGTCCGGTTCCGGCCGGGCCCGTCTGCCGTCCGGGCGCGTGCGTGTGCGACTCTGTTCGCCGTGTCTTTCCTCAGGCGTCTGCATCCACTGGACTGGCTGGCCGGCGGGCTGCTCGCACTCGGTGTGCTCTGCGTCGCCACCGGTCTGCTGCCGCACGGGCCCGCCGGGGACGTCCTGCAACGCATCGGGCCGCTGGTGGTCTTCCTGGCGACGGTCATCGTCCTCGCCGAGCTGACCGGCAAGGCGGAGGTCTTCGACGTGGTCGCCACCTGGGTGGCGCGGGTGGGCCGCGGCAACTACGCCCTGCTCTTCCTCCTCTGCGTCGTGTTCGCGTCCGTCACGACGATCACCCTGAACCTGGACACGACGGCGGTCCTGCTGACCCCGGTGATGCTGGCGCTGGCGACCCGGGTGGGCATCGCGGCCGTCCCGCTGGCGATGACCACGGTGTGGCTGGCCAACACGGCGAGCCTGCTGCTCCCCGTGTCGAACCTGACGAACCTGCTCGCCGCGGACCGGGTGGCGCTGGCCCCGTCGGAGATGGCCGCCACCATGTGGGCGCCGCAGCTGGCCGCCATCGCCGTGACGATGGCCTGCCTGTGGGGCTTCTACTGGCGCCCGGGGCGGCGCGGCGCGGTCAGTTACGCGCCCCCGGCTCCGCCGCGCCCCAAGGACCGCGTCCTGTTCCGGGTGTGCGCGATCGCGTGCGGCGGGTTCCTCGTGGCGCTGCTCCTCGCGGACGTGCCGCTGTGGTCGGCGTCGATGGCGGCCGCGCTGGTCGTGGTGGCGGCCTTCGCGGTCCGCGACCGCGGGGCGCTGCGCCCGTCCCTGGTCCCGTGGCGGCTGCTCGTCCTGGTGCCGGGCATGTTCCTGGTCGTGGAGACCGTCAACGCGCACGGGCTGCACGACGTCCTGGCCGCGGCGATGGGTTCGGACAACGACCTCGTCGGGATGCTGAGGTCGGCCGCGGTCGGTGCGGGCTTCTCCAACGTGCTCAACAACCTGCCGGCCTACCTGGCGGGCGAGGCGGCCATCCCCGAGGCCAACCACCACCAGCTGCTCGCACAGCTCGTCGGCGTCAACGTCGGCCCGGTCATCACGCCGTGGGCTTCGCTGGCCACCCTGCTGTGGTTCGAGCGGTGCCGCTGGCACGGCACCCGCATCGAGATGCGCCGCTTCCTCGGTACGGGGCTGGTCCTCTCGGTGGCCGGCACCCTGGCGGCGACGCTGGCCCTGGCCGCCACCACCTGAGGCGGCGACGACCCCTCAGGCGACGGCGCCCACCTCCCGCAGCAGGTGCGCCAGGGTCTCGCCGCGCGCCGCGACGAAGCTGCGCCCGGAGTCGTCCCCGGCGAATCCGGGGGTGAAGGGCGCGCCGGACAGCGTGCGCAGCTCCACCCCCGCCTCGGCGGCGAGCAGCGCCCCCGTCGGCAGGTCCACGCCCTCGGCCCGGTAGCCGACGAAGGCGTCGATGGTGCCGCGTGCCAGCAGGCTCCAGCCGAGCAGCGGCGCCCACAGCTGGAGGACCCGCCGGCAGTGGAGCTCCAGCGCACCGCGCAGGGCCACCGCCGTCGCGTCACCGCGCCGCACGGCGTACCCCTGGGTCCAGGCGACGACGGGTCCGGGGCCCGGCGGCCCGGGCGCGGGCCCCGTCAGCACCCCGGCGCCGCCGTGCGCCCCGTGCCCTCTGACCGCGTGCCAGGTCTGTCCGGTGACCGGCTCGTGCACCACGCCCAGCACCGGGACGCCGGCCAGGCACAGCCCGATGCCGACCGCGTAGGCGGGCAGGCCGATCGCGACGTTGTTGCTGCCGTCCAGCGGGTCGACCAGCCAGGTGCGCTCGCCCGCCGCGTCCAGCAGGCCGGCCTCCTCGGACAGGATCCGGTCGTCCGGGAAGTGCCGCTGGATCCGTCCCAGTACGAGTTCCTCGGCGGCGAGGTCGAGGTCGACCTGGACGTCCCCCGACTCGTCCTTGGTCCGCAGGCAGTACGCGGCCCCGAAGCGCCTGCGCAGCAGACCGCCCGCCTCCTCCGCCGCGGCGACGGCGATCCGCCGCTCGCGGTCGAAATCAGGCCCGTTGCTGGGCATCGATCCTCCTGAGGACGGTGTGGACGCTGCGCACGGTCTGCGCCTTGTCGCACAGCCGGCGGGTCGTGCGGCGCGGCCGGCCGTCGAGCGGTCCGAGCGAGAGGTCGCGCCGGCCGGGGACCGACAGCCCGTGGACCAGGGTGGCCGCCGGTTCCGGGCCTTCCAGGGCGGTGGCGTGGAACTCCCCCGCGGGCAGCGTGTACGTCTCCCCGCCGGAGCTGATGTGGGCGGGACCGGGCTCGCTGCGTACCAGCAGGGGCGTGGGGCGGATCTCGTCCACGCCGTCGCTGCGGCTGTGCACCTCGAACACCCGGTGGGTCGCGCCCTCCTCGCCGTCCCGCACCACCCGGGTGCGTACGGGGAGGTTGGCGATCCGCCCGTACAGCACCCGGCTGCGCAGTTCCCAGCTGTGGGCGTGCAGGGGGGAGGCGTCCGGCTCGGCTCGGTTGCCGGCCTCGAAGAGGTGCACGCAGATTCCGCGCAGGCCGTCTCTCAGCAGCGGCAGGCACAGGAACCCGAGCGGATGGCGCACCGCGCGCAGCTCACGGTCCCCGGAGGCGATCTCCTCCAGGGAGACAAGGGTCCTTTCGAGCTCGTAGTCCATGGCACGCGCCGCAGCGCCTCACCTCCTGTAGGGGTCCTCCGCGTGCAGGGCCTTCTCGATGATCTTGCCGATGTCGCTGTCGGTGAAGACGCGCGGCAGCGGGAGCCCCAGGTCGTCGAAGAGCGTCCGCACTTCGTCGACGGTGGGCTCCTGGCCGAGGGGCGACGCGACCCGCAGATCGAGCACGGTGGCCTGCTCGCGGCTCTGGTGCAACTCGGTGACGTAGTAGTCGTAGAGCGGTTGCCCCCGCTCCACCAGCAGGTTCACCCGGGACTGGTCGTCCTGGGTGATGACGAGGCAGGTCTCGGAGAGGTCGAAGCGCAGGGTGGGCACGGCGGACGAGAGGTGCACGCTGATCTCGAGGGTGGTCAGCTGCCGCTGGTACCAGCAGGCGGCGAGGACGGTAGCGTACGACTCCCGGCGGACCCGATCGGTGGTCCACACCTCGTCGCCCCGGCGCTGCCCGCCGAACATCTGCCGGAACCGGGCGTAGGCGGCGCAGGCGCGCTCGTCGGCCGGGTTGACGATGTCGATCTTCACGTTGAGCTGGGAGCGCTGTTCCTTGGCCGCGGCCACGCACAGCGGCAGGGTGACCGCCCTGAGGTAGGTGCCCGTTCCGCCTTTGAAGTACCAGAGGTTGGTGTGCTGCCTGGCCTTGCGCAGGGCTTCGCCGACCTCGTTGCCGGAGAGCGAGCGGACCATGGCGAGGTCCTCCAGGGCCTGGCGGGTCCCGCTCAGCGCCTCGTGGATGCTGGCCGGCCGGCGCACCCGCTCCACGATCGAGCCGGTCGCGAGGAGGCCGAGGACGACGAGGGTGGCGCCGGAGGAGACGTCGTCGCTGACGACGTCGCCGAAGATGTCCAGGAAGCCGACCGCCATCGCGACGCAGAGGGCGACCACCACGTCGGCGTTGCGCAGCAGCCAGGCCACGAAGCGCTCCAGCCGCCCGACCTGCGCTGCCATGAACGCACCCCCTCCCCCGCCCCTGCTCCGATGGTAGGGATCATCCGGCGGCGCCACCAGAGCGACTTCGCGTCGCGCAACAGCGCCCGCGCGCACGCCGGTTCACGCCGCGCGGCCCGGAAGGTGTCAGGCGTCGGCGGGCGTCAGCAGCCGGGCGCGCAGCCGCTCGGCGGTCCGGTCCGAGAGCCCCGCGCGGTTCTTGAGATAGCCGTGCACCGAGCCGTGGCGGGCCTGGAGGTCCGCCAGCACCAGCTCCATGATCACCGCCGGGGCACGGCCGTAGCTCGGCCACTTCATGACCCGGTCCGGGTTGGCGGCCCGCCAGTCGGCGGTGAGGCGTTCGGTGGCCAGCTCGGTGAGCGCGAAGTCGGCGAGGACCTGCTCCTCGGGGACACCGAGCAGGGTGAGGACGAACGCGGCGATCAGCCCGGTCCGGTCCTTGCCCGAAGTGCAGTGGAAGACCAGCGGCCCGGGCGCTTCGGCGATCGTCTCCAGGACCTGCCGGATCTCCTCGGCGCCGTCCTCGGTGACCTCCGCGAACCGGTCGGCGAGGTAGCGCCAGGGGTCGGTGCCGGGGTCGATCTCGGCCTGGTCGTAGGGCCGGTGCTCGATGCTCAGGTTGACGTACTTCAACCGCTCCGCCTCGGGCACCCGGCCCTTGGCCGCTATCTCCCACGGGTAGCGCAGGTCGATCACGGTGCCGACGCCCAGCTCCAGGAACGTGTCCCAGTCGGCGCCGCGCAGCTTGCCCAGTGAGTCGGCGCGGTACAGGGTCCGCCACCGGACGGTTCTGCCGTCGGCGCCCCCGTAGCCGCCCAGGTCACGGAAGTTGTGCAGGTTCTCGAATGCGACGTGCCGGTCCATCGACGCTCCCCCTCGTCCGCGGCGCCGCTCCCGGACACCGCCCTGGGCCCACCGTAGATCACCCGGCCCGGCCCGCGGCGCCCGGTGACGGGCGTCGCGGGCACGGCGGGATCCGCGGGACACTGGTCTAGCGCGCGGCCGGCACTGCTGCTTCCCGGCGGTCCGCCGGCAGGTCGAAGGCCTCGGCCAGCAGCTCGTAGGAGCGCCGCCGGTCGGACGGGTCGGCCGTGAGGGTGTTGACGATCAGCTCGTCCACCCCGTGGGTGGCGGCGAGCCCCGTCAGTACGGCGTGCACCTGCTCGGGCGCCCCGGAGACCAGGGCCGTGCGGTGCACCTTGGCCCGCTCCAGCTCCGCGCCGGTCCAGCGGTGGCGGCGCGTGGTCTCGTACGACGGCAGCGGCGCGTCCTGGCCGAGGTCCTTGCGGGCGCGCCACAGCAGCAGGCTCTGGGCCAGCTCCTCGGCGCGGCCGGCGCTGTCGGCCGTGACCACGCGTACCGCGAGGGCGCCGCCCGCGGGCCGGCCGGTGGCCCGGCGGAACTGGGAGCGGTAGTCGTCGAACGCCTCCGCCCCGCCGGCCGGGGAGAAGAAGTGCCCGAACGCGAACCCGGTGCCCAGCAGGCCGGCCAGCCGCGCCGACTCGCGGCCCGCGCCCAGGAGCCACATCTGCGGCGGGACGGGCGGGTGCGGTACGACGCCGCCCGCGCCGAGCAGCGTCCGCAAGTCCGCCAGCCGCTGCGGGAAGTCCCGTGCGGGGCCGCCGGCCCGGCCGATGCCGAGGTCGACGCGGCCCGGGTGGAGGGAGGCGAGGACCCCGAAGACCTCGGCGACCTTCGCCGGGTCGTAGCGGGGCAGCAGTACCCCGCCGGTGCCGATCCGCATGCGCGAGGTGTGGGCGAGCAGGGCTCCCGCGAGGATCTCGGGGGCGCTGCTCGCGAAGCCCGGGGAACCGTGGTGCTCGGCGGCCCAGTAGCGGGTGTACCCGAGGTCCTCGGCGGCCCGGGCGAGGTCCACGGAGGCGCGCAGCGCCTGGTCCGCGGTGTGGTCCTCGCCGACGGGGGTCTGGTCCAGTACGGACAGTCGCGGCTTCGTCATGACGGACGGCCTTTCAGTGCTGGTGGGCGGGGAGGCCGGTGGCGCCCGCCACGGTCGCCGGGACGATCCTGAAGTCCCGTTCGAAGACGAGGTTGTGCAGGTCGGCGGCGGCGATGGCGCGCATCGTGGGGAGTTCGGCGGCGGCCTGCTCCTCGTCGAAGACGTTGAGCGGCCATTCGGAGACCGTGGCGCCGCGCAGGTGGGGGTGGTGGAAGCCCGCGCCGTAGTGGGCGTAGAGCGTCACCGGCGGGATGTCGGCGGTCGACTGCTCGTCCCACCAGAGGGTCCAGGCGTGGAAGAGGCTCCCGTCGTCGGCGCGTTGCACGCCGCTGGCGTCGACCACGCCCTGCCCGAGGAGGAGTTCGTCGTTGAGTTCGGCGAGTGCCTGTCGGGCGTACGGGTCGAGGAGCCGGGCGGCGGTGCGGAAGTGCTCCTCCTTGTCGGGACGGGTGACGGCGCCGCCGTGGTGGCCGTCGCGGAGGTCGGCGAAGTGCCGGAGCAGGGCGTCGAGGTTGGGTGTGTCGGGGCTCATGTCGGCTCCATGTGGGATGGGTTGAACGGAGGGGGTGGAAGGGGCGCCTCAGGCGCCGGGGGCGGCCGGTGAGGTGAGCAGGCGCAGGGCCACACCCAGCCAGCCGCGCAGGGAAGTCGTCTCGGGGCCGCTGCCCGTGGCGCGGCCGGGCTGGAGGAACGCCCCGTGGCCGGTCTGCCCGAACTCCCGCAGGGTGACCTCCACTCCGGCCGTGTGCAGCAGGCGCGCGTAGCGGTGTACGTCGTCGCCGACGGGGTCGAGGTCGCCGGTGGCCAGGACGGCCCGAGCCACGCCGCGCAGGTCGGCCGCCTCGAAGGGGGTGCTGTAGAGCGGGGTGCCGTCGGCGGCGGCGGGCCGGCCCGGGTCCCGGTAGTCCTGCCAGGCCGCCATCAGGTAGGAGGCGGTGGGGAACATGTCGGGGTAGCGGTGGTACGAGGCCGCCGTACAACCGGGGTCCAGCGGCGGGTAGGCGAGGAGCTGGGCGGCCAGCGGAAGGGCCCGGTCGCGGCAGGCGAGGGCGGCGCAGGCGGCGAGGGTGGCTCCCGCGCTGTCTCCGCCGACCGCGACGGGTAGGGATTCCCCGGCCCGCTCCCCTGCCCGTTCCACGGCCTGTTCCCGGGCCCAGGCGAGCGCCGCCAGTACGTCCTCGACCATGGCCGGGTGGCGTACCTCGGGGACCAGCCGGTAGTCGACGCTGGCGACGGCGAAGCCGGAGATCAGGGAGAGTTCGGCGGTGGGGCCGTGCCAGTCCTGGGCGGATCCGGCTCGCCAGCTGCCTCCGTGGGCCCAGACCAGCCAGCCCTGCGGTGCGGATGCCGCCGGCCGGTACACCCGGGCGGGGACGGGGCCGGACGGGGAGGGGATGCTCGCGTGCTCCCAGCGGACCCGGGCACGGCTCTGTCCGGCGGCCGAGTGGGTGGGTGTTGCCATCGGGGTTCCTTCCCTCCGTGCCTGGGGCCAACGTTCGCCGCCTCGGCAGGTCTGTCACAAGGCGGAGTTGCCTTAGTTGCCGGGCTGCTTGGTGCGGAGGAAGAGGACGGTGGTGAGGATGCCGACCACGACGATGGCGGTGTTGACGATGACCGCGGTGGTGATGCCGGCATGGATGTCGGTGTTGGCCGCGGCGACCGCGGACATGATGGGCGTGCCCATCGTGATGCCGATCTGCTGCGTCATCGTCGCCAGACCCGTCGCCATACCCTGCTCATGGTCCGGCAGACCCGTCGTCGCGGTCACCATGAACCCGACGATCACCAGCATGTTGCCCACACCACCCGCGAACGTCGCAACCAACAGCAGCCACATCGACGCCGACGTCTCACCCAACGCCACCAGGCTCAACGTCGCCACCGCCTGCAGCACACCACCGACGATCAACGTCGACCGCGTACCCACCGCACCGATCACCCGCGGCGCGATCGAACCACCGATCACCGTGCCCACACCCAGCACACCGAACGACAGACCCGCCGTCAGCGGCGAGAAGTCCAACACCTCCTGCAGATACAGCGTCATCAGGAACACCAGACTGGTCTCCGTCAGAAACGCGACCAGACCCGCGATGTTCCCCCACGCGACCGTCTTCTTCTTCAGCACAGAAACCGGAACCAGCGGAGCCGAACTCTTCGACTCGATCGCATAGAAGACGATCAGCAGCACCACACCCGCAGCCAGCCAACCCAGCGCAGACGGCGCACCCCAACCGTGCTCACCCGCCTGCGTCAACCCGTAAATCAGAGCCAGCAAACCCAGGGTGACGGCCGTCGCCCCCGGCACGTCCAGCTTCGGACGCGTCGCCGGACGCGACTCCTTGATCACCGTCGGAGCGATGAACAACACCGCGAGCGCCACCGGGACGTTGATGAAGAACGCCCACCGCCACGACAACAGATCCGTGAGCACTCCACCCAGAATCGCGCCCGTCGTGAACCCCGCCGACATCAGAGCACCGTTCAGACCCAACGCCTTCTGACGCAAGGGCCCTTCGGGAAACGACGTAGTGAGCAGGGACAGACCCGCCGGCGTCACCGCGGCGGTCGCCAGACCCTGGAACACCCGCGCCGCGATCAGCATCTCCGGCGACGTCGCCAGACCACCCACGAGCGAGGACAGGCCCAGCACCGCAAGGCCCACCAGGAACAGCCGCCGACGCCCGAACAGGTCCGCAACCCGCCCGAACAACAACGTGAAACCCGCAGCACACAACGCGAACGACGTCGCGATCCACTGCAGATTCGACAACGAGAAACCAAGCCCGTCACCGATCACCGGCAACGCCACATTCAAAATCGAGAAATCCACCGCCAGCATGAACTGCGCCACCAGCAGCACCACGAGCACCAACCTCAGGCGCCCGTCCAAACGGGCCGGCACCTCCCCCGCACCCGCATCAACCCGCGCACCCTCGACAACCGACATCGCCAGACTTCCTCTCGATCACGCAACGGTGTGTTGCCTCATCGACTCTGGACCGGTCGGAAAGGGTTACCCAGCCCTCTGGTTGTGCTGGCGCCGCGCAAGCTAGCACTCCCAGGGCCACCTTCCGGGGCGGCGCCCGGCGCCCTCCCCCGGCACACTGGAAGGCATGGACACACCGACCGCTCTGGGAGAGTTCCTCCGCACCCGTCGCGCCCAGCTCCAGCCCGAGGACGTCGGGCTCCCGTCCCACGGCACCCGCCGGCGCGTGCCCGGGCTGCGGCGCGAGGAGCTCGCCCTGCTGGCCGGCGTGAGCATCACGTACTACACGCACCTGGAGCAGGGCCAGAGCACGAACGCCTCGGACAGCGTCCTCGACGCCCTGGCCCGCGCGCTGCGCCTGACCCCGGACGAGCACGCGCACCTGCACAACCTGGCCCGTCCGCCGCGTGCCAAGCGGGCCCCGTCGCCCCGCCCCGAGTACGCCCGCGACACCACGCGCCGGCTGATCGGCGCGATGCCGCAGGTCCCCGCCGTGGTGCTGGACGGCCGCAACAACGTACTCGCCTGGAACCCGCTGGGGCACGCCCTGCTCGCCGGGCACCTGGACTTCGCGAGTCCCGAGGATCCCGCGGTACGCCCGAACCTCACGCGGATGCTGTTCCTCGACCCGCACACCCGGGAGCTGTACACGGACTGGAAGAGCGAGGCCCGGGTGGCGCTGGCGGCGCTGCGTCTGGTCGCGGGACGCAATCCCGAGGACCGCGCGCTGGCCGAGCTCATCGGCTCGCTCATGCTGCAGAGCCCCGATTTCGCCTCCCTCTGGTCGAAGCACCCGGTACGGGACTGCACGGTCGGTACGAAGACCCTGCACCATCCGGTGGTGGGCCCGCTGACCCTCGACTTCGAGAACCTGCACCTCACCGACGGCACCAACCACCGGATGCTGCTCTACAGCGCCCCCGAGTCCTCCCCCTCCGACGCGGCGCTGCGCATGCTGTCGAGCCTGACCGCCGGACCGGCGGGTAGGGGCCGGGGTACGCCGGAGCCCGCGCCGGCTGATGCCGACGCGGGCGGTGAGCGGTAGGGCGGTGGGCGAGCGGGTCAGTCGCGGGCGGCCGCGCTGACCGGGGTCCGGTCCCCGGACGGCTCGTGGGCCGGAGTCGGGACCGGGGCGGACGGCGTACGGGTCCTGGCGCGGCCGAAGCGGCGCATGGCGGGCATCTCGACGAAGCGGAAGAGGAGCCAGCCGCCGAGCAGCGAGGCGGCGAAGAAGCCTGCGATCACCATCAGGGCGACGGGAACGCTGTAGGTGTGCTCGCCCAGGAGCGAGCGCAGGTAGAAGATCGTGACGCCCTGGACGAGGTAGAAGCCGAAGGAGACCTCGCCGAGCCAGACCATGGTCCGGCTGCGCAGGAAGGTGGCGCGGCCCTGGACGTCGGCGTGGGCGGTGGCCCCGATGAGCGCGGCGACCGGGATGATCGTGGCGACGACGAACCCGTACTGGAACGGGGCGACGAGCGCGGCGGCGTAGCCGAGAACGGTCAGGGCCAGGGAGACGCCGAGGCCGACGCGGCGCGGCCACAGTCCCGCGAGGACGATCCGGGCGAGCAGGATGCCGAGGACGAACTCGAAGAGGCGGCCGGCGGGCAGCAGGTAGCCGAACCAGAACTGCATTCCGGAGATGGGCGTGATGGTGGACTTCGGGGTGTCGGGGACAAAGTAGGTGGCGATGAGCTGGACGGCGACCATGCCGGCGACCATCGCGGCGCTCCAGCCCCACAGGGCGGCCCGGCCGCGGAGCCCCCGGATCGGGACGATGAGCGCGGGGAAGAGCATGTAGAAGAGCAGCTCGCTGCCGAGGGACCAGCTGGGCGGGTTGACGCTGAGGTTGACGGTGGGCTGCGGCCACCAGGTGTGGATGAGCAGGAGGTTCGGGAGCCAGTCGGCGACGCCGGTGACGGCCGATCCGGCGAAGAGGACCATCGCGGCTGCGAAGACGACGATGTGGTTGGGGAAGATCTTCAGCAGTCGGCGGCGCAGGAACGCGGTGACGGGCTCGCCGGGCTTGGCGGCCCAGGCGAGGACGAAGCCGGAGAGGACGAAGAAGAAGGAGACGCCCAGGTAGCCGGCCTTGCCGAAGGCGGTGGAGAACCAGTCCGCGATGCCGGCGTCGGCGAAGGGGTTGATGGGGGCGTTGGGCGGGATCGGGGAGTCGGTCAGGGACGAGTGGAAGAAGAAGACGGAGAGGGCGGCGAAGAACCGCAGGCCGGTCAGTGAGGGCAGCTTCGCCCGCTTCGCGGCGTCGGAGGACGTCGTGGAGGCCACAGGGAATCGCTCTTTCGGAAGAGGTGCGGAAGAGGTTTCGTGAGGGACGGCCCCCGGGGCCGTGGTCCGCCGTGCGGCGGGGACACGGTCCCGGGCGGCGCGCGCAGGGGCGTCGCGGAAGGCGGGACTGCCCGTCGGGGGCTCGGAGTTCGCGCGGGGCCGGGGGCCGGCCGCGGGGGGCCGGCGCGCTGGTCCCCTACTGTTCGATCTGGTTGCGGTGGACCACGAGCTTGGCGTCCTTGGCCACGTAGTAGTTCTGCACGGAGTAAGCGATGGTGGCGAAGTCCAGGCGGCCGTCGCCGTTGAAGTCGGCGGTGGCGATGCGGGCGACGGACTCGTCGGAGACCCGCCACTTGGCCCAGATGCCGTTGGCGGCGTCGATCGCCTTGTAGTACATGACCCCCTGCCACGGCCACGGGCCGCGCAGCGCCACGAGGAACTCGTCGTCGCCGTCGCCGTCGAAGTCGGCGCAGACGATCTGGTGGCCGGGGCCCTCGCCGTTCTCGTTGGGGTCGCCGTACACGTCGAGCAGGACGCGGTTCCAGCCGTGGCCGCCGCCGGCCTTGGTGTAGACGGCCACCGTGTTGCCGTGGAAGGGCTCGACGGCGGCGACGTAGGCCATCGGGTCGTCGCCGAGGCGGCCTGCGTTGAGGTCGCCGCTGCCGCGGAATCCGGTCTGCTCGAACTGCGTGAGCTCGCCCGTGCCGATCAGCTCCCGGATCCACTCCTGGCGGGCCTCGTCGTAGTGGAGCCAGGTGACGCCCTCGTCGGAGGCGAGCAGCAGGGACTCCAGGTCGGAACCGGGGATCAGGCCCTTCTTCTTCTCGGCGCCGTGGATCATCCGGAAGTGGCTGTCGTCGATGACGGTCATCTCCCATTCCTCCGCCGTGTGCACGTCGTCGGGCTGGGTGAAGAGCACGACGGGCAGGACGGCGTGGACGTCCTCCTTGGCGACGATCGGGAGGCCGATGATCTGGAGCCGGTCGGTGCGGGTGAAGTGGCCTGCGCGCAGGCGGTGCATGCCGGTGGCGCGGCCGACGTAGTGGCGCTTCCAGCGGGACTCGTCCTTGTCTGGGGTGCCCGGGTTCTCCAGCCAGTCGATCTTGCCGCCTTCGGTGTTGGCGTCGTGGATCGTGCCGATCGGGCCGTACAGGTCGTAGCAGACGATGACGTCGGGGTGGCCGTTTCCGGTGACGTCGGCGTAGTCGGCGCCGACGGGCATCTTGATCCGGTCGGCTATCAGGCGGCGGGTCCAGTCCCCGTCGTTGGCGTACCAGTAGATCTCGCCGAGGCGGAGCCCGTAGCCGAAGAGGTCGGGCCTGCCGTCGCCGTCGATGTCCGGGGCCTCCAGCCAGTAGCCGTCGCGGAGCTGGTCGGCGACGACCTCGGCGGTGAACTTCGGGGCGCGCAGGGCGGTTTCGTTGGTGCTGCCGGTGGTGGTCACGAGTGGTTCTCCAGAGGGTTCGGGGTGGTCACGGGGTGGAGGGTGCGCAGCGCGCGGGGTACGGGGTGGTACTCGATGGCGAGCCAGATGCAGTCGGTGTCGGCCCGGTACTGGTGCCAGGGGTAGTGGTAGGTGCACTGGGGGCCGGTGGCGCAGAACGGGTCCGGGGTGGTGTAGCCGGGGCTCATCAGGACGTCCTGGTAGAGCGAGGCGTGGTCGCGGTCCCGAAAGCGCTGCATCCGGCCGAGGCCGTGGACCTGGGTGTGGACCTCGATGAAGTCGTGGCTGTTGTGGACGGCGCAGTCGGTGCCGGCGGGTGAGAACCAGAGGTTGGCGCGGACGTTGAACTCGCGCAGGTCCGTGGCGTTCTCGCGCTCGCCGAGCACGTGGGCCGGGTCGAACAGGACGGTGTTGATGTCGTCCTGGGGACTGCGGTGGAGGGCGGTCTCGCGGGGGAACTCGCCGGGGCCGAGGAGGTCGGCGAGGTGGGACCAGCCGGGTTCCGCGGTGATGCCGGTGATGTCGGTGCCATCGGGGGCGGAGCGCAGGAGGAGGAGCGCGTCGGCCTTCTCGATGCGGGTGTCGGCGAGGACGGTGGAGGAGAGCGGGGGGATGGTCTTGCGGGGTTCCTCCGCGATGGTCACGGGCGTCACTCCGGGGTTGACGACGATGGTGCGGCCTTCGACGGTGTAGTCCACGGCGTCGCGCACGAGGTGGGCCCTCAGGTACGGGGAGCTGAAGTTCAGCGGGCGTTCGACGGCGGACGGGGTGGCGCTCATGCGCGCTCCTCTCGATCGGGTGCGGGCCCGGGCACGGACTCGGCTGCGGGCTCGGCTGCGGGCTTCGCTACGGGCTCAGGTGCGGGCGAAGTCGGCCGTACGGGCGAGCTCGACGCTGAGCTCGTCGACGGCGTCGTCGGGGACGAAGGGTTCGGGGGCGGGGCCCATGCCGAAGAAGTGGGCGAGGGCGGCGACGGTGCGCTCGGTGGCCTGTCCGTCGCCGTACGGGTTGGCGGCGTTGGCCATCCGGTCGTAGGCGACCCGGTCGCGCAGCAGCTCCAGGGTGTGGGCGACGATCCCCTCGGTGGCCGTGCCGACGAGGCAGGCGGTACCGGCGACAATGGCCTCGGAGCGCTCGGTGACGTTGCCGAGGACGAGCGTGGGCTTGCCGAGGGCGGGGCCCTCCTCCTGGCTGCCGCTGCTGTCCGAGACGATGATGTCGGCGCGGCCCATGAGCTTGCAGAAGCTGAGGTAGGGCAGCGGGTCGGTGACGGTGATGCCCGGGTGGTTGCCGATGTGCGGCAGGAGCGCCTCGCGGACGACGGGGTTGCGGTGGAGCGGTACGACGACGCGCACGCCGGGCTCGTCGGCGATGCGGGCGAGGGCCCGGCCGATCTCGGGCAGGTGCGGCCAGGCCTCGCGGCGGTGCGCGGAGGCCAGGACGACCCGCCGCGGGTCGCTGTCGAGGTCGGCCAGGGCCGGGTCGCCGTAGCTCTCCGCACGGCCGCTGGCCCAGCGCAGGGCGTCGATGACGGTGTTGCCGGTGACGGTGACGGTGTCGGCGGCGATGCCCTCGCGCAGCAGGTTCGCCAGGTTGCCGGGGGTGGGGGCCAGGTGGAGTGCGGCGACCTGCGCGACGAGCCGTCTGTTGCCCTCCTCGGGGAAGGGCGAGCCGAGCCGGCCGCTGCGCAGTCCGGCCTCGACGTGGACGACGGGGATCCGCAGGTGGAAACCGGCCAGGGCGCCGGTGAGGGTGGTGGCGGTGTCCCCGTGGACCAGGACCGCGTCGGCGGGCGAGGCGGCGAAGTAGTCCTCCAGGCCGCGCAGCGAGCGGTAGGTGACCTGGGAGAGGGTCTGCTTGGGCGCCATCACCTTCAGGTCGACGTCGGCGGTGAGGCCGAAGGCGTCGAGGGTCTCGTCCAGCATCTGGCGGTGCTGGCCGGTGGAGATCACGACGGGCTCGAAGCGCGGGTCGTCCTGGAGGGCGCGGATGACCGGCGCGAACTTGATGGCTTCCGGCCGGGTGCCGAGGACTACGGCGACGGAACGCATGGCTTCCTCTTTCTCTCTGGCGCGGTGGGAATCGCGCCGTGGCATGGCGGGGGAAGGGGCGCGGCACGGCGGTGCCGCGGGCGTGTCTGAGGGGTGTGCGAGGGTGCGGCCAGGGGATCGGATCGCTCTGCGAGGGGCCCTTTTCGGCTGCCCTCTTCCGGCCTGCAATCAGCTTTCCCGGAGCCGCCCGGACAGTCAACGAACCGCCTCGGCCACTCGAACACCTGGCCGGGAACGCCAGAAGCCCCGCACTCCGGGGAAGGGAGTGCGGGGCTTCTGAGCAGGGATGACGGTCGCGGGACCGCGGGCAGGGTCGCGTGGGGGACGCCGGACCGCCGGCGGTCACCCGCCGGCCGTCATCCGTCCGGGATCAGCCTCGGGCAGGCTTGATCGACATGGAGTGGCGGAAGAAGTCGGACGGGTCGTAGCGCTTCTTGACCTGCTGCAGGCGCGGGTAGTTGTCCTTGTAGTAGAGGGTCTGCCACGGCACGCCGGACCGGTTGCGGCGTGGGTCGGTGATGTCCCGGTCGGGATAGTTGATGTAGCAGCCGTCGGTGCTGTCGTCGATCAGGGGCACGCCGCCGGTCGCCGAGAAGAAGTCCTCGTACAGGTCGCGCAGCCATCCCAGGTAGAAGGCGTCCTCGCTCTCCTCCTGCCAGAAGGTCTGGAAGCACATCTTGAAGATGGACGACCGCTGCGCGTTGGCCGTCGCGTCGGGTGCGACGGCGTTGACCTGGCCGCCGAAGGAGAACAGCACCAGCATGGTGTCGGGGTTCTTGAAGTCCGGCCGGCTCATGTACCGGTAGAGCGCGGAGATCTGGTGGTCGGTGAAGTTCTTGCGCATGTACGCGGACTTGTGCGCGCCGCGCGAGGTGGGGTTGGTGATGGTCGGGTTGTTGGTGCCGACGAGCCGGGTCGCCTGGAGCCAGGGCAGTGTTCTGGGCTCGGCGAACTGCGGCATGGCGGGCAGTTCGCCGGTGGCGCGGGTCAGTGCCTTGGGGGTGATCCCCGTACCGGCGGTGATGGCCGCCACGTAGTCGTCGAGCAGCTTGCGCGCGTTCGGCACGGTCGCGTCGACCTGGGTGAACATGCCCACGCTGCCGTGGGCCTTGGAGCTGACGTTGAACAGGCTGGAGAGGTTGCGGTAGGGGCTGTCGGGTGCGCTGTGGGCGGCGTGCCAGGCGCCGAAGTTCTTCAGGAGGCGGGTGAACTTCGCCTCCGTCAGCTGTTCCCAGGGGAAGTCGAGGGCGCTGACGAGGACCTTCGACGGCGGCGATATCAGCTGCTCGGAGGGCTCGGAGCCCTTCGCGCCCGGGGAGCGGAACCAGTAGCGGGTCACCAGGCCGAAGTTGCCGCCGCCCCCGCCGGTGTGCGCCCACCACAGGTCGCGGTGGGGGTCGTTCTTCTCGCGGGTGGCGACGACGGTGCGGACGCCGCCCCGGCCGTCCGTGACGACGACCTCCACGGCGTAGAGGTGGTCGACGACCAGGCCGTGGGCCCGGGAGAGGAGCCCGTAGCCGCCGCCGACGATGTGCCCGCCGGCTCCGACGCTGTAGCAGATGCCGCCGGGTATGGTGACGCCCCAGCCCTTGTAGAGGGCCTCGTACACGTTGATCAGGCGGGCGCCCGCCTCGACGACGAAGGCGCGGCGCGCGGGGTCGTAGCCGACGTGGGTCATCTCCGAGAAGTCGATGATGACCTCGGTCTCGGGGTGGGCGGCGAAGTCGGCGAAGCAGTGGCCGCCGCTGCGCACGGAGACCCGCTTGCCGGCCCGGACGGCGTCTCTCAGGGCCCGTTCGGCGTCCGCGGTCGAGCGGACCATCTTGACGTAGTCGGGGCGGGCGACGAAGCGCTGGTTGTTGCCGGTGGTGAGCATCTCGTAGCGCGGGTCGCCCGGGCGTACGACGGCTCCGGTCCCGGCGGCCGAGCCGGGCGCCGCGGAGGCGGCGGGATCCGTGGCCGCTGCCGCGGGGCCGGCGAGCGCGCCGGCCACCGCCGCGCCTCCGACGACGGCCGCGCTGCGGGTGAGCATGGTCCGGCGATCGACACCGTTCATGGGACTACCTCGACTTCTGTTCGACGATGGGATGGGTGCCGTGCCCGGCACCGGCGGAGGGGTGCTGCGCGGGGAGTGGTGCAGGGAGGGGCCGTTCGGCGGGAAGCGGGCGCGGTCCTCGGCCGCTCCTGCGGTCCAGGTGGCCGGAGAGGGCCGCGGTGCCGAGGCCGGCGGCGGCGAGTCCGGCGCCGATCCAGGTCGGCGAGGTCCAGCCCAGGCCGTGGGCGACAGCGAGGCCGCCGAGCCAGGCGCCGAGGGCGTTGCCGAGGTTGAAGGCCGCGATGTTCGCCGCGGAGGCGAGGGCCGGGGCCCCGGCCGCCTGCTGCATCACGCGTGCCTGGAGCGGCGGCACGGTGGCGAAGCCGATCGCCCCGAAGGCGGCCAGGGTGACCGCGGCGGGCAGGGCGGCCCTCGACGTGAAGGTGAAGACCACCAGCACCAGGCAGAGGCCGCCGAGGATGAGGTACAGGCTGGGCATGAGGGAGCGGTCGGCGGCCCGGCCGCCGAGTACGTTGCCCACGCACAGCCCGACGCCGAAGAGGACGAGGAGCCAGGCGACCGCACCGTCGGAGAAGCCGGCCAGTTCCGTCATCATCGGGGCGAGGTAGGTGAAGGAGGCGAAGACGCCGCCGAAGCCGAGGACCGTCGTGGTCAGGGCCAGCCACACCTGAGGCCTGCGGAAGACGGCGAGTTCGCCGCGCAGGGCCCCGCTCTGCGGCGCGGGCTGCGCCGGGACCAGTGTGATGAGGGCGAGCAGTCCGACGATCCCGATGGCGGTGACCGCCCAGAAGGTCGAACGCCAGCCGAACTCCTGGCCCAGGAAGGTCCCCAGGGGCACGCCGAGCACATTGGCCAGGGTGAGGCCGGTGAACATCAGGGCGATGGCGCTGGCCCGCCGGTCGGGGGCCACGAGGTCGGCGGCGACGACGGAGCCGATCCCGAAGAACGCGCCGTGCGTGAGGGCCGCGATCAGCCGCCCGCCCATGAGGGCCGCGTAGTCCCCGGCGAGGGCGCAGAGCAGGTTGCCGGCGATGAAGATAGCCATGAGCACGACAAGCATGGTCTTGCGGGGAAGCCGGGCACCGGCCGCGGTCATCAGCGGTGCGCCGACGACCACGCCCAGGGCGTATCCGGTGACCAGCATGCCGGCGGAGGGGATGGACACGGACAGGTCGTCGGCCACCTCGGGGAGCAGGCCGACGATGACGAACTCGGTCGTCCCGATCCCGAAGGCGCCGACCGCGAGGGCGAGGAGGGAAGCACGCATCGGCCTGGTCAGATCTGCCGCAGGGCGCCGCCGTCGACGCTCCATTCGGCGCCGGTGACCTGGCCCGCCAGGGGCGAGAGCAGGTACGCGATCACGCCCGCGACGTCTTCGGGTGTGCCGATGCGGCCGCTGGGCAGTCGGCGCACCTCGCGGATGAAGTGGTCGACGGCCTCGTCCGCGGGGAGCCCGAACCGCTGGCCGAGCTGGTCGGCGAAGCCGCCGGGCGCGTCGAAGAGCGCGGTCCGGGTGGGCCCCGGGGAGACGACGTTCGAACGTACCGCCCGTGCGCCGAACTCCGCGGCGAGGGACTTGGACAGGGACAGCAGCGCCGTCTTCGAGGCGGCGTAGTCGACGATGCCGGGGTCGGGGTAGCGGGCGGCCTCGCTCGCCACGTGCACGACGGAGCCGGCTCCCGACTCCAGGAGCGCGGGCAGTGCGGCGCGGGTCATGCGGACGGCCGAGTGGAAGTTGACCTCGAAGGTGTTCTTCCACTGCTCGTCGGTCACGTCGAGGAAGCCGGTACGGGATTCCAGCGCGCCGACGTTGTTGACGAGGCCGTCGAGCCGGCCGTGGCGCGCGGCCACGGCGTCCGCGACCTGCCGGGCCGCGGCGGGATCGGTGAGGTCGGCGGCGAGGGTGCTGACCCGGTCGCCGAGGGCTTCGGTGCTCCACGGCTTGCGGGCGACGCCGACGACGGTGGCGCCTTCGGCCGCGAGGAGGCGGACGGTCGCCTCGCCGATGCCGGACGACGCGCCGGTGACGAGGTACACGCGGTCTTCGATATGGAGGTCCATCGGGTTCCTTGAGAAGGAGGGAGGCGACCCCGGCACGGTCGACGGGAGCGGTCTGACGACCGTGCCGGGGCGCTTCCCGGAGGGAGGGGAATCTCTTCGGCCGGGAAATCAGCCGGCGGCGGCGACGTCCTTCGCGGCCTTGGTGCGGAGGAAGAGGACGGTGGTGAGGATGCCGACCACGACGATGGCGGTGTTGACGATGACCGCGGTGGTGATGCCGGCATGGATGTCGGTGTTGGCCGCGGCGACCGCGGACATGATGGGCGTGCCCATCGTGATGCCGATCTGCTGCGTCATCGTCGCCAGACCCGTCGCCATACCCTGCTCATGGTCCGGCAGACCCGTCGTCGCGGTCACCATGAACCCGACGATCACCAGCATGTTGCCCACACCACCCGCGAACGTCGCAACCAACAGCAGCCACATCGACGCCGACGTCTCACCCAACGCCACCAGGCTCAACGTCGCCACCGCCTGCAGCACACCACCGACGATCAACGTCGACCGCGTACCCACCGCACCGATCACCCGCGGCGCGATCGAACCACCGATCACCGTGCCCACACCCAGCACACCGAACGACAGACCCGCCGTCAGCGGCGAGAAGTCCAACACCTCCTGCAGATACAGCGTCATCAGGAACACCAGACTGGTCTCCGTCAGAAACGCGACCAGACCCGCGATGTTCCCCCACGCGACCGTCTTCTTCTTCAGCACAGAAACCGGAACCAGCGGAGCCGAACTCTTCGACTCGATCGCATAGAAGACGATCAGCAGCACCACACCCGCAGCCAGCCAACCCAGCGCAGACGGCGCACCCCAACCGTGCTCACCCGCCTGCGTCAACCCGTAAATCAGAGCCAGCAAACCCAGGGTGACGGCCGTCGCCCCCGGCACGTCCAGCTTCGGACGCGTCGCCGGACGCGACTCCTTGATCACCGTCGGAGCGATGAACAACACCGCGAGCGCCACCGGGACGTTGATGAAGAACGCCCACCGCCACGACAACAGATCCGTGAGCACTCCACCCAGAATCGCGCCCGTCGTGAACCCCGCCGACATCAGAGCACCGTTCAGACCCAACGCCTTCTGACGCAAGGGCCCTTCGGGAAACGACGTAGTGAGCAGGGACAGACCCGCCGGCGTCACCGCGGCGGTCGCCAGACCCTGGAACACCCGCGCCGCGATCAGCATCTCCGGCGACGTCGCCAGACCACCCACGAGCGAGGACAGGCCCAGCACCGCAAGGCCCACCAGGAACAGCCGCCGACGCCCGAACAGGTCCGCAACCCGCCCGAACAACAACGTGAAACCCGCAGCACACAACGCGAACGACGTCGCGATCCACTGCAGATTCGACAACGAGAAACCAAGCCCGTCACCGATCACCGGCAACGCCACATTCAAAATCGAGAAATCCACCGCCAGCATGAACTGCGCCACCAGCAGCACCACGAGCACCAACCTCAGGCGCCCGTCCAAACGGGCCGGCACCTCCCCCGCACCCGCATCAACCCGCGCACCCTCGACAACCGACATCGCCAGACTTCCTTTCCGACACACACATGAACGGGGCCTTCCAGCAGGGAAGGCCGGTATTGGGGGGTGGAGGACCGCTCAGGTACGGGCCTCCGCCGAGGCGCGGCGGCCCAGTTCCTCCGACAGTTCCTGCCAGTCGCGGGCGCACTGCGCGGCAGCGGCGGCAGCGGTCTCGGCGCGGTACGGGGGCACCGCGGCGACGATCCGCTCCCGCTGGCGCAGACCGCTCACCTGGAGGTCGAGCATGCGCAGCAGCAGCCTGCCCGCCTCGCTGAGTCTGAGCAGGGGGTCCTTGCAGAGGCCGGTGACCAGCGCGGGCAGCGGTTGCCCGCGGGCCCGTCCCCGGTCCGCCGGCCGGGCCGGCGGGGACGGTGCGCTGCCGGAGCGCCGCTGCCCCGCCGGTACGGGGTCCTCGCCCTCGCCGATCCGGCGGCGTACGTCCCGTACGGTCGAGGGCGCGATGCCCGCCTCCCGTGCGATCTGCCGCAGGGAGGCGGTGGGCCGGCCCGCGAGCAGCCGGGCCGCGGCCTCCCGGCCGCGGGCCGGATCGGCCGGCCTGATGCGCCCGTCCCGGCCGACGCGGCCCGGCGGTTCGTGCTCCGGCGCCTCCCGGCGGCGCAGCGCGGCGACGGTCTTGGCCGCGAGGCCGGTCCGCCCGGCGATCCCGCGATCGGACCAGTCCGGGTGGGACCGCAGGATGCGCAACGCCGCGCCCGTCCGTTCCGCCTGGGTCAGCGGGAGTCCGTGGCTGATGTTGGCCTCGACCGAGAGGACGAACGCGTCCTCGGCGCTGCCGTCGAAGTACGTCACGCCGACGGTGTCGCGGCCCCTCAGCACGGCCGCCCGCAAGCGGTGCGTCCCGTCGATGATCCGCATCGTGGGGCGGTGCACGAGCAGCGGCGGCAGTGTCCGGCCCGAGTTCGCGAGAGCCTGTGCGTGGCTCTCGTCCACGGGGACGGTGCGGGGGGAATCCGCGGCGAGCAGTGCGCCGACCGGCACCTCTGCGGCGGAGCGGGGGGTCCGCTTCGCCGGGTGTCCTGCGTTCGAGTCGTCCATGGTTCACCTCCCTTCGTGCACTCGCTGCCTGGGGCGCCGCACCTTTCGCCGGGCCCGAAGAAGAAATTACGTAATTACCGTTCGGTAACCTACGGAGCGGCCGAACCCTGTTGAGATTTGGGCAAGTTGGCGGAGTCGGGGCCGGTCAGGTGGGCGACCGCGGAACTTCCCCGGTCGCCCACCGGTCGGCTGATCAGACCGGCGCGAGCTCCTCCGCACGCACGAACTCCCTTAGCCAGGACAGGAATTCGGGGCCCAGGTCCTCGCGCTCGCAGGCGAGCCGGACCGTCGCGCGCAGGTACTCGGCACGGTCCCCCGTGTCGTAGCGGCGGCCGGAGAAGACCACGCCGTGCACGGGGCGTCCGGCGCGCACCAGGGTGCGCAGGGCGTCCGTGAGCTGGATCTCGCCGCCGCGCCCGGGGCTGGTGCTCCGCAGCACCTCGAAGATCTCGGGATCGAGGAGGTAGCGGCCGATGATCGCGAGGTTGCTGGGGGCGGTGCCGGGCTCCGGCTTCTCCACCAGCTCGGTGATGCGCACGCCATCGCCGCCGGCCGCCGACTGCTCGACCGCGGCGCATCCGTACAGGTGGATGGCGTCCGAGTCCACCTCCATGAGGGCCACGACGCTGCCGCCGAGCCGGGCGCGGACCTCGGCCATCCGGGACAGCAGGGGATCCCTGGGGTCGATCAGGTCGTCGGCCAGGAGGACGGCGAAGGGCTCCCGGCCGACGTGCGGCGCGGCGCACAGGACGGCGTGCCCGAGGCCCTTGGGGTCCCGCTGGCGCACGTAGTGGATGTCGGCGAGTTCGGTGGATGCGCAGACGCTGTTGAGTTTGTCCTGATCACCACGGCGCTGGAGGGCCTCCTCCAGCTCGTAGTTGCGGTCGAAGTGGTCCTCGAGCGGCCGCTTGTTGCGCCCGGTGACCATGAGGATGTCCGACATCCCCGCCGCGACCGCCTCTTCCACCACGTACTGGATGGCGGGCTTGTCGACCACCGGGAGCATTTCCTTCGGGGTGGCCTTCGTCAGCGGGAGGAATCGTGTTCCGAGTCCCGCGGCGGGGATCACTGCCTTGGTTATCTGCGGAGGCGTGGAATTCATGCCGCTGACGCTAGACGGCGCCTCACGCCGGCGGCCGTAATCCCCGCGCATTTCCGCCTACTTGGGCATTTCCGCTTCCGGGCGGGCCGCGACGCGCCGCCGGATGAGGCACCACAGTTCGCCGAGCTCGCCGACGACCGCGCCGGGGCGGTCCTCCCGGTCCCGGCGGGCCCGCGCGACGACGCCGCCGACCAGATGTCCCGTCAGCTGAGTGAGCGGGCGCGGGTCGACCTCCGGATGGAGCTGACCCTCTTCCGCGGCCTGTTCCAGCAGTTCCTCGACCTCCGGGAGCCAGCAGCCGCACCACTCGGGGCCGGCGCCGACGCGTTCCTGGGTGAGCCGGGCCGCGGCGCGCACGGCCGCGTCGGTCTCGATCAGCCGGCCGAGGGCCAGGACGAGCGAGGAGACGGTGTCCAGCGCCGGCCCTCCGCGGGCCGTCACGCACTCGACCACCCTCCGGGTGGCGGCCCGACCGGAATCCTCGACGGCGGAGGCCAGTTCCCCCTTCGCCGAGAAGTGGAAGGTGACGGCCCCGATCGAAATACCGGCCGATCTGCTCAGCCGGGAAAGCGACGTCCCCTCGTATCCGTTGCGGTCGAATTCGGCGGCGGCCACCGAGATCAGATGATTACGGGTGCGCACGCCGCGCTCTTGCTTCACCACTGCACTACCACTGCCATCCGGTTCGTTCCTCACTCACCCCCGCGCCCGGCACGGGGACGACCTCCAGCGTCGCCCCGGTGCCGACCGCGCACAACGGCTACTTGACGAAGAAGCGACCATGCCCCGCCGTCCCGCGCCGCCCGCGTCGGGGGCGGGCGGCGTCGTACCTCCAACGTGCCCAAGTCGCCGCGGGGAAGCCATACTTTAGCTGGAAAACAAAACGAACGTTCTGTATTCTCTTGGCTGTCATGGCGCACACCGATGTCCGCACTGGAGGGGAGACGACAGATGACGGCGCACATGAGGACCAGAGCCCTGGCTGCCGGCGGCACCGCCCTGGACGAGTTCACGGAACGCCTCTTCGGCCACTTACCGAGGGCCGACCAGCGCAGATGGGCCCGGGTCTACTTACAGGGCCTGCTCACCACCCCGGGCAAGAAGTCCGTCCGCAGGCTCGCGGCTTCCGTGACCGCGTCACCCACCGCGTCCCAGTCCCTGCAGCAGTTCATCAACGCGAGCCCGTGGGAGTGGGATCCGGCCCGCGCCGAGCTGCTCCGCTGGGTGGAGGAACGCCACCCGGTGCACGCCTGGACGGTCGGGCAGGTCTGCTTCCCCAAGCGCGGTGAGCACTCCGTCGGCGTGCACCGCCGCTTCGACCCCGCCGCCGGACGCATCGTCAACTGCCAGTTCGGCTTCGGACTCTTCCTCTCCCTGGACGGCCTGAGCGTGCCCGTCGACTGGCGGCTGGTGCTTCCCGACTCCTGGTCGGTGGACCCCGCCCTGCGCCGCCGGGCGCGGATCTCCCCCGCCGTGGCGCACCAGACCCCGGAGTCACTGGTCCTGGAGCTCGTCGATTCGATCGCCGCCCGTACCTCGTCGGTGCGCGCCCCCGTGGTCGCCGACCTCAGCCGCCTCGGCGCGGCCGCCGCGCTGATCGGCATGCTGGGCCGGCGCGGCCACGACTTCCTGGTGTCCGTCCCGCCCGCCCTCGCCGTCTGCGCGGCCGGACCGGGCCACAGGTCCGAGCCGGCCCGGCCGGCCGCGTACGCCACCGCGGCGTACGCCACCGCCGGGCACGCCACCTCGGCGGGCGACCTCGCGCGGCGGGGCAACACCAGCCATCCGTACGCGGCGCCGCTCACGGGCCGTGTCGCGCGCCCGCAGCCACTGCGCATCCAATCGGCCCTGGTCCGGGTGCCGGGCGCCGACCTGGCGGTCCCGGGCGCGCAGCAGACGTACCGCCTGTTCGGCGAACGGCGCCCGGGGCCCGGGGCGCCGGGCGCGAGCGGTGCGGTCTGGCTCACCAACATGAGCCGCCACCGGATGGACGACCTGCTGCGGCTGGTCCGGCAGTCGGGCCGGGCCGCCGCCACGCTGGGCGCTCTGGCCGACGACTTCGGGCTCCTCGACTTCGAGGGGCGCTCCTTCCCCGGCTGGCACCACCACATGACCTTGATGTCCGCCGCGTACGCCTACCGGGGCCTGTTCTCGTCCGGCTACCGCCAGGTGGCGTGCAACAACGGCCTACCCCGCCGAGGGCGGCGGGGTGCCGAGGTCCGGGGTCGGAGCGGGGACGATCTTGAATGAGAGGAGGGGAACGCCGATGATCACCTTCCCGGGTTCCATCGGTGTCCGGTCCCGCGGAGCACCCGCGCACGCGTCGGCCTCGTAGATGAACACCGACGTGTTGGTGTGGTTGGCCACTCCGGGGCGCCACAGTATGTGCGGGCCCGCGCCGGAAAAGCGCGGGCCCCGCTTCGGTGCGTCAGCCGCGGATGAGGGCCAGGGCCTCGTCACGGACACGCGAGAGGGTCTGCGCGTCACGGGCCTCGACGTTCAGACGCAGCAACGGCTCCGTGTTCGACGCACGGACGTTGAACCACCAGTCCGCACCCGTCACCGTCAAACCGTCCAACTCGTCCAACACCACACCCTCACGGCCGGCGAACGCCTCCTTCACCGCCGCCAGACGGCCCGCCTGGTCCGCCACCGTGGAGTTGATCTCCCCCGAACCCGCGTAACGGTCGTACGAGGCCACCAGCCCCGACAGCGGACCCTCCTGGCCACCCAGAGCCGCCAGCACGTGCAACGCCGCCAACATCCCCGTGTCCGCGTTCCAGAAGTCCTTGAAGTAGTAGTGCGCCGAGTGCTCACCACCGAAGATCGCACCCGTCCTCGCCATCTCCTCCTTGATGAAGGAATGACCCACCCGCGTACGAACCGGCGTACCGCCGTTCTCCCGCACCACCTCCGGCACCGACCAGGAAGTGATCAGATTGTGGATCACCGTGCCCGACCCGCCGTGACGCGCCAGCTCACGCGACGCCACCAGAGCCGTGATCGCCGACGGCGACACACCCACACCACGCTCGTCCACGATGAAACAGCGATCCGCATCACCGTCGAACGCGATCCCCAGATCCGCGCCCTCCGCCAACACCCGCGCCTGCAGATCCACGATGTTCTTCGGATCGAGAGGATTCGCCTCGTGGTTCGGGAACGTCCCGTCCAGCTCGAAGTACATCTGCGTCACATCCAGCGGCAGACCCTCGAACACCGTCGGCACCGTGTGACCGCCCATGCCGTTGCCCGCGTCCACGACCACCTTCAACGGACGGATCGACGCCAGATCCACCAAAGACCGCAGGTGCTCCGCATACCCCTTCAGAGAGTCCTGCTCCGTCACCCTCCCCGGCACCGTCCCCGCCGCAACCTCCGGGGCACCCTCCTCCAGCCACCCCTCCACCAGCGACCGGATCTGCGACAGACCCGTGTCCTGACCCACCGGAGCCGCACCCGCACGACACATCTTGATCCCGTTGTACTGCGCAGGATTGTGCGACGCCGTGAACATCGCACCCGGCAGACCCGACGAACCCGACGCGTAATACAGCTGGTCCGTCGAACACAGACCGATCAACGTCACATCCACACCACGCGCCGCCGCACCCCGCGCGAACGCCGCCGACAAACCAGGCGACGAAGGACGCATGTCATGCCCCACCACGATCGCCGAACCACCCACGACCTCGACGAAAGCACCACCGAACAGCTCCGCCAGCGACTCGTCCCACTCGTCCGGCACAACGCCACGCACGTCATACGCCTTGACGATGTTCGAAAGATCTGCGGGCATTTCCACTCCTCCACAAGGTTCTCGGGATGACCAGGACCGGCTCTGTCCGGGACGCTACCCGCCCCCTTCCCCGCCACGGCCCGTCCGCCCCCATCCCGTTGAGGCTTTGGCAGATCTCCGTCACCCCGGGGTGACGGCGCCCCTCTCCCGGTACCAGGGCGCCGCCCGGCCGAGCCGGTCCAGCGGACCGGGTCCCGGATCGATGCCGGCGAGCCGCCACGCCGCGTCCGCGCGGTACCAGTGGTCCCGCGCCAGCAGGGTGAACTGCCGCTCGCTCACCCAGCCCGGGGTGGCGGCCAGGGCCTCCAGGCACCTGCTCCAGGGCCAGTCGGCGGCGGGCCGCTCCGGCAGCACCCCGTGTCCGGCCAGGGCGTGCATGAGGTCCCGGTTGCGCACCGGCTCCGGGTGGTGGGCGTGCAGGACGCCCGTCGCCCCGGCCGCGGCGCCGTTCCCGAGGGCGAACGCCGCGAGGAGCCTCGCCAGGTCGTCGACGTCGACGAAGGAGGCCAGCCCGGCTCCCCCGTCCCACTGCGCCGGCACCCGCCGGAAGGCATCGGCGAGGGCCGGTACGACCCATCGGTCGCCCCTGCCCAGCACCAGCCCGGCGCGCAGCACCAGGCCCCCCGCGGCGAGCACGGACGCCTCCCCCGCCAGCCGGCTCACGCTGGCCGGCGAGACCGGGGCGGGCGTCAACTCCCCCGCTTCCGCTCCGCGGTGCGGTCCCGGACCGTAGACGGCGCACGTCGACAGGTGGACGATGCGCCGCACGCCCGCGCGCCGCGCCTCCGCCATCAGGGCTTCGGTTCCGGCGGAGTTGACCGCCTCGCAGCGGCCGGCGTCCGGTCCGACGTAGGAGGCCAGCGAGAGCAGGACGTCGGCGCCTTCGCACACCCCGCGCAGGGAGGCCGGGTCCGCCAGGTCCGCGCCCACCCGGTGTGCGGCGCCCGCCCCGGCGGCGGGGGCCGGCGTACGGGACACCAGGCGCGGCACGACCTGCGGGTACCGCTCGGCCAGGTGGCGCAGTACCGCGGATCCGACGAATCCCGTAGCCCCGGTCACGACGACCTGACGGCCGGTCACCCCTGCTGCTCCGGCCCGGCCGCCTCCAGCGTCAGGCGCAGGCCCTTGCGGGTGTCCTCGGTGGCGACGGCGGGCAGCAGGTAGCGCCAGAGCGAGGCGATGCGCTGCGGCAGGTCGGCCCGGCCGGTGGAGACCTGGGAGAAGAGCTGTGCGCCGGTGAAGGAGCTGACCAGAACCCAGGCCAGTTCGTGGTCGTCGACGTCCGGCTGGAGCTCGCCCTTGGCCCGGGCGAAGCGCAGCTGCTGGCGGAACTCGAGGACCCAGGCCTGGTAGGCGACGTCGTCGCGCAGGCCGAACTCGCCCTGTTCCACGGCCAGTCGTACGCCGGCGCGGAGCACCGGATTGTGCCGTAGCTGCTCCGCGAGGTAGAGCGTGATGTCCACCAGGCGCTGGAGGCCGTCCTCGCCCGCGGGGAACTCCAGGCCCTCGCCCTGACCGACCATCACGGCGTAGGCGAGCTCCTCCTTCGAGCTGAAGTGGAAGTACATCCCGCCCTGCGTGACGTCCGCCCGCTTCATGATCTTGCTGATGCTGGCTCCGCTGAAGCCGAACTCGTCGAAAACCTCCGCGGCGGCGCGCAGGATGGCCGCCTTGGTCTGAACTGCCCTTAGTTGCGGGGCTCGTTGCTGCTTCCGTTCTGACATGTGCACCTAACCTTCTCGACAAAAAAAACGAACATCCTTTATTTTAGGACCCAGCGCCGAACAAGCACCAGCTCATGTCCGACGTTCCAGGGGGGCTCAACCAATGACCGTCTCAGCCACTCACTCCACTTCGCCCGCAACCGCCTCGCTCAGCAGCGCCTTACCGCGGGAGTACGTGCACAAGAGCGCGCACTCCGAGGTCCTGCTCACCGGATGGCGTTCCGTCGCTCCCGACGAGTACGTCGTCACCGCCCAGTGGCCCCGCGCCCACAGCTTCTACTCGCCCGACGCGGGCCACCACGACCCGCTCCTCCTGGCCGAATCCGTCCGCCAGGCCATCCCGCTGCTCAGCCACGTGGCGTACGAGGTGCCCTTCGGCCACCGCCAGATCTGGGACACGTTCAGCTACTCGGTCAACCCCGCCGCGCTCGCGGTCGGTTCGAGACCCGCCGACATCATGCTCCACATCCGCTGCTCGGGCATCGCCCGCCGGGGACGCCGGCTCGCACGCCTGACCATGCACGTCACCGCCACCCGCGACGGGGAGTTCCTGAGCACCGCCGAGGCCGGTTTCACCAACCAGCCCGAAGCCGTCTACCAGCGCCTGCGCGGCGGGAACGGCGACCTCGACCAGGTGACCTCCCGCGTCATCCCGCTCCCGCCGCCGATGACGCCCCGGCGGGTGTGCCGCGACCGCTTCCACGACGTGGTCCTCTCCCCGACCAGCTCCACGCACCGCGCGCAGCTGCGGGCCGACATCAACCACCCGATCCTCTTCGACCACCCCGTCGACCACGCCCCGGGCATGCTGTTGCTGGAGGCCGTGCGCCAGGCCGCGTACGCCTCCGCCTTCCCCCGCCGCGGTGTCCTGACCGACATGGAGATGCGGTTCTTCCGCTACGCGGAGCTGAACGCGCCCTGCTGGATCGAGACGACCGCGCTCCCCGACCGTACGGCGGCACCGGACGGCCGGCGGCTTCCCGTGCGGGTCGTGGCCCGGCAGAACGGCGAGGAGGTCTTCACGGCCACGGCGGCGATCACCACCATGGCGCCCGCGCCCCAGCGGCTCTTCTCCGCGCCCTGACCTTCCCCCAGGAGGGCCGCACCACACCCCCCACGCGCACGACGAAGGCGCCTGCCCGGGCTCTCCCCGGGCAGGCGCCTTCCGTTTCCCCTCGGACCCTTCGGGTCCCCCTCGGGTCCCTCAGACCTTGCGGACCACGCTGGACTTGAGCTGCATCTGCCCGAACCCCTCGATCCTGCAGTCGATGTCGTGGCCGTCCACGCCCTCGACGAGGCGGATGTTGCGCACCTTGGTGCCCGCCTTGATGCCGGTCGGACTGCCCTTGACCTTCAGCCCCTTGACGACCGTCACGGTGTCGCCGTCGGCCAGCACGTTGCCGACGGCGTCCTTGATCACCCGCTCCTCGGGGGTCTCCCCCGGTCCGGCGGAGGTCGGCGGCCACTCGTGCCCGCACTCGGGGCAGATCAGCAGCGAGCCCATTTCGTAGGCGTAGGCACCCGCGCACTCGGGGCAGGCTGGCAAGGGGTTCTCAGTCACCCCGTCAGTATATTTCAGGCTCCATCGCCCCAGATCGCCCGCGTGTCCGGCGGTTCTGCCGGCCCCTGCCGGCCCGCCGGTCCGTCGGTCCGCCCCTCCAGGAGGTCCTTGTGTCTGCCGCATCGAGTTACGCGTCCGGGGTCGGCGAAGTGCCGCTGCTCGGTGACACCATCGGCGAGAACCTGGACCGGACGGTGCGCAGGTTCCCCGACCGCGACGCCCTCATCGACGTGGCCGCCGGCCGCCGCTGGACGTACGCGGAGCTGGCATCCGATGTCGACGCCCTCGCGCTCGGGCTCCTGGACCTGGGCATCGTGAAGGGCGACCGCGTCGGGATCTGGGCCCCCAACCGCGCGGAGTGGACGCTGGTGCAGTACGCCACGGCCAGGATCGGGGCGGTCCTCGTCACGGTGAACCCCGCCTACCGCTCCCACGAACTGGAGTACGTGCTGCGGCAGTCCGGCATCCGGCTGCTGGCCGCCGCGGACCGCTTCAAGACCTCCGACTACGCCGCCATGATCGATGAGGTGCGCCCGCGATGTCCGGCCCTGGAGTTCGTGGCCCTGCTCGGCGGCCCCGTGTGGAACTCCCTGCTGGAGCGAGGCCGCCAGGGCGACCCGGCCGACCTGGCCCGGGCACAGGCCGCGCTCAGCCCCGACGACGCCGTCAACATCCAGTACACCTCCGGGACCACCGGGTTCCCCAAGGGCGCGACCCTCTCGCACCACAACATCCTCAACAACGGCTTCTTCGTGGGCGAGCTGTGCCACTACACCGAGCAGGACCGGGTATGCATCCCGGTCGCCTTCTACCACTGCTTCGGCATGGTCATGGGCAACCTCGCCTGCACCAGCCACGGTGCGGCCATGGTGATCCCCGCGCCGTCCTTCGATCCGGTGGCCACCCTGGCGGCGGTGGAGTCGGAGAGGTGCACCTCCCTCTACGGCGTCCCCACGATGTTCATCGCCGAGCTGGCGGAGCCCGGCTTCGACGCGTACGACCTGTCCAGCCTGCGCACCGGGATCATGGCGGGCTCGCCCTGCCCGGTCGAGGTCATGCGGGAGGTCATCGAGCGGATGGGCATGACCGAGGTGTCCATCTGCTACGGGATGACGGAGACCTCGCCCGTGTCGACGCAGACCCGCGCCGACGACTCGGTCGAGCGCCGGGTGTCCACCGTCGGCCGCGTCGGGCCGCACCTGGAGGTGAAGGTGGTCGATCCGCGGACCGGGCGGACCGTGCCCCGCGGCGAGCCGGGAGAACTGTGCACCCGCGGCTACTCGGTGATGCTCGGCTACTGGGAGGAACCGGAACGCACCGCGGAGGCCGTCGACGCGGCCCGCTGGATGCACACGGGCGACCTGGCCGTCATGGACGACGACGGGTACCTGAGCATCACCGGCCGGATCAAGGACATGGTGATCCGCGGCGGGGAGAACCTCTACCCGCGGGAGATCGAGGAGTTCCTCCACACCCACCCGGACGTCCTCGACGTCCAGGTCATCGGGGTGCCCGACCCCAAGTACGGGGAGGAGCTGATGGCGTGGGTGCGGATGCGCGAGGGGGCCGAACCGCTGACCGCGGACGCCGTCCGCGCGTACTGCGCGGGCCGGCTGGCCCACTTCAAGATCCCGCGCTACGTGCACGTCGTGGAGGAGTTCCCCATGACCGTCACCGGGAAGGTCCGCAAGGTGGACATGCGCCAGGAGGCCCTCCGGCTGCTGGAACTACCCTCTTAGAACGGCGCGTTGCGGCTCACGCCACCGCCGTCCTTGCCCGATGATCTTTCATGGGCGCGTCGCGGCCGCACCGTCCGGCCGACCGCGACGCCCCGCCCCTGCCTTCCCTTCCCTGCCGACTGACCACCGACCAGAGGAACACCGTGCCGCTGCCCGTGAACCGACGTCTCGCCCTGACCGCCGCCCTGCTCGCCGTGACCGCCGCCGTCGCGCCCGCGACCACCGCCCGGGCCGCCGGGACCGCCCCCGATCTCGAAGCGCTGACCCAGGCGCTGCGCAACACGACGGCCGCCGGAGCGCCCGGCGCCATGGCCCGCTTCAGCGGCCCCGACGGGGTCCGCACGCGGGCCGTCGGCGTACGCGACAAGGCCACGGGCGCGGCCATGGACCCGCAGGCCCGCTTCCGGATCGGCAGCGTCAGCAAGACCTTCTCCTCCGTGGTCCTGCTCCAGCTGGTCGGGGAGAAGAAGATCGACCTGGACGCCCCGGTCAACCGCTACCTGCCCGGTCTGCTGCCCGACGACCGGATCACCGTGCGCCATCTGCTGACCCACCGCAGCGGTCTCGCGGACTACACCGACGCCATGTTCGAGCACACCGTCCCCGGCTTCGAGGCCGTGCGCAACCGGGTGTTCAGCTACCAGGAGCTGCTGGACCTCTCGCTGCGGGAGCCCAGGACGACCGAGCCCGGGGTGGCGTACAAGTACTCGAACACCAACTTCGTCGTCGTCGGGATGCTCATCGAGAAGGCCACCGGCAACCGGGTGGGCAAGGAGTACGAGCGGCGCATCTTCAAGCCGCTGGGCCTGCGCAACACCACGTACGTGCACCCCGACACGAAGATCAAGGGGCTGCACGCCCGCGGCTACCTCCACCCCGACGAGGCCGACGCGCCGCTGGTCGACTCCACCGAGCAGACCGTCTCGTGGGCCCAGTCCGCCGGAGCGGTGATCTCCAGCCCGGCGGACCTGAACACCTTCACGTCCGCACTGCTCGGCGGCCGGCTGCTGGCCCCGCGGCTGCTGGACGCCATGGTCGCCGCGACCCCGACGGACACCACCAACACCCGGTTCTACGGGCTGGGCCTGCGCCGCTACGACCTCTCCTGCGGCACGTCGGTCTACGGGCACACGGGCACGGTGCAGGGCTTCTACACGTACGCCTTCTCCACGCGCGACGGCCGGCGCAGCCTGTCCGCCATGGCGAACACCTCCAACAAGGGCGTGGCCAACACGGCGCTCGGCGGCACCCTCGAGGCGGCGTTCTGCGGCAAGCAGACCGAGAAGAAGGGCGCCCGCGGCTTCGGCTTCGCCCCGGCCGAGATGGACCTGCCCGAGCACAACGCGCGCTGACGCCCGCTGACACCCGGCCGGACGGCCGCCGCCGGGGCGCCTCAGCCGGTGCCCACCACGTCGTCGCAGGCGGGGCAGACCCGGTCCGCGTACCCGGCCTCGTACCACGTCGGGCCGGGCTGCCCCGCGGGCCGCTGCGGGGCGGCCCGCATCGCGAAGGTGTCCCTGCCGCAGAAGGTCCGCGGACCGGGGACACCGGGCATCCCGGGGGCCGTGGGCGCCGCGTGCACGCGTACGACGACCACCTCGCCGCCGGCGTCCGCGGGCCCGCCGGCGTGCGCCGCCACCGGGTCCTCCACCTCGTACACCACGGCCATCGCGCTCATACCCCCGACGGTAGGCCGTCCCCGCACCTCCCGCCTCCCGGCCACGCCGGACCCGCCGTCCGTGCCGGATCTCGCGATCGGAGCGCCTGACGAATCATCAGGTCATCTGTCCCGGACTCTTGACTCCGTCGGCGCCAGTGGCGATTCTCGACCCACCGTTTGCGGGTTCATGACAAATCAGTGTCTCCCTGTGGCCGTCGCGTCCCCGAACGGATCCGGCTCCTCCACCGCGCATCCGCTGACCGAAGACGTGAGTGATGACCATTTCCCGACACGAACACCCCAGGCGCAGTCCGATCGCGGTCCTGTCATTGCTCCTCGCCGTGGTGGCGATGGTGCTCGGCCCCGTGCCCAGCTCCGCCGCCGACAACCCCGGCTGGTGGAATCCGGTGGCGCGGCCCGCACCCGACTCCGAGATCAACGTCACCGGCGAGCCCTTCAAGGGCACCGACGCCCAGGGACGGGTCCGCGGATTCGTCGACGCGCATGACCACCTGATGTCCAACGAGGGCTTCGGCGGGCGCCTCATCTGCGGCAAGCCCTTCTCCGACATGGGCGTGGCCGACGCCCTCAAGGACTGTCCCGAGCACTACCCCGACGGCACCCTGGCGATCTTCGACTTCATCACCAAGGGCGGCGACGGCAAGCACGACCCCAACGGCTGGCCGACCTTCAAGGACTGGCCCGCCCACGACTCGCTCACCCACCAGCAGAACTACTACGCGTGGGTCGAACGGGCCTGGCGCGGCGGCCAGCGCGTGCTCGTCAACGACCTCGTCACCAACGGCGTGATCTGCTCGGTCTACTTCTTCAAGGACCGCAGCTGTGACGAGATGACGGCCATCCGGCTCGAAGCGCAGAAGACCTACGACATGCAGGCCTACATCGACAAGATGTACGGCGGCCCCGGAAAGGGCTGGTTCCGGATCGTCACCGACTCCGCCCAGGCCCGCGAGGTCGTCAAACAGGGCAAGCTGGCGGTCGTCCTCGGGGTCGAGACCTCCGAGCCCTTCGGCTGCAAGCAGATCCTGGACTTCGCGCAGTGCAGCAAGGAGGACATCGACCGGGGCCTCGACGAGCTGCACAAGCTCGGCGTGCGGAGCATGTTCCTCTGCCACAAGTTCGACAACGCCCTGTGCGGGGTCCGCTTCGACCAGGGCGCGCTCGGCACCGCGATCAACGTGGGCCAGTTCCTGTCGACCGGCACCTTCTGGAAGACCGAGAAGTGCACCGGCCCGCAGCACGACAACCCCATCGGGCTCGCGGCCGCACCCGCGGCCCAGAAGGAGCTCCCGGCAGGGGTGTCCGTGCCCTCGTACGCGGCGGACGCGCAGTGCAACACCCGAGGTCTGACCGATCTCGGCGAGTACGCGGTGCGCGGGATGATGAAACGCAAGATGATGCTGGAGATCGACCACATGAGCGTCAAGGCCGCCGGCCGGGCCTTCGACATCCTGGAGTCCGAGTCCTACCCGGGCATCATCTCCTCGCACAGCTGGATGGACGACAACTGGACCGAGCGGCTCTACAAGCTCGGCGGGTTCGTCGCCCAGTACATGGGCGGGGCCGAGGGCTTCAGCGCCGAGGCCAAGGCCAAGAACGCCCTGCGCGACAAGTACAACGTCGGCTACGGCTACGGCACCGACATGAACGGCGTCGGCGGTTGGCCCGGCCCCCGCGGGGCCGACACCCCGAATCCGGTCCGCTACCCGTTCCGCAGCACCGACGGCGGCTCCGTCATCGACAAGCAGACCACCGGGCAGCGCACCTGGGACCTCAACACCGACGGCGCCTCGCACTACGGCCTGGTCCCGGACTGGATCGAGGACCTGAGGATCGTCGGCGGCCAGGACGTGGTCGACGACCTCTTCCGCGGCGCCGAGTCCTACCTCACCACCTGGGGCTCGTCCGAGAAGCACAAGGCCGGGGTGAACCTCGCCGCGGGCGCGTCCGCCACGGCCAGCTCCTCCGAGTGGAACCCGTTCACCAGCTACGCCCCGTCCCGGGCCGTGGACGGGAACACGGGCACCCGCTGGGCGAGCGACTGGAGCGACGACCAGTGGATCCAGGTCGACCTCGGCGCGGCCAACCTGGTCAAGCGCGTCACCCTCGACTGGGAGCGGGCGCACGGGCAGGCCTACCGCATCGAGCTGTCGGGCGACGGCGCCAACTGGCAGTCCGCGTGGTCCACCACCGCCGGTGACGGCGGTCTGGACACGGCCCTGTTCACCGGCACCACGGCCCGCTACGTTCGCGTCCACGGGGTGCAGCGCGGCACCAAGTGGGGCTACTCGCTCCACGAGGTCGGCGTCTACAGCAGCTGACGCCCTTCACGTCCCCGCGTCCGGGGCCGGCCGGATCCGCCGATCCGGCCGGCCCCGGATGCCTTTGCCCGACAGCACCGCACCGCACCGCACGGAACGAAGGGAACGACGCCCATGGCACGGATGCCGTCGGCCGAGCGACGCCGCCAGCTGACCGAGGCGGCGATCCGCGTGATGGCCCGCGACGGCGTCGCCAGGGCGACGACGCGCTCGATCTGCGCCGAGGCCGGCGTCTCGCTGAGCGTCTTCCACTACTGCTTCGAGTCCAAGCAGGCCCTGCTGGAATCCGTCATCGCGGCGATCACCGAGCACGGCATCACCGTGGCGCGGGAGGCCATCCGGCCGCGGGCCACCCTCCGGGAGACCATCCGGGCCGGCTTCCAGGCGTACTGGGACCACGTCGCCGCCAACCCGGGCGAGCACATGCTCACCTACGAGCTCACGCAGTACGCCCTGCGCCGACCCGGGTTCGAGCACCTGGCGCGGCGCCAGTACGAGCTGTACTCCGACACCTACACCGAGCTCATCGAACAGCTCCGCCGGCTCATGCCCTTCGAGCTGCGCGTACCGGTGCACGTACTGGCGCGCTACCTGGCCGCCATGACGGACGGTCTGACCCTGGGCCACCTCGTGCTCGGCGACGCCACGGTCTCGGCGGCCCTCCTCGACATGATCACCGACCACGTCGCGGGGCTCACCGAGACCGCGGGCGGGGCCGCGGACGGGGACCGGGCGCACTCGCCGGAGTACGCCGGCCCCCCGCTCTCCATATGACGGGCTCCGCCGGTCAGACGGCGCCGGACTCCTCGGCGCCCACCTCGGCGCGGACCAGGCGGGCCGCCTCGACCAGGTTCTCCAGGGAGGCCCGGGTCTCGGGCCAGGCCCGGGTCTTCAGGCCGCAGTCGGGGTTGACCCACAGCCGTTCGGCCGGGATGGCCCCCAGGCCCTTGCGCAGCAGCGCCGAGGCCTCGTCGACGGACGGGATCCGCGGCGAGTGGATGTCCCAGACGCCCGGGCCGACGTCGCGCGGATAGCCGGCGCCGGACAGCTCGTCGGCGACCTGCATGTGCGACCGGGCCGCCTCCAGGCTGATGACGTCGGCGTCGAGGTCGCCGATCGCCTCGACGATGTCGCCGAACTCCGCGTAGCACATGTGCGTGTGGATCTGGGTGTCCGGCCGGACGCCCGCGGTGGTGAGCCGGAAGGACTCGGTGGCCCAGGCGAGGTAGGCCGCGTGGTCGGCGCCGCGCAACGGGAGGGTCTCCCGCAGTGCGGGCTCGTCCACCTGGATGACGGAGGTCCCGGCCGCCTCCAGGTCGTTCACCTCGTCGCGCAGGGCCAGTGCGACCTGCCGGGCGGTGTCCGCGAGCGGCTGGTCGTCGCGGACGAAGGACCAGGCGAGCATGGTGACCGGCCCGGTGAGCATGCCCTTGACCGGCTTCGTCGTCTGCGCCTGCGCGTACGTGGTCCAGCGCACGGTCATCGGGTCGGGGCGGGAGATGTCGCCGGCCAGGACGGGCGGGCGGACGTAGCGGGTGCCGTAGGACTGGACCCAGCCGTGCTGCGTGGCGAGGTAGCCGGTGAGCTGCTCGGCGAAGTACTGGACCATGTCGCCCCGTTCGGGCTCGCCGTGCACCAGTACGTCGACGCCGGCCTTCTCCTGGAAGGCCAGCACCTCCCGGATCTCCGCCCTGATGCGGTCCTCGTAGCCGGCGGTGTCGGTGCGCCCGGCCCGCAGGTCGGCGCGGGCCGTGCGCAGTTCGGCGGTCTGCGGGAACGATCCGATGGTCGTCGTGGGCAGCAGCGGCAGGCCGAGGCGGGTGCGCTGGGCGGTCGCCCGCTCCCCGTAGGGCTGGGAGCGGCGGCCGTCGGCGTCGGTGACGGCCGCGGTCCGGGCGCGGACGGCGGGGTCGCGGGTGACGGAGGAGGTGGCACGGGAGGCCAGGTCGGCGCGGTTGGCGGCGAGTTCGGCCGCGATGGCGTCCGTGCCGCGGGCGAGGCCGCGGGCGAGCGTGGCGATCTCGGCGGTCTTCTGGCGGGCGAAGGCGAGCCAGCGCCTGACCTGCGGGTCGATGTCCCGCTCGACGGAGGCGTCCAGCGGCACGTGGAGCAGCGAGCAGGAGGCGGCCACGTCGACGCTGCCGGCCAGGCCGAGGAGGGTGCCGAGCGTGGCGAGGGACTTCTCGAAGTCGTTGATCCAGATGTTGCGGCCGTTGACGACGCCGGCGACCAGGCGCTTGCCGGGCAGGCCGCCGACGGCGGCGAGGTCGTCGAGGTTCGCGGCGGCCGCGCCGGTGAAGTCCAGGGCGAGCCCGTCCACGGGGGCCTTGGCCAGCACGGCCAGGGCCTCGCCGAGCCGGTCGAAGTAGGAGGCCACGAGCAGCTTCGGCCGGTCGGCCGCGGCGCCGAGCTCGCGGTACGCGCGGGCGACGGCGTTCAGCTCGGCCGGGGTGCGGTCCTGCACCAGGGCGGGCTCGTCCAGCTGCACCCACTCCGCCCCGGCCGCGCGCAGGTCGGCGAGGACCCGTGCGTACACGGGGAGCAGGCGGTCGAGGAGGGCGAGGGGGTCGAAGCCGGCCGCCACTCCGGGGGCGGGCTTGGCCAGCAGCAGGTACGTCACCGGCCCGACCAGCACCGGGCGGGCGGTGTGGCCGAGCGCGCGGGCCTCCTCGAACTGCGCGACCTGCCGGGAGGAGTCGGCGGTGAAGACGGTGTCCGGGCCGAGTTCCGGCACCAGGTAGTGGTAGTTGGTGTCGAACCACTTGGTCATTTCGAGCGGTGCCACCTCCTGGGTGCCGCGCGCCATGGCGAAGTAGCCGTCCAGGGCGTCCGCTTCGACGGCGGCGCGGTGGCGTGCGGGGACGGCGCCGACCATGACGCTGGTGTCCAGCACGTGGTCGTAGTACGAGAAGTCGCCGGTGGGTACCTCGGTGATGCCGGCGTCGGCCAGCTGCCCCCAGTTGGCCCGGCGCAGGTCGCGGGCCGTCTCCCGGAGGGCGTCGGCGCCGACCCGGCCCTTCCAGTAGCCCTCGACGGCCTTCTTCAGTTCCCGGTTCTGCCCCTGCCGGGGGTAGCCGTACACGGTGGCCGCACCGGCCCGTACGGCGGTGGCGGGAGTCTTGCTGGTCACGGAACTCTCCTTCGCGAGCTGTCTCCTGTGGACCCGGTGAGGGTCGGGAGCGCGAAGGGATGACGTATCGGACGGACCTCGACCGGTTACGGGAGTGCGTACCTGTGCGTACGCGCCCGCGGTCGCCCGCCTGATGTGTCGCCGACCCGCCCACGAGGTCACCGGGGTTTCCGCGCACGACGGGTCGCACACGGGCAACGGGCAGGTCTTCGGACTCGCGGGCACGCCTGCCGGTCTCCCGGCGGGCACCTACTGGCCGTCGCTTCCCAGGACCGTTGTCCGGTCCCAGTGCGTATGACGGCGGTCGTTCCCGCTCACCGCTGCGGGGCAGTCCCGGATTCCCACCGGGTTCCCTCTTACGACGCATCCCGCCTGGCGGACGGGGCGAACCAGCTGCCCGGCCAGAGTAGATGCCCTTCTCCGGCAACGGGTGGAGTTGTCCAACATCCGGATGGTGGCGTGAGACGCACGGGGCCGAGGGGGGACCGCCGAGGCAGGAGCCAGAACCAGCCGTGGCGTGATTTGGATCACTGGGTCGTGATTTGTGTCCCCCATGTCCGTTTCCGGGAACGAACTGCCTGGTCAGAGCGCTACGTTGCTCCCCTCGTACCTTGATCATCAGGTACTCGCAGAAAGACCGAGGAAGTATGGCTACTCGTTTCTCCGCGGCAAGACGCCGTGGGAGAGGGCCCTGGGGGACCACCCACTGGATAGCGGGCGGAGCGGCACTCATCGTGACCGCCACCCTGCTCCAGAGCTCGCACCCGGCCGACGCGGCCCCGGCAGCCGGGGCCAAGCCCGGCACGGTGACCGAAGAACTCAACCTCGCGCGGGCCCGCGTGGCCGCGCGCACGTCCGGCCACCGCGTGGAAGCCGTCTCGGAGCGGTCCGAGACGTCCACCACGTGGGTGAACCCGAACGGCACCCTGACGACCGAAGTGGCCGCCGGGCCGGTCCGGTTCTACGACCAGCAGGCACGCGGCTGGCGCGCCGTCGACGTGACCCTGGGCCACGGCCCCGGCGGGACCGTGGTGTCGAAGGCCCACCCGCAAGGCCTGAAGCTGGCACCGGGCAGCATCCCGCGCATGGCCAAGGCCGCGCCCAAGGCCGCCCCGGCCATCGACTACATCAGCACCGACCTCGTCACCCTGGGCGAGGGCGAGCAGCAGATCACCCTCAAGTGGAAGGGCGCCCTGCCGTCCCCGAAGCTGGAGGGGGCCCGCGCCGAGTACACCAACGCCGTCCCCGGCGGTGACGTCGTCATCGAGGCCACCCGAGGCGGCTTCGAGCAGTTCGTCGAGCTGAAGCAGCGTCCGGCCGGCGAGAACTACTCGTACACCCTGCCCCTGGTGGCCAAGGGCCTGAAGGTGGAACAGCAGGCCGACGGCAGCGTGCAGTTCACCGACCGCAAGAGCCGGCGCACCGCGGTCATGCCGGCGCCGGTCATGTGGGACTCCACGGTCGACCCGGTCTCGGGCGAGCACACCCGCAGGGTGCCCGTGGCAATGAAGGTCGTCCAGGGCAGGGGCACGGTCGACCTCGTCGTCACGCCGGACGCGAAGTTCCTCGCGGACCCGGCCACCAGGTACCCCGTGACCGTGGACCCCTCCACCTCCTCGCTGGGCAACGTCTTCGACACCTACGTCCAGCAGGGCGAGACCGTCGACTGGTCGAACGACACCGAGCTCGACCTCGGCAACCCCGGGACGAAGAACGCCAACGGCACCTTCCGCACCGCGCGTTCGTTCATCACGTGGAACACCGCGCCGATCGCGGACGCGCTGGTCTCCGACGCCAAGCTGTCGCTGTGGAACTTCCACTCGGGCAACACCGACTGCGTCGCGCAGCCGTGGGAGGTCTGGGACTCGGGCACCCCGAGCACCGCATCGCGCTGGACGAACCAGCCCGCCATGGGCACCAAGTACGCCACCTCCACCGAGACCCGCGGCAACCCCTCCTGCGGCTCGGCACCGGACGGCTGGATCAACGCCGACGTGACCACCCTCGTGCAGACGTGGGCGTCCGCGAAGGCCCCGCTGTCCAGCATGGGCCTGCGGGCCGGCTCGGAGTCGGTCGTCGGGCAGTGGAAGCGCGTCAACTCCGCGAACGCCACATCCAACCCGCCCAAGCTGACGGTGACCTACAACTACCGTCCGCAGACCGGCACCAAGCAGGAGGCCGGCCCTCCGTTCGTCCAGGACAAGACCCCCGCCTGGCGCGTGGAGACGACGACGCCGACCCTGCGCGACACCTTCGCGGACAAGAACGGCGACACGGTCAACGGCACCTTCCAGATCTTCGACGCCGCCACCAACACCCAGGTCGGCAACACGCTGGTCTCGCCGTTCGTCCCGCAGGGCACCCCGGCCTCGGTGGTCGTACCGGCGGGCGTGCTCCAGCACGGCCGCATGTACCGCTTCCGCACCTCGCCCTACGACGGCACCCACTACAGCAACAGCTGGTCGCCGTGGTCCAACTGGACCACGTTCACCGTCAGCCCCCTGCCGGACGCCCCGCAGGACATCCAGGCGGGCGCGCAGCAGACCCTGACGCCCATCCTGTCCGCGGTCGTCTCCGAGGCCTCCCAAGGCCGGGTGAACGCCGAATTCGCGGTGAAGGACGCAGCCGGCAACCCGGTACCCGGCCTGACCCTGCCTCCCGTCTCACAGGTGAGCGGTGGCCGCGCCGCAATCCAGATCCCGGAGGGAAAGCTGGCTGACGGTGCAACCTACCGCTGGTCCGTACGCGCCTGTACCCCTGTGGGCTGCTCCCCCTGGTCGGCCGAGCAGAGCCTGACGGTCCGCCTCCAGCCGCTGCCCCCCATGCCCGCTACGCAGACCCTGGCCCTCACCGACACGGCGGTCACGAGCGTGTCGACCGCCACCGACTGCGACACACCGGGCTGTGCCACACCGCCGGCCGGCGAACTGCGGATCGGTACGGTCGACGGCCACCTGTGGGCCACCCACTTGAAGGCAGATCTCTCGGCTCTGCCGAAGGGGGCGCGGGTCACCTCTGCCAAGCTGTCGCTGACCAGGTCCGACTGCACCACGCAGTGCGTGGCACAGAAGCCGGCCGTGTACGAACTGTCCACGCCGTGGACCCCGGCGCAGAGTGGCAAGGACCTCCTCACCGCCGCGGGCGAGGACACATACATAGCCGATACCGCTCTGGCCGAAATCGACTTCGGCCCGCTGGTGCAGTCCTGGACCGATCGCGGCGGCAACGAGGGTGCGGCCCTCACCGTTTCCGGCACGGCCGCCGCGGCGGCCTACCGCTCGGGTGCCGCGGCGGACCCCGCCCAACGTCCCAAGCTGACCGTCGAGTACCTGCCGCCGACCGCCCCGGGCGCCGTCAGCGACATGGTGTCCACCCCGGGTGACACCAGCCTGGTCGCCACCTGGAACGCTCCCCTCGACGGGGGTGCGACCCATGACATCACTTACGTGGCCAAGGCCGAGAAGAGCGACGGCACCGTGGTCGGCACGTGGGAGGGCTCGGCACCGCGTGCCGTCTTCTCCGGGCTGGACAACGCCACCTCCTACCGGGTCGCGGTGACGGCGAAGAACGCCGTCGGCAGCGGCCCCGTCTCACGATCCGCACTGGTTCACGGTGCGTCGGTGGCCGGCGGAGCCACGCGCTTCCAGGACTACGTCCAGGCGTACCTCAACGCACGCAACAAGATCACCATCGGCGCGAGCCTGACCGCCGCCGATGCAGCCGCCGAATCCCCGCACGGAGCGGTCTTCGGTGATCTGCTGGGCACGCAGGAGGCCAGCCTGGTCAGCGCACGTGAGGCCTTGGCCACCAGGAACATGGCCTACGCGGGGATCTCCACGGCTCTCACCGAGACGGTGACGGGTACCGACGCGGCGTCCGGACGCCTGCTGCTGCGCACCACCGTCTCGGAAACGACGACGGTCCGGATCGATGGCGTCGACCAGGTGTCCGAGAGTCAGAACAGCAAGCGGTACCTGTTCTCCGTGTCCGGTGACACCGTCAAGCTCCAGAGCGAGTCCGACGACGCTCAGGCGGGCCAGACCCTGTCGGCGACGGCGACCGCGGCCACCCAGGTGCTCGCCACATCCGCGGACGCCGCAGAGCCGCCGGCCGACGGCACCGGGGCGCTCACGCTCGGCGAGGACGGTTTCCCCGTCGGCGAAGCACCCGCCGGCGGCGTCCGCACGGCCTCCTTCGCCCCGGCGTCGTGGGTCAACGGCCTGGGAACCGGCAGCTGGGCCTACAACAACGTCGGCATCAAGAGGGACTACTACTACGACTGCACCAACTTCGTCTCCAAGGCCCTCTACTACGGTGGCGGGCTGAAGATGCGGTCCGGGTGGTACAGGAGCAACAGCGCCTGGTTCAAGAACTCTGGCTGGTCCAGCTGGCCGGTGAAGGCCAGCTGGACATGGGCGGGGGCCAACAACCTGGAGCGTCATCTGGTTGGATACCGTGGCGGCTACTACATCAACAACGTCTACGACATCCGCAAGGGCGACATACTCTTCTTCCAGTACCGGGGCGACCCCGTCTACGACCACGCCGCCGTCGTCACCGCCAACTATGGGGGGCGCATCCACATGGCACAGCACGGTGGACCCGACCGGACCACCCTGGACGACGCCATCGCCCGCCACAAGGGCGCTGCCAAGCCGATCGCCTCAATCGTCGCGATCCG